>CALAOB010000151.1 GCA_937927445.1 uncultured Oribacterium sp. | reverse complement strand
CGGACACCTTGTCTTTGCAACGCTGCACACAAACAGCGCCGTGGACTCCATCGACCGAATCGTGAGTGTGTTCCCGGAGGCACGGCAGGGACAGATCCGCCTGCAGCTCTCGACGACCCTGAAGGCCGTCCTCAGCCAGCAGCTCCTCGTACGCGCGAACGGCCACGGCCGCGTCGTGGCGGCGGAGGTCATGATCGTCACCCAGGCGATCCAGAACCTGATCCGCGAGGGCAAGACGCCGCAGATGCAGAGCTTCATGCTCTCGAGCGCCGACCAGGGCGCCATCACGATGGACAACTGCCTCATCCAGATGGCGATGGACGGCAAGATCCTCCCGCAGACCGCCGAGGAAGCCGGCGTCGACCGCGACTACATCCGGAAGAAGCTGCAGCTCGCGTGGTGAGTGAGGCCAATGCCTCCATCGGGCACGACGCGGAAGTGGCGTATGACCGCGTATGCAACGAAGCGGGACGTGACGGAGCAGCGGCGTAGACATTGGCTGAATAGTTAAAATATCGCGAAGTTTTGTGGATTGCGTACTACGATTAAGAATATCGAGAACGATTATTAATATTCTAAATAGCGATATTGACTTTGGTTTGAGGCATGATAGAATCTAGTTAGCAATCAAAAACCGTGGTTTCTGCAGCGTAATGTGCATGCGAAAATTCGGTTTATCAGTGAGAGAGGGGAGCTGCTTGGTTACATATTCATACAGAGCACTGACCGCGGACGGGAGCGAAACCAGAGGCGTCGTGCAGGCCGTGGATGAGTATGCTGCGGTGGCGCAGATCCGGCAGAAGTGCCCGGTCATCACGAGTATCACCCCGGTCAAGACAGGCGGAGCGGCGAGCGGACTCCTGAACATGGAGATCGGAAGCCCGCGGGTCAAGACCCGGTCGCTGGCGCTGATGTGCTCACAGTTTGCGATAACGCTGAAATCCGGCATGCCGATCGGCCGCGCGATGGAAATGATCGCCCGACAGACGGATGATAAAAAGCTTCGAAAGATCCTGCTGGATGTAGCAGAGGACGTGCAGGGCGGTTCGACCGTCGCGCATGCCTTCGAAAAATATAAGGACGCGTTTCCGCTCACCTTTCTCGAGACGGTGCGGGCGGGCGAGCTGTCCGGTACACTCGATAACTCCTTCGCGCGGATGCACCGCTACTACGAGAACAGCGCGAAAAACAGCGAGAAGGTGCGCGCCGCGCTGACGTATCCGATCTTCGTCGTGTGCGTCGCGGTCGTCGTCCTGATCATCATCATGGTGAAGGTCATCCCGACGCTCGCGCAGGTCTTCGAAGGCCTCGGCGGTGAGTTGCCGCTGATGACACGCATGATGATCGCGATGGCGAACTTCTTCGCGAAATGGTGGATGCTCCTCGCCATCGTCGTGCTGGCGCTGGTGGTTGCGTGGAAGCTCTTCACGAAGACTGAACGCGGCATGAAGCTGAAGGGACAGATCCAGCTGCATCTCCCGGTCATCGGTAAGATCAATATCATGAACGGCGCAGCAGAATTCGCCAATACGATGTCGACGATGCTTGCGTCCGGACTGACGCTGAACAACGCCGTTTCCGTCACCTCGAAGGTGCTCGACAACTACCTCCTGCAGGAGGACGTCGCCGCCATGATCTCACATATCGAGCAGGGCAAACAGCTCGGGGACTGCATGAAAAACTGCGCGTACTTCCCGGGCACACTGAAGGAAATGTGCTCCGTCGGCGAACAGACCGGTGAACTCGACCAGACACTGAACGTCATCGGCGAGTACTTCACAGGCGAGACCGACCGGAGAATACAGCAGGCGATCTCCATGCTGGAACCGACACTGCTGATCCTGATGGCGATCTTCGCAGGATTCCTGGTAATATCGATTTATCTGCCGATGTTTACCATGTACAACTTGTTCTAACGGACAGGGAATCGGCACACAGGCAAGGCGCAGAGCGGTCGCCTGAGCAAAACGAGATGTGCGCAGCAGGCGCTCATCATTCACAACGATATGAAAGTGATCCGTGCGAGACACTTTTATATAAACAAACAAACCTATCAAGGGGAAACGAACATATCTAGGAGGAAAAAATCATGTTCAAGAAGTTAAACAAAAAGGGATTCACCCTGGCTGAGCTGCTCGTTGTAGTAGCAATCATCGGCGTTTTAGTCGCAATTAGCATCCCAATTTTCACAGCACAG
>CALAOB010000150.1 GCA_937927445.1 uncultured Oribacterium sp. | reverse complement strand
GTATGAGAAGGGCGTGTATTTCGCGGCGACGGACAGCGTCGAGAAGATCAGCGCCGGGGCGGAGCGGCAGCGGCGTTACCGCGCGCTGAAGAAGTGGCGGGCGGCACCGACGGAGGAGAACCTCTGGGGCGTGGCGCAGGCCTACGCGGGCGCGCAGTTCAAGACGTATTCGGGGCTCGGGTTCAGCTATCAGCTGCGACGCGGGCGGAACGGCGAGTTCACGCGGGAGCTCTGGATCGACCGCCGCGAGCAGAGCAAAAGTCTTGCGTGGAGCTCGGTGATGCTGGCGCTTGGGAAGGTGCCGGGAGGAGAGAAGCCACTCATCCAGCGCCCGAAGGACCTGGGCGACATCCGCGGGATCAGCTACATCTACGCGATGTTCTACCGCTTCGGCATCATCGACGTGCCAGAGAAGGTGAAGGCGAAGATGGGACGATGAGGGATAGGTCAACGCGAGCAATGCAGAATTTAGAAAAGATGCGTGTTTGTCAACGCGGGCAATGCAGAATTTCAGAAAACAGCCTGGCTGTCAACATCGGCAGCGGCTGTTACAGGAGGTGTAGAGATCATGGAATATCCAGAGGCAGTGATTTTCGATTATAATGGAACGATGGTGAACGATGAGATTTACCATAACGAGGCGTGGAGTCTGTTTATGAAGCGGCATATCGGGCGGGACCTCACGGAGGAGGAGTTCGACCGGTACATCCACGGGATTCATGCGGATGTGACGATCCGGCGCTTCCTCGGGGAGGGGCTCAGCGACGCGGAGGTGAAGCGGCTCGTCGAGGAGAAGGAGGAGACCTACCGGGAGATCTGCACTTCGCATGCGGACATCTACCGGCTGCGGGACGGGCTGGCAGAGTTTCTGGACCAGTTGCAGGCCGCGGGTGTGAAGCTCGGGATCGCGCCCTCGTCGCCGATCGAGAATGTCGAGTTTTATTTCCGGCAGATCAATCTCGCGCGCTGGTTCACGCTCGAGCAGGTGACCTACAACGACCACAGCTTCCCGGGCAAGCCGGCGCCGGACATCTTCCTGCGCGCGGCGGAGAAACTTCACGCGGACATCCATCGGAGCTTCGTGTTCGAGGATGCGAAGTCGGGCGTGCAGGCCGCGGTGGCTGCCGGTGCGGCGAAGGTCATCGCCGTGGCGGGAACCGCCGACCCGGAGGCGCTTCGGGCGCACGGCGCTGCGCGGGTAATCGAGAGCTACCGGGAGCTGGTGGAATATTAATTTAAAGAGGAGGAAAAATCATGCGATATAAGGTTTTTGGTAAGACGGGGCTGGAGGTTTCGGAGCTGTGTCTCGGCACCTGGGGCATCGGTGGTGCGGGCTGGGATCAGAATCCGGAGGAGACGAAGATGGATGCGATCCGGGCGTCGTTTGAGCAGGGCGTGAACATCTTCGATACGGCGCCGGCGTACAATGCGGGCGCGGCGGAGCGAATCCTGGGCGAGACGCTGGAGAAGATGGGCGTCCGGAAGGACGTGATCCTGTCAACGAAGTGCGGCAACGACTTCGTGAACGGGCAGTACGTGCATTGCGGCAAGCGCGACCACATCCTCGCACAGTGCGACGCGTCGCTTCGGAACCTTCGGACCGACTACATCGACCTGTACATCCTGCATTGGCCGCAGGACGATGCGACACCGGAAGAGACGCTTGGGGCAATGATGGAGCTCAAAAAGGCTGGCAAGGTCCGTTTCCTCGGTCTCTCCAACCACAGTGTGGCGCAGATGGAGGAGGCCGCGAAGTATGCGGACATCGATTTCATCCAGGTGCAGTACTCCATGCTGGAGCGCGAACGTGAGGTGGAGATGCGCTACGCAGAGGCACACGGCATGGCGACGATGGGCTACGGCGTGCTCGGTGGCGGGCTCCTGACCGGCCGTTACCGTGAGCTCCGGACCTATGAGACCATGGACAGCCGGAACCGCTTCTACAAGTTCTTCCGGGAGCCGGGCTGGAGCAAGGCGCAGAAGCTCCTCGGCGTGATGGACGAAATCTCCGCTGCACGCGGTGGCGTACCGCTCTCTGAAATCGCCGTAAACTGGGCACTTCAGAAGTCCTTCCTCACGACGGCCCTCTTCGGCACACAGCACCGCGCCCGCGCGATCGAGAACTGCCACGCCCTCGACTGGACCCTCAGCGACGACGAAGTCGCGAAGCTCGACCAGGCACTCGAAGATTTCGGGATCTGAATCGTGCATAATGCAGGTGGACCAGAAGGTCGCACCGGAAACTATACGGAGAGTCTTCCGAGCTCGGAGTACTGCGTTTCAGGTACGACCCTCTGGGCCGCCTGCATTGGCCGAACCCATACGAAAATATGTCGATTCTGTGAAGCCTGCGCCGAAAAAATGGCGAAAACAGCCCCCGAAAAAAATGCAGATTTGGTGAATCTTCAAGCCGAAAAAGGACTACCATATAGGGCGTTACAGATAGTTGTCTGTGCACCGTATCACCACGGCCCTTACATCCTGTAAGAGCAGAAATCTTTCGCGGGAAATTTGCCGGGGATGTTACGATGTTTCTGCCGCGCCCACCGCGGGCGAGGATTACGTCAGGTGGCAGAAGCCACAGAAAGAGGTAGTTATGGAGACATTACAGGCTAAGACAAGAGATCTGAGCGTCAAGGGAAAGAAGCTTAGACGGGAAGGTTATGCGACCGGTTCGATCAGTGGTAAGGCAATGAAGGAGTCCCTTGCGATCATCATGACGCAGAAGGACCTCGGCATGTTCTTCCAGGATCACCACGTCGGTTCCGAGGCGGAGCTGTCGGTCGATGGTACGCAGTATTCCGTTCTGATCAAGAGTGTCGACTATGATGCCATGAAGCGTCAGTATGTCGATGTTACATTCCAGCAGCTGCTGAACGATGAGAAGATTCACTCGAAGGCAATCATCGAGTTCGTCAATGCAGAGAAGGCCCAGGGCTTCCTGACGAAGACCTGTGAGGAAGTCGAGTTCGTCGGCTATCCAAAGGACCTCGTCGATCATATCGTGATCGATCTTGCGAAGTACCCGGTCGGCACGAGACTGACCGTCGGTGACCTCGACATCGCGAAGGAAGGCAAGCTCGACATCAAGACACCGCTCACCGATACCGTACTTCACGTAACCGCACATCAGCACGGCAAGGCAGCCGAGGTCGATGAGCCGGAGGCACCGGCAGAGAAGGAGCTGGTGACACCGGCAACGAAG
>CALAOB010000149.1 GCA_937927445.1 uncultured Oribacterium sp. | reverse complement strand
GGAGATGTGTATAAGAGACAGGCCTGACGCTGCCGGGCCTCTCCCCGATCATGTTCTACACCCTGGTCGTCAACATCATCCAGGCCTTCCAGTCCTTCGGACAGATCAAGATCCTGACCGAGGGCGGACCGAACGAGTCGACCAATGTCATCGTCTACTCGATCTACCGCGACGCCTTCTTCAACTACCGCTTCGGCAGTGCGTCGGCGCAGTCGGTCATCCTGTTTGTCATCATCATGCTGATCACGCTGGTGATGTTCCGTCTTGAAAAGAAGGGGGTCAATTACTGATGAGTCAGATCGAAAGCATGGCGATCCCGATGGAGGGAAAGCTGTCGGCCAGTGAGCTGCTGGCCCTGAAAAATCGCATGAACGCGCAGGCCCTGGCACGCCGCCGGGCCCGGACCGCGCTCAGGCTGGGTGCCAATGTTGTGTTCGCCATCATTGTCCTCCTCCCGCTGCTGTACGCCATCAGTATCGCGCTGATGCCATCGAACGAGCTCTTCACCACCGAGCTCAACCTCTTCCCGAAGCACCCGACGCTTCGGAACTTCTCGGAGGCGCTGACCACGGTGCCGCTCCTCCGCTTCATCATGAATTCCTTCCTCGTCGCGGGCACGATCACCTTCGGACAGATCGTTTCCTGCTCGCTCGCAGCCTTCGCCTTCTCGTTCCTTGAGTTCCCGGGCCAGGGCATCCTCTTCGCACTCGTCATGGCGACCATGATGGTGCCGGGCGAGGCGACGATCATCTCGAACTACCTGACCGTCGCGGGCTGGGGCATGCTCGACAGCTACCCGGTTCTGATCATCCCGTACCTGACGTCCGCGATGGGCATCTTCCTGTTCCGACAGTTCTACATGAGCTTCCCGAAGTCGCTCTATGAATCCGCGAAGCTCGACGGCTGCAGCAACCTGCGCTTCATCGTGAAGATCCTGATTCCGCTCACGAAATCCGCGATCGGCGCGATGGCCGTCTACACCTTCATCAACGCCTGGAACATGTACATGTGGCCGCTGCTCGTCACCGGCTCGAACCGCATGCGTACCGTTCAGATCGGGATCAGCATGCTCGACAGCGTCGATTCCCAGTCGATCACCCTGATGATCGCCGGCGTCGTGATGATCATCATCCCGTCGATCTCGATCTTCATCATCGGCCAGAAACAGCTCATCCGCGGCATGTTCTCGGGTGCCGTTAAAGGGTAGCACCGGGTTCGCCCGATTCTATACATCACATTACGTAATCAGACGATTACGGAGGAGGAAAAATGAAAAAGAGAGCATTATCCTTAGTGCTTGCAACATCCATGACCGCTGCTATGATGGCCGGCTGTGGAAACGGAACACCAGCCGCGACGGATGCGGCACCAGCGACGACGGCGGCCAATGCAGGCGACCAGACCACAGGTGCGGAGACCGCTGCACAGAGCGAGGCGGAGACCACCGAGGCTGCCGCAGCAGCGACCGTTGATATGGCAGCTGCGAAGGACGTAAACGGAACCACCATCACCTTCTGGCACTCCATGGGCGGTGTCAATGGCCAGGCAATCGATACCCTCGTAAAGAAGTTTAACGACGAAAATGAGTATGGCATCACAGTGGACGCACAGTACCAGGGCTCCTACGACGACTCCCTCAACAAGCTGAAGAGCGCACAGATGGGCAACATGGGTGCAGACCTCGTACAGGTCTATGAGATCGGTACCCGCTTCATGATCGAGTCCGGCTGGATCGTACCGATGCAGGGCATGGTCGATGCCGACAATTACGATGTCTCCGCCATCGAGCCGAACCTCGCTGCGTACTACACCATCGACAACCAGCTCTACTCCATGCCGTTCAACTCCTCGACCCCGATCATGTACTACAACAAGGATATGTTCGACAAGGCCGGCATCACGGAGATTCCGGACAGCCTCGAGGCAATCGACCAGATCGGCGAGCAGCTGACCACGAAGGGCGGCGCAGCAGAAGCGATGTCCCTCGGCATCTACGGCTGGTTCTTCGAGCAGTTCATCGGCAAGCAGGGTCTCGAGTATGCAGACAACGGCAACGGCCGTGATGCAGCTGCAACCGCCGTCGCGTTCGATCAGAACGGTGCGGCGAAGAACATCCTCACCGAGTGGCAGAAGCTGAACAAGGATGGTTATGCACCGATCGTCGGCAAGGGCGGCGATTCCGGTCTCGCAGATTTCTCTGCCGGTAAGTCTGCGATCACCCTCGGCTCCACGGCTTCCCTGAAGCAGATCCTTCAGGACGTCAACGGCAAGTTCGAGGTCGGTACCGCGTACTTCCCGAAGATCAAGTCCAGCGATGAGGGCGGTGTCTCCATCGGTGGTGCATCCCTCTGGGCACTCAACAACAACGACCCGAAGAAGCTTCGTGCGACCTGGGAGTTCGTGAAATTCCTGATCTCTCCGGAGTCGCAGGCGTACTGGAACGAGCAGACCGGTTACTTCCCTGTCACCACGAAGGCACAGGACGAGCAGGTCTTCAAGGACAACATCGCGAAGTATCCGCAGTTTGAGACCGCGATCGACCAGCTTCACGATTCTTCACCGAAGTACTGCGGCGCTCTCTTAAGCGTCTTCCCGGAGGCACGTGCGACCGTCGAGTCCGAGATCGAGGCAATGCTGAACGGCAAGGAGGATGTGGATACTGCGGTCCAGAACATGGCCGATAAGATCAACAAGTCCATCACCGAGTACAATCTTGTGAACGGCTGATTGCGGATTAGATGAAAACAGCGCGGATGCGTCCGGATCGAAGCACCGGATGGAAGCGCAGTACAGATGAACAGGCAGCGCCGGGCATCGCTCAGGAGGTCCGGCGCACAGAAACAGAGGCAGTACATGAGTAAGACAGAAGTTTTCGCACACAGAGGAGCGAGCGGCTATGCGCCGGAGAATACACTCGACGCATTTATGCTCGCCATCGAACAGGGAGCGGATGGCATCGAGCTGGACGTACAGCTGTCGAAGGACGGCGTTCCGGTGGTCATCCATGATGAAACGGTGGATCGTGTCACCGGGCAGAGCGGCTTCGTCAAGGACTTCACCCTTCAGGAGCTGAAGGAGATGGTGGTCCTCCGGGAGCGCTTCGCGAAGTACCGGGACGCGCGCATACCGACCCTGCGTGAGGTGCTCGACGCGGTCAGACCATCGGGTATAGCAGTCAACATTGAACTGAAAACAGGAATCTACTGGTACCCGGAGATCGAGAAAAAGGTGGCAGCCATCGTGGAGGAGACCGGGATGAAGGATCGCGTGATCTATTCGTCCTTCAATCACTACAGTGTGCAGAAACTGAAGTCCATCGTACCCGACGCCGAAACCGCCTATCTCTTCAGTGATGTCATCCTGCATGTGGGCGAGTATGCAGCGAAGAGCGGAGTGGATGGACTCCACCCAGCCGTATATCATGTGAAGATGGCGGATTTCCTCGCGGAGTATCTCGCGAGCGGCCTCCAGACCCGCGTCTGGACCGTCAATGAGCGCGCCGACATGAAGATGCTTATCGACGCCGGCGTCACCGCGATCATCACGAATTACCCGGACATCGCGATTGCTGTAAGAGATATGATGTAGGTAATGTACAGAGCCCCGGAGGGCAGCCAGCGGAAACACAGTACTCCGCTGGCTGCCCTCCGGGGCTTTGACGACTTTTATCGACTGAATTTACTTAAATTTTACATAGCCCAAAGTATGAACTTTACAATTCGACGATATTTTTATGTTTGCTGGCCTATGACTGGATTATAATGGGAAAAAAGTGAACGGTCGCCGGCACGGCCAGAGAGGGGAGTACATGAAACAGGCTATCATTGACATCGGGTCGAACTCGATCCGTCTTACACTGTATGAAACGAATGCGCAGGATTTCAAGATTCTCTTTCGTGAGAAGATCATGGCGGGCCTCGCCGGCTATGTGGAGGATGGCAGACTGAGCGCGGAGGGCATCGAGTGTGCCTGCGCGGGGCTGCTCAGCTTCCGGACGATTCTTCAGACACTGAACATCGAGGGCGCGCGGGTCTTTGCGACGGCCTCACTCAGAAACATTACGAACACAGCGCAGGCACTTGCCGTGATCCAGGCGGCGACCGGCTACCAGGTCGAGATCCTGTCCGGAGAGGACGAGGCGCTGCTCGGCTACACCGGTGCGATGCGCGAGCTCTTTATGTCGAGCGGTGCATTTCTCGACGTCGGTGGCGCGAGCTCGGAGATCGTGACCTTCGACGAGGGGAAGCCGGTGGACTACCAGAGCTTTCCGGTCGGCTCACTGAGCCTCTACCGGCGCTGTGTGAAGAAGATTCTGCCGAGAGAGAAGTCCCTCGCGCGGATCCGGAAAACCATCAAAGAAACGATCTATCTTACGGACGAGCAGCAGGCACGTCCGCTGCTGGTCTGCGTCGGTGGTACGGCGCGCGCCGTGCTGAAGCTCGCGCGGGTCTACTACCACTGCTCGGAGGACTGCCGCAGCATCACCGCAGAGCAGCTGGACGGTCTCTGTGATTTCCTCTGCAGTGGGGATAAGGCCGTGATCGATCTCATCCTGAAGCTCGAACCGGAGCGGATTCATACCCTGGTACCGGGCATCCTGGTACTGCAGCACATCGCACATTTATTTCAGGCGCAGCAGCTGCTCGTCAGCAGGTACGGCGTACGGGAAGGCTATTTATGCAAGAGAATACTCAGAAACGATACAGATACACCCAGAACAGAGAATTAAGCTGGCTGCGCTTTGACCAGCGCGTGCTCGAGGAGGCCGCCGACCCATCGGTGCCTGCATTGGAGCGCCTCAAGTTCATCTCGATTTTCTCCAGCAATCTGGATGAGTTTTTCATGGTACGTGTGGGCAGCATCTTCGACCTCGCGCGTATGACACCGGACGACCGCGATAATAAGAGCGGCTGGACCCCGGAGGAGCAGCTTCACCACATTTATGAGGTGATCCCGGGACTCCTCACGATGAAGAAACAGATCTACAGCGCCGTGATGGAGGAGCTCGGCCGCAGCGGCATCCAGGACGTCGAGATGGAGCAGCTGGACGCGAGCGAGCTGAAGCTCGTGAACCACTTCTTCAAGACGGAGCTGCTGCCGGTGCTGTCCCCGATCCTGATCGGACCGAACCATCCGGTACCGCACCTCACGAACAAGCGGATCTACGGTGCGGCTCTCCTCGAGGATAAGAAGGGCCATAAGGCCATCGGAATCGTGCCAATGCCGGAGACCGCCGCTCCGTTCCTGATGCTTTCAGGTGGCAAGCGCTACGTGCGCACCGAAAACATTCTCCTTCGCTGGCTGCCGACCATGTTCGACGCCTACACGGTGAAGGAGAGCTGCGTGCTGGCGGTCACACGAAACGCCGACATCAGTTTCGATGATGATAAGTTCGACGATAACGAGGCGGATTTCCGCAACCAGATGACGAAGCTCCTGAAGCTCCGTGACCACCTCGCGGTCATGCGTCTCGAGCTGAACACGCAGATCTCCGGGGAATTCCGAAAGCTCCTGTCCTCCGTCGTCCGAGTGGAAACCCATGAAGTCTTCGTGGATAAGTGTCCGCTCAATATGCGCTACGTCTTTCGTCTGATCGGGGCACTCCCGAAGGAGCTCTCCATGCGCCTCCAGTATCCGGCGCATCATCCGCGCTGGGCCGAGGATCTCCGCCGCGATCAGCCGATGATTTCGCAGATCCGTCAGCGTGACCGCCTCCTGTTCTACCCGTACGATTCGGTGGATCCTTTCCTGCATCTCCTGAACGAGGCGGCCGAGAATACGAAGGTGCTCTCCATCAAGATCACGATCTACCGTATGGCCTCCTCCTCGAAGATCGCGCAGGCCCTCTGCCGCGCAGCCGAGAACGGCAAGGAAGTCCTCGTCGTCATGGAGCTTCGTGCCCGCTTTGATGAGGAGAACAACCTCGAGTGGTCGAAGATGCTCGAGGAGTCCGGCTGCCAGGTCATCTACGGCACCGAGGGCTTCAAGTGCCACAGCAAGATCTGCCTCATCACGATGCGCAGTCATAATAAGACGCTCTACCTCACCCAGGTCGGCACCGGCAACTACAACGAGAAGACGAACGCGATGTACACCGACCTCAGCTTCATGACGGTCGACCAGACCATCGGCGAGGACGCGTCGGCCTTCTTCCGCAACATGCTCGTGAACAAGCTTGATGGCGAGTATAAGCGCCTCCTCGTTTCCCCATACGGGATCAAGCCAATGCTTCTACGGAAGATCGACGAGCAGATCACACGTGGTCGCGACGGATATGTCTGCATCAAGGCGAACTCTGTCACCGAGCGTGAGGTCATGGATAAGCTCGCAGAGGCATCCCGCGCAGGCGTCGAGGTGCAGCTCATCATCCGTGGCATCTGCTGCATCCTCCCGGGTGTCGCCGGCGAAACCGAGAACGTGCACGTCACCTCCGTCGTCGGACGCTTCCTCGAGCACGCCCGCATCTACCAGTTCGGTCGTGGTGCCGACGCCGAGATGTACATCGCTTCGGCCGACCTTATGACCCGAAACCTGAACCGCCGTGTCGAGATCGCCTGCCCGATCCAGGACGAAGAGCTCCGTGCCGAGCTCCGCTGGATCCTTGATGCCCAGCTCCGCGACAGCGCGAAGGCCAGCCTCGTCCTCCCGGACGGCAGCTACTGCCGGAAGCACAGCGCCGAGCCGTTCGACTCCCAGGACTACTTCCTGCATACCTCCATGCACAAGCCGGCGGAAGCCGTCACGGAACCGATCCGCCTCGCAGAACGCCTCCGCGGCCTGCTGGATAAATTCAGACACTGAAAAAGAGGCCGCAAGGCCTCTTTTTTAATACTCAGTCCTGCCGCCCCGGCACGGTCTGCACGAAATTCTGAATCGTCTGCAGCTTCTGATACTCGGCGCTGTCCTCGACGCCCGGCAGCCGCATATAATGCTCCTTCACCTTCTCGAAGGTTTCCGGACTCAGCACATGCTCGATCCGGCAGGCATCCTGTCCCGCCGTATACGCACTCACCCCGAGCCGCACCAGCATATTCGTGAGAACCACATGCTTCTCGTAGGTCGACTTCGCCGCCGCCATTCCGGCCTCCGTCAGCGCGATGTAGCCATTGTCATCCACCGTGATCATCCCCTCCTCGCGCAGATGCTTCATCGCCACCGAAACCGACGGCTTCGAAAATCCCAGCAGATTCGCGATATCGATGGAACGCACCACCTGCTGACTCATCGCCAGCATCAGAATACTCTCCAGATAATTCTCCGACGACTCATGTGTCGCATACGTACTCATATCGAAACTCCTTTTAAAAACGAATGTTGAATCTATAAACGAATAAACTTTAATCCCCGTTAGTATAACATAGATTTCGATTTTTCATCCATAGAACTGCGCCGGATATGGTGCTGCGCCCATGTCCGTGCTTAGGCCAATGCATCTGCCGGCGCATCATCACTTCCCGCCTGCCTGTCCCTCGAAAGTTAGATATAACTAATTATTTTGGCGAAAGCTATTGACTTGAAAAAAGGTTAGTGCTAACTTACTAGCGTGAAGTTAGCTTCATCTAATTAGACGAGACTAATCTATATTTCTATGTAGATGTGGCGGCCTCATCTGCAGTCAGACACAGCACGACGAAAGCCGAAATTCAGCTGTCTGATGTGACAGGGGACGGGTGATACGATCGGAGATCGTGTTGAAAAGCAAGATGTAAGAGGAAAACCGAAGCTTGATTCGGCGCTGCCATCAACATCAGGTAAAGGAGGTACGATGATGCCATTATCGATGGGAACACAGGGTGAAGAATATGAGATTCAGCGCATCGGAGGAAATGATAAGACACAGCATTTCCTGGAGTCACTGGGATTCTATGCCGGAGGCAAGGTGAAGATCGTTTCCTGTAATCGCGGCAATCTGATCGTACAGGTGAAGGAGTCGAGACTGGCACTGGACGAGACGATGGCCCGCAAGGTCATGATCAGCGCGTGAATAAGTATAATCCGCAGCGTGTCTGCGTTTTATAGATATAGAGGAGGGAACAGAGTTGAAGACATTAAGAGAGGTTCAGCCAGGTGAGGATTGCGTTGTAGCGAAGATCACCGGCGAGGGTGCCATCAAGAGAAGAATTATGGATATGGGAATCACGAAGGGAACGACCCTTCATGTGCGTAAGGCGGCGCCGCTCGGCGATCCGATCGAGATCACCGTACGTGGCTACGAGCTTTCTGTCCGGAAGGCCGACGCCGAGATGGTACAGGTAGAAACGAAGGCCTGAAACCGGCGCGTACCCGAACATGAGCGGGCGGTGCCCGGATGGAAGCATTGGCCACGGAGGACGTGGCGGAGCATGAAAATCTTAGAGGGGGAAAAATCAAATGGCAATTACGATTGCACTCGCAGGTAATCCGAACTGCGGTAAGACGACGCTGTTTAACCAGCTGACCGGATCGAACCAGTACGTTGGTAACTGGCCGGGCGTTACAGTAGAGAAGAAGGAAGGTAAGCTGAAGGGCCACGCCGACGTGACCATCGCCGATCTTCCGGGTATTTATTCACTTTCTCCATACACACTGGAGGAGGTGGTCGCGCGAAACTACCTCATCAACACAAAGCCGGATGCGATCCTGAACATCGTGGATGGTACGAATCTCGAGCGTAACCTCTACCTCACCACCCAGCTCAAGGAGCTCGGTATCCCGGTGGTGATGGCGGTCAACATGATGGACGTCGTAGAGAAGAACGGCGACCAGATCCGCCTCGACCAGATCGAGAAGTACCTCGGCTGTAAGGCCGTCAAGATCTCCGCACTGAACGGT
Source organism: uncultured Oribacterium sp. (assembly GCA_937927445.1). Taxonomy (GTDB): domain Bacteria; phylum Bacillota; class Clostridia; order Lachnospirales; family Lachnospiraceae; genus Oribacterium. The sequence continues at coordinate 3,918 of CALAOB010000149.1, read as the reverse complement.
ACGGGCATCAAGGAGGCGACCGAGCTCGCGATCCATGAGGCACAGACCGGCTCCACCGAGATCGTGCACAGCTTTTCGAACGAAGTGATGGAGGCAATCCTCCAGATCGAGGAGAAGATCGCTGCCTACGTTCCGGAGGGCGAGAAGCGCTTCTTCGCCGTCAAGCTCTTCGAGCGTGATGACAAGATCCGCCACGAGATGATCGGTGCCGGCCAGAACGTCGACGTCGAGTCCATCATCGCTGAGGTTGAGAAGGCAGAGGACGACGATGCCGAGTCTATCATCACCAACGAGCGTTACACCTACATCCAGAACATGATCGCAGCGGCGTACACGAAGAAGCACGTCGGCAAGCTGTCCACCTCCGACCGGATCGACAGCATCGTCACGAACCGCTTCCTGGCGCTCCCGATCTTCGCAGCCGTGATGTGGCTCGTATACTACATCTCCATCTCGACGATCGGTGCAATCGGTACCGACTGGGTCAATGATGTCCTGTTCGGCTCGGACCCGTGGTCTTTCTTCGGCCTCTGCGAGCTGCCGTCGATTCCAGGCCTCTTCGAAGGCATCCTCAGTGCACTCGGCACCGGTGAGGTATTGACAAGTCTCGTCCTCGACGGTATCGTCGCAGGTATCGGTGCGGTGCTCGGCTTCCTGCCGCAGATGCTCGTCCTGTTCTTCTTCCTCGCTTTCCTTGAGGGCTGTGGATACATGGCGCGTATCGCCTTCATCCTGGATCGAATCTTCCGTCGTTTCGGTCTCTCCGGCAAGTCCTTCATCCCGATGCTGATCGGCTCCGGCTGCGGCGTTCCGGGTGTCATGGCATCGAGAACGATCGAGAACGAGCGTGACCGTCGTATGACGATCATGACCACGACCTTCATCCCGTGCTCCGCGAAGCTCCCGATCATCGCCCTCCTCGCAGGTGCGGTATTCGGCGGTGCATCCTGGATCGCACCGTCGGCTTACTTCCTTGGCATCGCCGCGATCATCTTCTCCGGTATCGTACTGAAGAAGACGAAGTGGTTTGCCGGTGACCCGGCTCCATTCGTTATGGAGCTCCCGGCATACCACCTGCCACGTCCGATCGACATCCTGAAGTCCATGTATGAGCGTGGTTCCTCTTTCGTAAAGAAGGCCGGCTCCATCATCCTTCTGTCCACCATCGCGGTCTGGTTCGCATCCTCCTTCGGAATGCAGGACGGTCAGTTCGGCATGGTCGACATGGACAACTCCATCCTCGCCGCGATCGGTAACGCGATCGCCTGGATCTTCACACCGCTCGGCTGGCCGGACTGGAAGTCCGCAGTGGCTGCGGTAACCGGTCTCATCGCCAAGGAGAACGTCGTTGGTACCTTCGGTATCCTCTTCCATTATGAGGGTGCAGAGGAGCTTGCCGAGGCAGGTGACCAGATCTGGAACCTCGTACAGGCCAACTACGCCGGCCCGGCAGCAGGCTACAGCTTCCTCGCCTTCAACCTGCTCTGCGCACCTTGCTTCGCAGCAATCGGCGCAATCCGTCGTGAGATGAACAACGCGAAGTGGACCTGGAGAGCGATCGGCTGGGAATGCGGACTCGCGTACTGCGTCGGCACCGTGATCTACCAGATCGGCGGCCTCTTCACTGGTGAAACCCACTTCGGTATCTTCACCATCGTTGCCATCGCCCTCGTCGTCCTCGGCATCTGGGCCCTGGTTCGCCCGTACCACGAAGCTACGGAGCTCTCCGACAAGTTCGACTCCGTAGCCGCCGCGGCACAGAAGTAATACTAAGAAAGGAGGAAAAATGGGAGATCTCATCGTGGGAGGACTGATCGCACTTATGGTGATCCTCATCCTCCGAAGCCTTCATAAGGCCGTCGCAAAAAGCGGCGCCTGCGCGTTCTGCAGCTACGCGAAAAACGGCTGCGACCACGTCGGCCATCACGAGCTCGACCTCGAGCACGCCGAAAGCCGGCTGAACGCCACCCAGAAGGCGATCCTCGCGAAACATCGCAAACAGATTTGACTGAACAGAAGCCAGCACCATGACGAAGAGAAGCGTGATCGTGCTGGCTTCTTTATCGCCCTTTGCTTTAACACATTACAGCTGCGAAGTATTGTCCAGGGTTCCAAGCTTAAAATTCACCGGTCTCATAGCACGGTGCTTCTGTTGCCGGCCCGCCGGGCACCTCGTCATGAAATATTTTGCGGAATTTTCAGCGGACACATCGTTATCATTGTAACAGGCCCGTAAACTGTGATAAAATAGATACAATTTTATGAGATGTACGCCCGAAAGGACGTCGAGAGGGGCAGAAATGAGTAAAGAGAAATACATGGCATATATCGGTTCCTACAGCTACACGGGCAATGCAAAGGGCATCACGGTCTGTGATGTCGATGTAGAGAAAGGAACCTTCACGAAGCGGACCGAGATCGAGGTGAACAACTCCTCCTACCTCGTCGCATCGAGAGACCAGAAGACACTGTATTCCATCGCGGATGAGGGCGTGGTTTCCTTCCGTATCCTCGAGAATGGTGCGCTGCAGAAGCTGAACACCCAGAACATCCGTGGCATGCGTGGCTGCCACCTCGCAATCGACCAGTTCGATCAGTACCTGATGGTGTCCGGCTACCACGATGGCAAGGCGACCCTGCTCGCACTGAATCCGGACGGCTCCGTCGGCCCGATTGTCGACGGCGTCTTCGATAAGGGCATCGGCTCCGTCGCAGAGCGGACCTTCCGTCCGCACGTATCCTGCGCACGCATGACCGATGATCAGAAGTATATCCTCGTCGCAGACCTCGGAATCGACCAGGTACGCGTCTTCCGCTTCGATAAGGCAGACGGACGGATGCGTCAGATCGACACCATCCGCTGCGAGCTGAAGTCCGCACCGCGTCACTTCCGCTTCTCGCCGGATCGTAAGTTCCTCTACCTTATGTATGAGGTGAAGAACGTGATTGATGTTTTCCGTTTCACGGAGGGCAAGAAGCCGAACGACGTGAACCTCGAGAAGATTCAGACCATCTCGACCCACAACGACCCGTCGAACAGCCCGCTGATCGCGGCATGTCAGATGCGCTTCTCACCGGATAAGGATGCGAAGCATCTGTTTGTGTCCAATGCTGGCATCGATACGATCACGATGTATGAGCGTGACGTCGAGACAGGCCTTCTGTCGATGAAGAGCTCCCTCCCGGTATCCGGTGTTTACCCGAAGGACTTCTGCATCTTCCCGGATGAGAAGCACATCGCGGCAGCGAACAACGAATCCGGTACGATCACCTTCTTCTCGATGGATTATGATACGGGTATGCTCGTGATGAGCGCCCGCGATATCCCGGTGGATGAGCCGAACTGCATCTGTATGGTGAAGCTGCCATCCGGTAAATAAAGCGCGTTTTTAAGGGGACATCTATGGCAGGCAATACATTTGGCAAGCTTTTTCGTATCACCACCTTCGGTGAGTCACACGGACCGGCACTCGGCGTCATCATCGATGGCTGCCCGGCCGGCCTCGCACTGTCCGTCGAGGACATCCAGCCGTATATGGACCGGCGGAAGCCGGGTCAGAATCTGAAGGCCACCCAGCGGAAGGAGGACGACCGGATCGAGATCCTCTCTGGTGTCTTCGAGGGAAAGACGACCGGTACGCCGATCGCAATGATGGTCCGGAACAGTGACCAGCACAGTAAGGACTACTCGGACATCGCCCACGTGTTCCGTCCGGGTCACGCCGATTACGGCTTCTATGAGAAGTACGGCTTTCGTGACTACCGCGGTGGCGGCCGCTCCAGCGGCCGCGAGACCCTTGCGCGTGTCGCCGGTGGTGCCGTGGCGGCGAAGGTGCTGTCGGATCTCGGCATCACGGTGGACGCGGAGGTGACGGAGCTCGCCGGCATCGACGTGACGACCCCGGCCGGGCAGGAGGC
>CALAOB010000148.1 GCA_937927445.1 uncultured Oribacterium sp. | reverse complement strand
ATACGAGATTCGCCTTAGTCTCGTGGGCTCGGAGATGTGTATAAGATACAGCAGCTGCAGCCAACGGCACCACCGCTACCCAGGCAGCCGCAGGTACTGCTGGTACCGAGACCGCTGCACAGACCACCGCAGCCGCAGCGGACGCATCCAGCTTCGCAAACCCGGGTGCACAGGTCAAGGCCGCCGGTGACTACAACATCAACGAAACCGATGCAAACGGCAAGGTGATCGCAAGCAACGGCCGCCTTTCCATCAGCAGTGGCGACGATGACGAATAAGTCATAGAACATTCAAAAATCGAAGAATAATTTAAACGCGGAGGACGATCATCGTCCTCCGCGTTTTCTTATTTCCTGATTGTTTTTCACTTTCATGCAAGCATAGCGATCGCTCATTGGTTTTTATAATTCTTCACTCGGGCGTTGCACTCTACTACTGCCTCCTGTTTTCTCCGGTCCGGTAATCGATGCTTATTCCGGGCTGGACATTGTAGCAGTATACGCAGAACGAGATCCCTGCGCCTTCGTCTTCTACGGAATAGCTAAATCTTGCTTCTCACTCATTTTTATACATTCCTTTCGTAACAATTCAGGCAATACTCTATATTATCCAATAACGGCTTCCCGCAATTACAGCATTTGTGCTGGCCTGCTTTTAAGCCAAGCGTCTCCATCAAATAGTATGAAAAAACCGACTTATCACTGGTTCCAAAATCCTCTTTTTTCATACATCGGATGACTTCAGCACAATCTGAAACAACCTTTCTGAAAGTGCTTGTATCTTCAAATAAGTCTTCCTCCATATGATGAAGCGTAGTATTGATTATTTTGTTCAAAATATCCCTCCGAATATTATCTTCCTGATCAGCTTGAAAATCAGGAATTTGCTGAAAGCTAAATTTCTGATCGATCTCAAAGCGCAATTGACAAATGGCTCTGTACGCATTGCGTAATTGAAACTCTAGCGTATCCAGCATATCCTTCATATAATCAGACTGAATTCTGCCACGATTATTTATCTCCAGAACTGCTTTTTCAGCAATCAGATATCCAGCCTTAAGCTTTTCAAGATCTGCGGATCTACGCAAAAATGCCTGGCGAATTTCTTCCTTTACCGTATCGTCTGGTTCTGACTCTGTATATCTGTTTAATTCTACCAGGTAATCTGCAAACGCTTGTTACTGATTTCCAGCGAACTCATGATCATACAAGGATCAACATAGCCACCATAACCACGATCTCGATTTGCCTCAAGAACATCTGAAAACAGTCCCATAGCACTAACCTCTGAAAATCATTTATTTGCCCTAAAGCAAGCATTTAAATTAATTATAGCACAATTGATCGTTTGTTTACTATGCGCTTAATCCGTCTTATGTTCTCGGTTTATAGGGGCAGACCCCATTACGAATTTCTTAAGCTGCACTCCGTTTTTCATAAAAGTGTGATGGGAATGCACGAAATTCCATATAAAAGTGTGAGAAATATCACACTTTTATTAATAATAATGTGATTTTCGATTTGCGCTGGTAAAGCCCGCCTCTTTTCCTGTGGACAAGGTGAACTTCATGCAAATTTCCCCGATGAGCTTCTCGGGATTTTGCGAAGCATTCAAAAATCCCGCAATCGAATCTGATTGCGGGATATCCATTCAACACTTCCTGCGCTGGTTTATGCTCTTTATTTCTTCTTCACCATACACCGTTTCTTGAAGAACGAGATGCCGTAGCACAGGATGTCATCGTAGTCGTCCTCATATTCTTTTGCGTACATGCGTTCATCGATCTGCTGCAGTGCGGTGTCACACGCACGCTCGAGCTGGTCGAGGGACTTCGTGTATTTCGCTTCGAAGATTGCAACGCGGGCGTGGATGCCATCGTGCACGACCACGTCGCTGCGGCCCTCGCCATGCTCCTTGTTCGAGTCGACCATATAGCCGGCGCCGGTGAAAATACCGGCGAGGAACGCATGGTAGAAATCCTCGCGGTAATCATGGTAGCTGATGGTCCGGCGGAGCAGCGCATTCATCTCCTTCGTAATCGCCGCACTGTCGCCCTGCCACACGGCGTCAAACAGTGCCGTCCGGTTCCACGTCTTCGCGCTGTCATCGAACCAGCGCATGACCGTCGTTTCGAAGATGTCACGGATCTCTGCGTTCGGGATCATCAGGGCAATGCACCCCTTCGGGACCTCTCCCTCGACGTCTTCGGCACGCGCGACGGTCAGATAGCCGCTGAGATACAGCAGACTCCAGAGATGATCCTCCGAAGAATGGATAAGGTCATAGGTCAGGTTCTCATCCACACGCTGAACGATGACACCACCGGCCATCAGGATCTCCAGCTTCTGCGTGATGTCGCTGCCGGCATAATCGATGAAGGAACGGATGATGGCATTGTCACTGGTGTTCTTCCAGTAGCTCACCGGCTCTGCCTGCGGGTCCCGCTGCAGCTCCAGCAGATAGTTCATCACATCCCACGGGCAGTACACATCCGAATCCCCGAAGTGGTAGCCATCATACCAGCTCTTCACACGATCTGCCCGGTCGGAGACATTGGCATCCTCCAGGATACGGTCGACTTCCTCCTGCAGGAAGCCAAAGTACTCGCCGAGGCGGGCGTGCAGGATTGAATCCGAAACAAAGTTGTTCGTGCCGGTGAAGATACTCTCCTTCGCGATCTTCAGGCAGCCGGTAATGATGGCGAACTGAAGGGAGGCGTTATCCTTCACGGCACGCATGAGGCCCTTCATGACATCAAGCATCTCCTGATAGTAGCCATTCGTGTTCGCCTTGGCGACCGGAACATCATACTCATCCATAAGCAGAATGACCTTCCGTCCATAGTGCTTATGCAGCACCTGCGTCAGAAACTCGATGGAACGCAGCACATCCGTACGATCCGCTTCACGGTTCATGAGCCGCCGGTAAAGCTGCTTCTCCGGCTCGCTCATCGAGGCCCCGTCCAGAACATACGCATGCTCCTGATAGAGAAGCGCGATTTCATACAGCAGCTGGCCATACGCATCCTGGAAGTTCAGGCCCTCCACCTGACGAAGCGTGATGAAGACCGTCGGATACTGGTTCATCCATGCAGCACACAACGCAGGATGAGCTGCGATTTCAAGGCCCTCGAACAGTGCCCGATGATCCTTCCGGATGTCGAAGAAAGCCTCCAGCATACTCATACCCAGGGTCTTACCGAAACGCCGCGGACGGGTGATGAGCATGACCTCTGCCTTCGTATGCAATATATCGGCGATCAGGCCAGTCTTATCGACATAGTAATACCCTTCACTTCGAAGCTTCTCGAAATTCGAAACCCCCACTGGAAGATTTAAATAGTTCATAACGTCCGCTCCTTCTCGTCTGGATGACAGGCTGCCCATCAGAAACGAAATGTCCTATATAAAGAGTCGGTGACAGACATAATTATATAGACATCAAATATATTGTACGGTAGTTTTCCGGCACGTTCAAGCAAGGGATTCAGAATGATGGATCCTCTTCTCTTATGCTTGAAAAATAATTATAATCTTTGTGACGCATCCTTCTCTTCTTCGGTGATGTAGGATGTAAGGAACAAAACACAGGATATCCGATTCAAAAAACGAAAGGAACTAATACGATGAGAAAGAATATGATGAACAGCAGCATGAAGAGCATCCTCCTCGCGGGGATTCTGATCGCGACGGTCGCGACGACGGCGTGTGCGGGTGTGAAGGCGCAGGGCGTGACGCCAAAGACCACGGAGGCGGAAACCAGCGGGCCATCTGTGCCGACCGCGGATATGAACCAGGAGGCCGCAAAGCCGGAGGCGGGTATGGAGTTCGATGACGCGTATACAAACACCGATGTGAACCAGGAAGCCGGTATGGCGCTTGATGGCGCGTACACGAACACGAATGCGTCGGATCTTCAGATCAACTACTACGATACCGAGGAGGCGGGTGGCATCATGACGCTGGAAGCGGCGAACCACTGGGCACGCTTTGATTTCTTCTCGAATCCGACGATCGGCGAGGACTGGACTTACACCATGGATAACAACATCCTCGATGTCGAGAAGACCTACACAGCGAAGGACCCGTCCGATACCATGAATATCAATGATGGCACTACCCGTTTCGTGCTCACCCCGAACGCCCTCGGCACCGTAACCATCACTTTCAACTACGGCAAGGACGGTGCAGAGCCGGATGACACCATGATCTACACCTTCCTGGTCGATGAGGATCTCCGCATCACCCTTATGAAGGCCGAGAACCCGCACGGCGACAAGAGCATGATCGTGCGCCCGGTAGTGAAGTAAAGCATCTATACAAAAAGGCGATGACTCTCCCATCTGAGTCATCGCCTTTTCTTTATGCTGAGATCATTCTGTTCCCTCACATGCTTTTTAGAGTTCTTCGACGGCTTTCGTGAAGATCTTGCCGGCGGCGCGGGCGAGCTGGCCAATGTCGTGGATCCGGACCTGATGATGGCCATACATGAGGCTGAGGTTCTCCAGGTTTTCTGTGCGTCCCAGGAAGAGTCCGTAAACGAGGATGCCCTGGGCGCGCATCTCCGCGATGGCGTCGGCGGCGTCGGCGACCGCCGGACGTCCTTCGTAGGCTGCGCCGAAGGGGTACTTCTCACAAGCGGAAAGGCGCGTCGAGTCGTCCGGGCTTGCATCGGTCAAGACGATCAGGATGTGTTTTCGGTTGCCAGGGCTCCCGCCTGCAACGGGCATGCTGTGATTTCGCACTTCGGAATGCCCGGCGGACAGGGTGGCCTTCTGTGCTTCCAGGGCCCCGTCAGCTGGTATGTCCGTGTTTCGTGCTTCAGCAGCGAAGCTTCGGCGGCTGCCGTGCAGGAGCTCCTCCGCGGCGAGGCGCAGACCGAGGCCGTCGCGGTTCCAGCCGGCGGCGTAGAAATGAAAGAGATGCGTGCAGTCCCGCTCGGAGAAGTCCTTCATTTTCTCGAGGACGGTGTAGCCGCGGAGCGAGCGGAAGTTCCAGACCGCCGCCGGTACGTGGCAGTTTTTCAGCGCTTCCGCGAGGATCCAGGCCTCGGCGGCGAGCTGCTCCTGCATCTGCATGCGGGAGGCGCTGGCGTCGAGCAGCAGCGTCACATCGAGCGGCATCTCCCGCTCCGGGCGTTGCTTTTCGAAGACATCCGGGTCGTGCACGATCGGCATGCGCCAGGCGCGCACCGGATCGAGACGGCCCATCGGGGCATGCACCGCGACGTTCTCCCGAAGATCCGACAGCGTGAGCTCGAGGCGCGCCGAAAGGCGCCGTACGAGCGAGCGAGCCAGCTCCCCCTCCGACTCGAAGAAGCGCCGATTCGCCAGCTCCTGCTGCGCACTATCCTGTCGCACCTTCGCCGTCTCCGAGTCGAAATAGCCGCCGCGCGGCGCTGCCGCGTCAATCCGGGTGCCTGTCTCCGAAGCTTTTCTTGACCCATCTTCCGTTTTCTGATTCATCCGGGTGATGTCGTTCTTCAGCACACCCGCTTTCTCACGCACGCTCATCCGTCCTATCGAAGCGCCAGTGGAAAATACCCCATCCGTCACATACACGTGGCAGCTACGGTGACCACCGACACAGAGCCGCGCTTCGAGCTGCTGCAGCTCCTCGTCCGTATACAGCGAGCGTCCGAAGCAGGCCGTGATGTACGCACGTTCCCCCGTCGCCCCGGTGCCGCCATGCTTGCCATCCGAAGCCACCGGCGTGGCGGCGGAGGCATTGGCCGCGTACGTGTTTTTCATCATCAGCGTGTCGGTGTGCTGGTGCTCGGTCCTGAAAACGTGCTGCAGGATCCAGGCCTCCACCGCGTTCAGGCGAATGTGCACGGGCTTCACTTCCGCCTCTCCGCGGTAAGCGAAAAAGCGCGTGAGGATTGTGCGAAGGGTGTCCGCCACCTCGTCCGCGCTGAGGGTCGGGTCGAGCTCGAGTGCAGCGGCGAGGGCCTTCCGGTCAGGCGCGTAGACCCTCGTTTTCCGACCGAGCACACGGCTCCAGCGGATCGTCTGCTGGTCGAGCAGGCGCTTGTTTTCCGCCATCCACTGCTGGCGGTTCAGGTTCTGAAGACGCGTGAAATACGCCTCGGCATGCTCCACGCGCAGCGCAACAAGGGCGGGCCGGGATGGCAGCTCCCGCGCGTAAACGTAGGACTCGATGCCGAGCCAGAGCGTGTCGCTAAGGATCGCCGCACGCCGGCTCTCCGCCACCTCCTCAAGC
>CALAOB010000147.1 GCA_937927445.1 uncultured Oribacterium sp. | reverse complement strand
CCCATGTCACCCGTCCGGATATCGCCGGCATCATGGGTGCCTTCGGTGCGGCACTGATCGCACGCGAGCGTTATCAGCTGAAGAACGCGCATCTTCGCGAGATGAAGCCGGGTGAGGAAAAGGACGTTCTGCTCACCGCTTTTGGCCGCGTGCAGACCAGCATGCTTCCGATCGACGACATTATCCACCTCCAGTATACGACCCGCATGGCGCGCTGCCAGGGCTGCAACAATCACTGCGTCCTGACCATCAACCAGTTCGGTGCCGGCCGGAACTTCATCTCCGGCAACCGCTGTGAGCGTGGTCTCGGAAAGGCGAAGGCGAAGTCCGACATTCCGAACCTCTTCGCTTACAAGATGAAGCGCATGTTTGATTACGAGCCGCTTCCGATCGATCTCGCTGAGCGTGGCGAGGTGGGTATCCCGCGTGTGCTCAACATGTACGAGAACTATCCGTTCTGGGCGACCTTCTTCCGTGAGCTGAAGTTTCGGACCGTCCTGTCCCCGGCCAGCACACGTCAGATCTACGAGCTCGGCATCGAGACGATTCCGTCCGAGTCCGAGTGCTATCCGGCGAAGATCGCGCATGGTCACATCGAGTGGCTGATGAAGCACGGGCAGAAATTCATCTGGTACCCGTGCATCCCGTACGAGCGGAACGAGACGCCGGATGCGGGCAATCACTACAACTGCCCGATGGTCACCTCCTATGCAGAGAACATCATTAACAATGTCGAGGACCTGCAGAACAACTCCGTCCTCTTCATGAAGCCGTTCCTCGCGCTGACGAACGAGAAGATCTGCACGGACCAGCTTGTGAAGGTCTTCGTCCATCCGGACCGCATCGAGGATTCGATCCGTCCGGTCGGCGAGCTCACCCTCGAGAAGATCGGCGAGCAGTTTAAGAAGTGGAATTTCACCGAGCAGGAGATCCGCTCGGCGGCGCATGAGGCCTGGGCAGAGCTCGAGCGTGCGCATCAGGATATGGAGAAAAAGGGCGAGGAGACCCTCCGCTGGATGGAGGAGACCGGCCACCGCGGCATCGTGCTCGCGGGTCGTCCATACCACGTGGATCCGGAGATCAACCACGGTATCCCGGAGCTGATCACGAGCTACAACTTCGCGGTCCTGACCGAGGATTCCGTCTCCCATCTCGGTGCGGTGGAGCGTCCGCTCATCGTCACCGACCAGTGGATGTACCACACCCGTCTCTATCGCGCGGCCTCCTTCGTGAAGACCCGCGAGGACCTCGATCTCATCCAGCTGAACTCCTTCGGCTGCGGCCTCGATGCCGTCACCGTGGATCAGGTGCGGGATATTCTGAACGGCTCCGATAAGATCTACACCGTGCTGAAAATCGACGAGGTCAACAACCTCGGTGCGGCACGTATCCGTGTACGTTCGCTGATCGCGGCGATCCGTGTACGGGAGGAGAAGCACTACGAGCGGACACGGCGTCCGGCAGGCTATGATCGTAAGCTCTTCACGAAGGAGATGAAGGACGAGGGCTACACTATCCTCTGCCCACAGATGTCCCCGATCCACTTCGAGCTGATCGAGCCGGCCATCCGCGCCTGCGGTTATAACATTGAAGTCCTGAACAACGCGAACCGGACCGCAATCGATACGGGTCTCAAGTACGTGAACAACGATGCCTGCTACCCGTCCATCATCGTCGTCGGTCAGATCATGGATGCGCTGAACTCCGGAAAGTACGACCTCAATCGTACTGCGGTCATCATGTCCCAGACGGGCGGTGGCTGCCGTGCGTCCAACTACATTGGCTTCATCCGTCGTGCCCTCGAGCACGCCGGCATGGCGCAGATTCCGGTGATTTCGCTCAATGCAAATGGCATGGAGACCACACCGGGCTTCAGGATCACACTCCCGCTGCTGACGAAGGCCATGCAGGCGATCGTCTACGGTGATATCTTCATGCGCTGTCTCTATGCGACACGGCCGTATGAGCTCGAAGCCGGTTCTGCGGAGGCGCTGCACCAGAAGTGGGTGAAGACCTGCATCACTTCGCTCCAGAAGAAGTCCTCCTCGATGAGTGAGTTCTCACGGAACGTGCGCGGCATCATCCATGTTTTCGATGTGCTGCCGCTGCAGGAAAGCCTCCGGAAGCCGAAGGTCGGTATCGTCGGCGAGATCCTCGTCAAGTTCTCGCCGCTCGCGAACAACCATATCGTGGAGC
>CALAOB010000146.1 GCA_937927445.1 uncultured Oribacterium sp. | reverse complement strand
GCGACAACCAGATCAACGGCCAGCCGGTCTACAGCACCGCGGTGGCGAAGGCCATGCAGGCCTGGATCGCCGATGAGCAGACGCGCTACCCGATGACGATGCTGCAGGATGCTGACGCCGCCCTGCAGGCGATCGAAGCGACCCGGGCGGAACTGGAGACCGGCGCAGCGCTGACCGACCCGGACATCCTCGAGGCCGAGGATCCGGCGTCGGCCAATGCAGACGACGCGGGGATCGTCACCTACGCGGATAATCCCGCCGAAACGACGGAAAGTGCAGATCCGGAGCCGCCGAAGCCACATAACAGCACGGCGAAACAGCTGCTGGCGCAGATCCACGACGTCACGGACGACAGCATTGCCGACTACCTCTATGCGGATTTCGATGGGGACGGCGTGCGTGACCTCATCGCCCTCAGCCTGCATTGCACCCCGCCGAAGGAGACGGCTGTGAGCGACTGGAGCGCGATCTATGCGGCACCGGACGGAAGCGAGGACAGCGATGATACGATGCGCTTCGGCAGCGGCACCGACTATACGCTCAGCTGGTGGTTTGCGAACGGCGAGCAGGTCTATACCTTCGACAGCATGCGTGCCCCGGTGGCAACCGGTGCGAAGCTTCTGAAGCTCGAGACCGATGCGGGACTCCAGCTTGCGGCGACGGTCTACTGGGAGGGCGATGGTGCGACGGCAGGAAGCGCGACCTCCGGGACTTCACTTTTCTCCGGAACCCACAGCGCGGCGGCCTATGCGGCGGACGCCGGTGCGAACCAGGGCGGACTCAGCGCCACCCGGCAGACCGACAGCACCAGCCTCATCTACCGCTTCGATGACAGCGGTGCGACGGAGCTCTTTCGTGAGGACGGCTACCGCCTCTCGAACCCGGGCGCGAACCGCATCGGTTTCTCCAGTGTTCACTACACGAAAGGTGACGACGGCAGCCTGAACGAAAGCTGCGCGTACGGCACACTCCGCTACAACACGGCGGACGACAGCTACCAGGAATATGCTTTCTGACACCGCGACCGCGAGGTCGTGTCATCACGATTCCGCCAGGGCGATTTCCCTGGCAAATATTATTGCGATTTTAAGAGATGCCTCGGTCGGGTGTCTCTTTTTTTGACCTCTATATTTTTCAGAAAGATATTGACATCCGCACAACATATGATAACATATTCATATGAACGATGATTCATTTGAAAGGCATCGAAGCGCATGAACGAAACGGAGGGAGCCATGCCGAACGCATACGACACAAAGAAAATATCTCATCTCATTCAGAATGTTTCCGAAGATGAGCTCAGCGATCTGGCAGAGCTTTTCAAGATTTTCGGGGATTCCACACGGATCAAGATCCTGTTTGATCTTTTCCAGGGCGAGAAGAACGTCACGGAGATCTGTGATGACCTCGAGATGAACCAGTCCGCGGTTTCGCATCAGCTGAAGATTCTGAAGGTGAGCAAGCTCATCACCTCCCGCCGGGATGGAAAGGCGGTGTACTACCGTCTGGCCGATGAGCATGTGAAGACGATCATCGCGATGGGTAAGGAACATATCGAAGAGTGATGCGGGGAATCGGTCGCCGCGACTGTTTTCCACCGCCACGAATCCCTTCGATACGAAGGATGAACACAGCATTGACATCCGCCGTCATGAAACCGGCGAAGAAAGGACCATGATGAAGAAGAAATTCAAGTGTGAGATTGATTGTGCAAACTGTGCAGCAAAGGTAGAAGATGCCATCAAGAAGCTCGATGGCGTGCAGGATGCGAAGGTAAACTTCATGCTTCAGAAGTTTACGCTCGAGGCCGCCGACGAGCAGTTCGACGCGATCCTCCAGCAGGCCATCGATGTCGGAAAGAAGATCGAGCCGGATTTCTCCGTGGAGCTGTAATCCGCGCGTCTCGACTGCGCCCGCCTGTATGGGCATGCATATTTCCCACGCCCATGCGGTGCAGCAGCGCCGGTGGACGTGGTTTTTTCGGACAAATTTCGAGATAAACAGAAGAGAGGTCACCCATGGAACCAAAACTCAAGAAGGAACTGCAGAAAATTCTCACCGCGCTCGCGATCTTCTTCGCGATGATGCTGGTGGATAAGACTGGGCTCTGCCCGCTGATCTTCGCGCACCGCCTCCCGAGCCTGATCGCGTACCTGATTCCGTACCTCCTGTGCGGCTACGATGTGGTCCGCAAGGCCCTCCTCGGTATCAAAAACCGCCAGCCGATGGACGAGTCGCTCCTCATGTTCGTGGCGACGATCGGTGCCTTCGCGACCGGCGAGAATTCCGAGGCCGTCGCCGTCATGGCCTTCTACCTCGTCGGCGAGTGGTTCCAGAAGTACGCCCTCGGAAAGTCCCGCAAGAACATCGCGAGTCTCATGGACATCGTTCCGGAGGAGGCCAATGTTGAGCGCGCGTCCGGGTCCATCGAGACGGTGGATCCGGACGACGTCGAGATCGGTGACATCCTCGTGATCCGGCCGGGCGAGAAGATCCCGGTCGACGCCGAGGTCCTGAGCGGTGAGTCCATGGTGAACACCGCAGCGCTCACCGGCGAGTCTGTTCCGCGGAGCGTTCACCCGGGTGAGGCGGTCATCTCCGGCTGCATCAACGGTGAGGGACTTCTCCGCGTCCGGGCGACCAAGGCATTCGAGGATTCCACAGTGTCGAAGATTCTCGAGCTTGTGGAGAACGCTTCCGAGAAGAAGTCAAAGACCGAGAACTTCATCACCCGCTTCGCCCGTGTCTACACTCCGATCGTCGTATACTCCGCGATCGCCCTCGCGATCATCCCGTCGATCCTCACTCGCGATCCGGCGACCTGGATCTACCGTGCATGTACCTTCCTCGTCGTGTCCTGCCCGTGTGCCCTCGTGATTTCCGTCCCGCTCGCCTTCTTCGGCGGCATCGGCGCTGCAAGCTCGAACGGCGTCCTCGTCAAGGGCTCGAACTACCTCGAGCTGCTTTCGCACCTCCACACCGTCGTCTCGGATAAAACTGGCACCCTGACCGAAGGTAACTTCCAGGTGTCGAAGGTCCTGCCGGCCCCGGGCGTGGAAAAGGCCGAGCTTCTCCGCATGGCCGCCCTCGCCGAAGGTATGAGCACCCACCCGATCGCGAAGTCCATCCGCGACGCGTACGCGGCGGAAGCAGCGACATTCGGTACCACGGAGTCTTCTGCGACATCTGCTGTCGCTTCGTCATCGAGTGAGAGCGACGCAGAAACTGTGGCGAAGACCGGATCCGCAGCGGCAGGTTCCGCATCAGCGAGCACCTCTCTCGTCACGGATACGGTCAATGTCTCCGGCCAGGGTCTCATCGCGACCTTCGAGGGGCGCCGTATCTTCGTCGGCAACGCAAAGCTCATGCAGGCCTGCGGCATTGACTTCACCGAAGCGACGAACGCCGCCGCGACGGTTTCCTATGTGGCAGTGGAAGAAAACGTCAGCTCGTCGGCAGAGGCAGCTTCCGTAGCCGGGAACCTCATGGGAAGTGAGCGCACAGACGGCGGAAGCATTGGCACTGGAAAAGAGAAGGGCGGCATCCGCTTCCTCGGCGCGATCCTGATCCGGGATCAGCTGAAGCCGGAGGCGAAGGACGCCATCGCCGAGATGAAACGCGAGGGCGTGCAGAACGTCGTGATGCTCACCGGTGACCGGAAGGCGGTCGGCGAGGCGGTCGGCCAGGAGCTGGGCCTCGATCATGTATACACCGATCTGCTCCCGCAGGATAAGGTCGAGAAGGTCGAGGAGCTGCTTGCAGAGCTCGACCGGCACGGACGGCAGCAGGATAAGGCGGAGCTCGCCTTCATCGGCGACGGCATCAACGACGCACCGGTGCTCGCCCGCGCGGACGTCGGCATCGCGATGGGCTCGATGGGCTCCGACGCCGCCATCGAAGCCGCGGACGTCGTCATCATGGACGACGACCTCGCGCGCATCCCGATCGTCATCCGCATCGCCCGCCGCACCGTCGCCATCTCGACCCAGAACATCGTCTTCGCCCTCTTCGTGAAGATCCTCATCCTCGTGCTGACCGCCTTCGGCCTCACGAACATGTGGATCGCCGTCTTCGGAGACGTCGGCGTCGCCGTGCTCTGCATCCTGAACTCGATGCGACTGCTCACCATCAAGCGGACGATCTGAGAAAACAGCATAGAATACGCAAAAACAGCTGGAGACACATGTCGGTGTGCTCCGGCTGTTTTTTTACACTAGCTGTAAACCACAAGTTTGACGGAGCGAATGGTAATATATCCTGGCTGTGGTGCACAGACATAAAATTGTTGGCTGGAAAAGGAGTTTTTGAAAAACAGCATTGCTGGTGTTGGCAGAGCGACTGCTTTGCGGGAAACAGCATTGCCGGTGTTGACAGAGGGTGATGTTTACCGAAAACAGCATTGCTCGTTTTTTACAAACGGCGAGCTTCCAGGAAATCTACATTGCCGTTTTTTGGCAGAACGGGGATTTCGGGAAAAACTACATTGCCTTTCATGAGACATTTCAACACAAGAATGGCCTGCATCCAAAAACTACATTGTTTGGGAGCAATGCTGAAATTCGGGAAAGGCCTGCGTTGTGTAAAAAAGCACGAATTTCCAGCTTGAGTTTGCTTCGAGCGGACAAAAGCAGTAATGCTGAATTCTGGGAAATATATCATTTGCGAAAGGCGACAATGCAGTTTTTGTCCGAGAGCGGATATTGCAAAAGGCGGCGATGCAGCCATATGAATTTCGCCTTCTACATTGAACTGAAAAGCTGGAAACGATAAAATTATAGTGAGATTCATAGCTTAGGAGGAGATAATTATATGCTTTTCAGTATTCTGTTTGTGATATTGATGATGGTTCTTATGTTTAAGATTACGGTGTTTACCTTTAAGGTGGTAGGAAAGGTGATGGGATGGATGCTCGGCATCGTGGGATGGCTGATCCTCGCCGTGCTTGCCGTTACGGCGTTCGGGCTGACGATCATCGCGCTTCCGATTATTCTCGTCGTCGGACTGTTTTCGATTTTTATGGCGATCGCATCCTGACGTTTTGAAATCCATGGGTATGAAATTGCTACAAAAGAGTATTCTGGAGGGAAAGACATGGAAGCAGCCTTTTCGGGAAAGCTGCCCCCGATATATAAGCGTAATGGTAGAGAATGCTATTTGGATCCTATCCGAAAAAAACTGATTTATATAACACCGGAAGAAACAGTAAGGCAGAGAGTGATTCTGTATTTGACGGATACGCTGCATGTTCCGATACAGGAAATCATTTCGGAGCAGCACTTATCGCACTATGGCATCACGAGCAAAAAGAGGGCGGATATCGTCATTCACGCGCTGGATGCAGATCAGCAGTCGGTACCGATCGCAGTGATTGAGTGCAAGGCACCCAACGTGTATCTGGACATGAAAGCGAAGGAGCAGATGTTTGAATACTGTGATCTGATGGGCGCTACGTATGCCATGCTTACGAATGGCATCGATCAATACTGCTTCAGGTATGATGCGGAAAAGGATGAATACATAAGCCTGACGGAATTACCGGATTATAAGGGAATGCTATCAGATCAATATGAAGAATGGAATCTCGGAGAGCTTCCGCCACGAATTCCATTCAACCGGCTGGAGTCCTACCTGAAAGAAGATTTTTCTGATAGAGAAGACGATGATTACGGGGATGGTATCAGCAAATTAACGCCACTAAGTCTTGCCGTTCCGATATTTAATCTATGGGAAGGACTGCTTGATACACGCGTCAAGATGCCGACCGGAAAATATGGCCTGTTTGAATTGATTGAAGATTACGGCGTGCGAATGTTATCGTACGGCAATGCTGCTGGCGGTAAGTTCTTTGGCCCTTATCGTTCGTTCCTTGTGAAGGTCAATGAGAATACAGAATTCTTCTCCATCGGCGTTACAACATATTGTAAAAGCACAAGTCCGGATAAGGTGAAAACCTGCATCGTGGTTGCGCATGATGATGAAAAAGAGGCACATCATGCGCTGCAGTTAGTTGTCGAGGATAATGTGGCCATTACTGGTGATAAAGTGAATTTTTATCATAGTGGGAAAATTGCGGTCGGAAGACAGGGAAGCGGTAAAATCGATGAACTCAGAATGTTTGTCGAAGATCGGTATCCGCGAATCATCAGTGGAAAACGTTTTTTTCTCGGAAGTATCATAAATGATCGGCTGTGGCGTCTGGATGATCCGGATGTAATTGAGCTTATAGAAAATTTGATTTCATATTCAATCGTTCGTGATGAGTATAGAGAATATGTGAAGGCGAAGCGGAATTGAATCAAGAGCTGGTAAGTTTAACTGAGATGGAAAGAAGGGATTCTTTACGGCAGTACATAGAAACAAGTGTTAGCATAGAAATTTCAAGAAAACGGCTTTTTGTGAAATTTCGAGGCGAAAATAGTCGTAGAAATTTCAAGTTAAGCGTTTCTTACTCGGAATTCCCCCTGTTTGCTTCTCGATTTTAATGGCGATCGCATCATGAGATGCGATCGTCTGTCTTTTCGAATCGATAATGTTGCCTGATATCCGGATACTTTTCATGATCGACTTCTTCCATGAACATGTCATACGGGCGGGCGAAGAGGCCCATGTCGTCATAGAGGGCCTGGTAGATCATGAGCGCTTCGCGGGTTTCGGAGTGTGTGGCAACACCGATGATGCGATAAAGATAGCGGGTTTTATTCTCCGGTTTCGTCAGGTCGAGTGTCTCTCGTTTGAAGTGCCGGACGAGATCACCGGCGTGAAATGTTCTCTTATTTTCCATGATTCTTATTCTCCATTTTCTTAAAAACGACTTCATACATAACTTATAGTATGACAGCAGATGCGATTTTATGGAAGGGCTATGCTATTCGTGTCGAATAGTGTGAAAAAACGGAAAAAGTTCGTGTAAAAAAACGCGAAAAAAATCCGAAAAATCACACTAAATGACACGAATAACGAAAGCACCAGATTTCGCTGCACTGATATTACCTGCGTCTATAGCAGGTGAGAGCTTTTCCGTAATAGAACCCGCTCTGCTTCTGTGATAGTCTAAATGAGTATTTGGATCATGAAACAGGACGGTTTTATCTATGCGTGAATTTCGATATGCGTGGAAGCGGAGCGCAAATCACTTTCCGGCACTGCTTGGGTTCGGAAGTTCCATCGTGTTCCTGCTCCTCGTCGGTGCTGCAAATTTCATGCTGCCGACCCTTGTTTTCACGACCGTGATTCTGACCGTAAGCTCCCGTCGGGAAGCGAACGCAGCGGAAACAGCTGCCGGGGAATCGGAGAATCGCCAGGATGTGGTACCTCAGGCACCTGCGCGCAGGGCATCGCATCATGATGCCGCTCGCCCGGAAAGCGAAGGAGGCCACCGATGATCCATCTTAGTACGATGCAGATTTTTCTCATGATTTTCATCCCGGGGCTCATCACTCAGATCCTCCGAGCACTGCCGTTTGTAGTCTTCGGCCGCCGTGCGATTTCGCCGACGATCCGTACTCTCGGCGCGACCCTGCCCTTCGCCATCATGGCGGTGCTGGTCGTGTACTGCCTGAAATCGATTCCGACCGGCAGCCTGAAGGAGAACCTCGAGCTCCTCGCCGCGGTCCTGCTGGTCGCTGGACTTCACCTCGCAAAAAAGAACACGGTTCTCTCGATCAGCGTCGGAACCGTGTTCTATATGGTGCTGGTGCACCTCGTGTGAATTACATCAGGAGCTGCGCGATGAGTTCCATCACGCCGGTGAGGACCATGACGAGGATCGGGTCCCAGTGAAGTTTCCGGAGCATCACGAGGGCGATCACAAACCAGGCGCACATGCGGAGCTCGAGGGTGTCTGGCAGGCCGATGGCCGGGAGGAGGATCAGGAGCCCTGCCGTGAAGATGAGGGCGACGACGGCCGGGCGGAGTGTTTTCAGGACGCCCTGCAGGAGGCTCAGCTTCCGGTATTTCGTGTAGATGATGGCGATGATCGTGACGACGACGCAGCTCGGGAGAACATCCCCGAGGGTCGCCGCGACGGCACCGAGCGGGCCCTCCATCTGGAGGCCAATGAAGGTTGCGGCATTGATTGCAATCGGGCCGGGCGTCATCTGGGAAATCGTGACGAGATCCGTGAAATCCGTCATGCTGATCCAGTGATAGTGGTTGACGACCTCCTCCTGAATCAGCGGCATCGCGGCATAGCCGCCGCCGAAGCTGAAGGCACCGATGCGGAGAAAGGCGAGGAAAAGCTGGAGATAGATCATGGCTTCACCTCCTCATTCTTATTCCGCCAGAGGGTCACGGCGACGCCGAGGGCGATGACCGCGAGGATGATCCAGATCGTGGAGATGCCGAGGATGTAGTTCGCGACGAAGGCGGCGAGCATGATCGCGAGGGATGACCACTTTTTATCGGCGAGTACGCCGCTCGCCATGTCCCAGGTGACGGACATGATGACCGCGCTGACGCCACAGCGCATGCCGGACAGCATGTGGTGGATCATGAAATTCGAGCGGAAGGCAGAGTAGAAGAGAGAGATGACGCTCAGCATCAGGAAGGGCGGGATGACGGCACCGAGCACGGAGAGCAGGATGCCGGGGAAGCCGCAGATCTTGTAGCCCACGACGATCGCGCCATTGACCGCGATCGGGCCCGGTGCGGACTGGGCGATCGCCACGAGATCTAGCATTTCGTCCTCGCTGATCCAGTGCAGATCATCGACGAACTTCTTTTTGAGAAGCGAGACGATGACGTAGCCGCCCCCGAAGGTGAAGGCGCTGAGATACAGGGTCTCGAAGAAGAGCTTCCGGAGACGTGCGCCGGAGCGCGGGGACGCTGCAATCGTTGCAGCTGTATCCGTGGATTTATTTTTTGACTCGCTCACGTGGGTTTACCTCGTTTGAAGTTGAAATGATGATTCGCATCAGGAGCACTATGCGCCCCTTCTGCTGATAAAACAGTTTGCTGTAACACATAGTATATCATTCTGCGCCGGATATCCAGCAGCTTTCATCGGCGGGCGACAGGAGAAGCAGGCGGAGGCTTCGGCAGAAAAGCATCCGGGTAGCCACCCGACGTCAGCATTGGCCTCCTGAACTGCGCCGGGAAAAGGCCTCATGTTTCTACGAAAAAACACGCATTTTCGAAACTTCTATATATAATGTAAAACGACTTGTTAATTCTGTGTCAAATTAACAATGTTCAAGTTTTTTATCACATGTTATACTTTTGATAACTGGGCGAATTTATGTATATTTTTTTCAGGAGGAAAATATATGGTTACAAATGATAAGGGTGCGGTTTCCATCAAGCATGCTGTCATGGAGGGTCTCGCGCGCGAGCTCTGGGAGCATGATGAGATCACACCGGACGCAGAGAATCAGCTGATTATGTCGATTTCTCCGGGACCTCACGCAACATGGCGCTGCTGTGTATACAAGGAGCGTGAGATTCTGAGATGGAGAATCCGTCTTTCCGAGAACCTGGATGCAAATCCGTACACGACAGAGAAGAATCCGAACGTCGTACAGGTCATCGATCCGGCCTGCGAGGAGTGCCCTCTGTCCACTTATTCTGTAACCGATAACTGCCGTCTCTGCCTCGGTAAGGCATGCCAGAACAGCTGCCGTTTCGGTGCGATCACCATGACCGAGTCGAGAGCACACATCGATCCGAACAAGTGTAAGGAGTGTGGTATGTGTGCGAATGCGTGTCCGTATGGCGCTATCGCGCATCTGGAGCGTCCGTGCCGTAAGCCGTGTCCGGTCAATGCCATCAGCTACGACGAGAACGGCATCTGCAAGATCGATGACAAGAAGTGCATCCGCTGTGGTCAGTGTATCCACAGCTGTCCGTTCGGCGCGATCGCATCGAAGATCGACGTGCTCGATGTCATCCGTGACATCAAGGCCGGCAAGGAAGTCTTCGCGATGTGTGCACCGGCGATCGAGGGTCAGTTCGGTAAGGACATCACCATGGGCTCCATCCGTGAGGCACTGAAGGAAGTCGGCTTCACCGATATGGTCGAGGTCGGTCTCGGCGGCGATATGACCGCTGCGTACGAGGCAGAGGAGTGGTCCGAGGCACGTAAGGAAGGCAAGAAGATGACGACCTCCTGCTGCCCGGCATTCATCAACATGCTGCGTATGCATTTCCCGGAGCAGTTTAAGGAGAACATGTCGGAGACCGTTTCCCCGATGTGTGCGATTTCCAGATACCTGAAGGCGACCCACCCGGGCTGCAAGACCGTATTTATCGGACCGTGCATCGCGAAGAAGTCCGAGTCCCACGAGATGGGCATCGAGGGCAATGCTGACTACGTTCTCACATTTGGCGAGATGACCACGATGATGGCCTCGAAGAATGTGGAGATGAAGCCGGTGGTTGATCCGTATCAGGAGTCTTCCATCTGGGGCAAGAGCTTCGCAACATCCGGCGGCGTTGCAAACGCGGTTATGGAGGTGATGCGTGAGCGGAACGAGGATACGACCGGCATCAAGCTTCGTGCAGCAGCCGGCGGCAAGGAGTGCACCACTGCGCTGACGCTGCTCAAGCTCGGCAAGCTCCCGGAGGATTTCATCGAGGGTATGGTCTGCGATGGCGGCTGCGTCGGTGGCCCGAGTAAGCACAAGACCGAGATCGAGCTTCGGAAGTCCCGTCAGGATCTGCTGAACCAGGCCGATGATCGTAAGATCCTCGACAACCTCGAGCAGTATCCGATGGATAAGTTCTCCATGATGCGTGGACATATGGCTCCGCCACACAGCGAGACGAAGTAAATAAAGAAAAGGCCGGAGGGGTTCGCCCCTCCGGCTTTTGTATTCTCGTTTTTTAATGGCGCGGACGATATGTGCCGAGACCGACGACAGTTTCCGTCTGGTTGATGAGGTCGATGACCTTCTCGATCGTGAGCTTTCCGTCCTTCAGCTCGAGGACCATCGCACCGCAGTTCGGGACGATACCGCCGTCCCAGTAATCCGCGTCGCTCAGATTGCGAACGATGCTCTCGATGCCGCGCAGGATACCGCCATGGCAGGTCACCATCACGCGCTCATACTTATCCTCGTTCGGGTAGATACAGGTATCGAGGAAATGCTCGATACGGTCCTTCACCTCGCGGATCGACTCGCCGCCCGGCAGCGGTGCCACCGTGTCCGGATACGCGAACCAGCGCTTCAGATGATCGAGAACCTCCTTCTCCGCCTCGGTATGCGGCACATCATCCCGCATCTCGATGCCCTCACCGGTACCAAACGCGATCTCCTGGAGGTCGTCGAGTGGTTCAATGCTGAGATCAGGGTGATTCTTCAGGATGATCTCGGCCGTCTTCTTCGCACGCACGAGTGGGCTCGAAAATACACGATCGAAATGCACATCCTTCAGTGCCTCCGCCGCGATACGCGCACCGGCGAGTCCCACATCATTTAACGGAATATCCTTCCGCCCCTGCAGACGATGCTGCTGATTCCACATCGTTTCACCATGTCTGATCATATATATTTCCATCATCATTTCCTCGCTGTCTCTATGTTCTGGTGCATGATTCGCATGAACTGAAGTATAGCATATTTCGGCTGAAATAAGTAGTCATCTGATCGCTGAAGCGGTTGGATTGTATTTATTTGCGTACAAAATCAGGTAAACAACATGAAAACTGAAAAACCAGCATGTGTAAACGTTTACGACATTTGCGGAAACGTGGTATAAATAAATATTAGAGTATTTAGTATAAACAACCTGGAAAATTCCGCTAAAGACAGCAGAGATATCGTGGCGTTTTTGTACGATTGGGGCTTGTTAATGGTCGTTTTCCCGTATAAAAACCTCAGGATAAATGAATGAAAAATAAACGTAACGGATTCACCCTTGCCGAGCTTCTGATCGTCGTGGCGATCATCGGTGTACTCGTCGCTGTCTCGATCCCAGTTTTCAGCCAGCAGCTGGAGAAAAGCCGCGAAGCGACCGACCTCGCGAATATGCGTGCGAAATATGCGGAGGTCATGGCCGAAGCCATGGGTGCAAAGACAGCCTACCCGATCAGCAAGTCGGTGGATTTAAAGCAGCGACAAAACGACTGGCAGGCCTATGACCCGGTCACCATCGGCGGCATCACGCACTATAAAAGCCAGGGCAATACCGAACACTGGATCGGCGTCCCTGGACCGGGTGGAACATGCACCATCAGCTATACGCCGTCGGATAAGGGCATCGTCTTCGAATGGGCGGGTGGATCGGCAGCAGATACAGTAACGCGCGTGAATTTTAATATCAGTCCACATGAAGCACTAGGCAATACAGATATTTTGGAAAGTCTGATAAATAATGGAAATGCGCGCTTTGAGATTGACTCAAAGTGCCCTGGGTCAGCGATGCTTTTAAAGATCGAGACGAATATTACGAGTAACAGTTTGCTGAAGTGCGGAACATTTGCGTATCTTGGCAGTCCGTCGGATGCATCAGGCAGATATTTATTCTGGACATCTGTAGATACGAACGTGGTTGGTGCAGGAAGCAAAGTTCCGATCATCGTGAGTAAAGCAGATGGCGGCTTTTACGTTGCCACATCAACAACGGCGCAGAGAACGACGAAAAAAGGTGAGGATTATGTAGCGATCGCAGATCATATTTATAATCAGTATGGTTTTGCTAATTATACTAAAGGCACGCAATATAACACGCTCGAAGAAGCGTATGATGCATATGCAAAGCTGGTAAATTCATCTTACCCGGGGTATAAGAATACTCTTCTTACGTAAACAATAAAAAATAAAGAAAGCTGTGCGGATATGAAACGAGCTGAAAAAGAAAAACGTGGATATACCCTGGCTTAGAGTTTACCGGCTCGAAGTACTGTGCTTCTGTTGTCGCCCTTCCGGATTCTTATCTGAAGGCTCCACTTTTACCGGAATTTTACCCGCGTTTCGCCGTTTTTCGCCCTTTTCCGGCTTGTTTCCCGCCCCGCTCTTCCTATATAATGGTTAAATGACATTATAGAAACGAAAGGGGGATCGCGATGACGGACATGTATTTTCTCGTGCTTACCGCGATCAATTTATTTGTGCTCGCATTTATGTGCGTACTGGTGAGCCTGAATGATACCTTGAATCCGAAGCAGACCCGCGGCTTCCTGTATACCTTCCTGCTGATTGCATTGATCTCAATCCTGGAGATGATCACCGTGCTGGTGGACGGAGGGCCACACTGGATGCGGCCCATCAACATTATCTCAAACTATCTCGGCTTCAGCCTGACACCCGCGGTACCGCTCGTCATGGTCTACACGATCGACCAGACCGGGCAGATCAGTGAGAGTCTGAAGGTGGCGACCGCACTGGAAATCGTGTATTTCCTGATTATGACCCTCTCGCTCTTCACGGGCGGACTGGTGTTTACGGTGGATGCAGAGAACCACTACTCGCGCCTGGGCGGCTTCCCGGTCTACATGCTGATGTACTATTCAGGCATCGTCTTCCTGATGTATCATCTCCTCGAGATGGCGCGCTTTTTCCAGAACCGCGGCCGGGAGCTCATCTACGCGCTGACGCTGTTTCTCGCGCTGGGAACGCTCGTGCAGATCCGGCTGCCGGGAATCCACGTGACCTGGCTCTGTGTGACCATGCTGTCGATCCTGTACTACCTCTACTGCAATGAGATGTGGAACCAGCTCGATGGCCTGACGGGACTGCTCAGCCAGAAGAACTATCTGAACCGGACGCTGAACCTGCATGAAGAGGACCGGATGCTGATCGTACTCGACCTCGACGATTTCAAGCATATCAATGACACCTACGGGCATCTGGCGGGCGACCGCTGTCTTCGTGAAATCGCGCAGTGTCTGAAGAAGGCCTACGGCCGCTATGGCAACTGCTACCGTATCGGTGGAGACGAGTTCTGTGTGCTGCTCTGGAATCCGGAGAAGGAGGTTTTCTGCAGGGAGAAGTTCTACTGGAACATGACGAAGCAGCGCGTGAAGACCTCGATTCTGCCGAATGTTTCCTACGGAAGTGCGCTCCTCGATGAGTATGAGAGTATCCGCGACACGAAGGCCCGCGCTGACCAGAAGATGTACCAGAACAAGAAGGAACACAAGGCGGAGAAGCATTTCATATAAAGCCGCAGGATGTTCGGCTTCAGTTCGGAAAGCGCAGTGCTTTCGAAGCCTGCCGGCCCGCGCCGGAACATGTTCATAAAATTGTAAGAAAGCAGCTGATTGACAATCGGCTGCTTTCTTTTTATACTTCGACTGTACTAATACAATTAATACACTTAATTCACTTGAATGACTTGAAAGGGGATAGCGGATATGATTCTCATCGATTACAAGGATCGACGTCCTCTCTATGAGCAGATCGTGGAAAAGCTGTCGGATCTGATGGTCCGAGGCGTGCTCGCGCAGGACAGCCAGCTGCCGTCCGTTCGAAGCCTCGCGACGGAGCTGTCGATCAATCCGAATACGATCCAGCGGGCATACGCGGAGCTCGAGCGACAGGGCTATATCTACTCGGTGAAGGGACGCGGCAGCTTCGTGGCGGAAAATCACCAGATTCGTGCGAAGAAGCAGGTCGAAATCTGGCGGGAGCTCGCACTGCTGGTCGAGGACGCACGGAACGCCGGCATCACGATGGAGGCATTTCAGGCGCAGGTGGCGCAGAATTACAAACAGGATCCGGGCGCAGGAACAGAATCCGGCGCAGGCCAGGGCGAAGATTTAGAAAGCGGCTCGGGCGCAGGATCGCAATCTGAAACAGAAACAGGAGGCAGAAGATGATAAAGGCGGACAATCTGACCAAACGCTTTCAGGGCGTGACCGCAGTGGATCATATCCATGCGGAGATTCAGGATGGCACGGTGTTCGGTCTGATCGGCACGAACGGTGCCGGCAAGAGCACCTTCCTCCGGATGGCGGCAGGAATCCTGAAGCCGGATGAAGGCACGATCACCCTCGATGGGGAGGCGGTCTTCGAGGATATCCGGGTGAAGGCATGCTGCTTCTATATCCCGGATGAGCCGTATTTTCTCGGAAACGGTACGCCGGACGATATGAAGACATTTTACCAGGGGATCTACCCGAACTTCGATACGGATCGCTTCACTAAGCTCCTGAAGAGCTTCGAGCTCGACGGACGCCGGAAGATCCAGACCTTTTCGAAGGGCATGAAGAAGCAGCTCGCGGTGCTGCTCGGCATCTGCGCCGGCACGGATTATCTTTTCTGTGACGAGACCTTCGACGGCCTCGATCCGGTGATGCGGCAGACGGTGAAGAGCCTCTTCGCAAACGACATCGAGGAGCGGAACCTGACGCCGGTGATCGCCTCGCACAACCTGCGCGAGCTTGAGGATATCTGCGATCACGTGGGGCTTCTCCACCGCGGCGGCATGCTGCTCTCGAAGGACCTCGACGATATGAAGATGAACATTCATAAGATCCAGTGCGTTCTGCCTGCCGGGCTCGACCGCACGAACCTGCAGGACCTCGACATCATGACGGTCGAGCAGCGCGGAAGCCTGCTGACCCTCACGGTGCGGGGACAGAAGGAGGAGATCCGGGAGCGGATGCAGAGCTATCATCCGGTATTTTTCGAGATGATCCCGCTCTCCCTGGAGGAAATCTTTATCAGCGAAACGGAGGTGGCCGGTTATGACATCAAGAAGCTTATTTTTTAAATACATGAAGGAAAACACGAAGCAGCGCATCTGGAGCCTGGCGCTCGCCCTGCTTCTGTGCTTCTTCGTCTTCCCGGTGGCGACGGCGCTCAACATCAGTACGATCTTCCGGCCGGAGAACCTGAACAGCAGCGGACTCCCGGCGGAGCTCGCACTGGCGCAGGCGCAGCAGGACTTTACCCGCGAAATGCTGCGGGTCTACTCGATGAAGGGTGGCGCGCTCGCATTCATGCTGACGATGGCAGCGGTGGTGCTGGCGGCGTCCGGCTTCGCGTACCTGCACTCGAAAAAGAAGACGGATTTTTACCACAGCCTCCCGATCCGACGCGAGATGCTGTACGCGGTGACCTGCCTCAACGGCTTTCTCTACATGGCCGTCGCCTACATTGGCTTCCTGACGATCGCCGCCGTCATGATCCGCGTGAAGGGCGTGCCGTTCGACTGGGGCAGCCTGTACCTCGCGAGCGTCGAGCACCTGTGCTTCTTCGCCCTCGTGTACATGACCGCGATTATGGCGATGCTGCTGACCGGTAATCTGGTGGTGGGCCTGCTGGGCACCGGCGTGCTGTTCAGCTGGGGTCCGGTGATCTGCATGACGATCTCGGCGTATTTTTCGGAGTATTTCACGACCTTCTACGGCGACGGCAGCTTCCTGCTGGCCCTCAGCGAGCGAACCTCCCCGATTGCCTGGTATGTGGAGGCGTGCATGTCTTCGCAGCCTGGACGTATGGCGCTGTGGGCGCTGCTGGCAGCGGCCGTGCTGTTTGTGCTCGGTATGCTCCTCTATCGTCGGCGTCCGTCCGAGGCAGCCGGCCACGCGATGGCTTTTCCGATCACAGAGCCGATCATCCGCTTTCTGATCGCCGTGCCGTCCTCGCTCCTGCTCGGCGCGATGTTCCACTCGATGATGTATGAGGATGGCTGGACCATCTTCGGTCTCGTCTGTGGTCTCCTCCTCGTGAGCTGCATCATCGAGATCATCTATCACTTCGATTTTAAGAGCCTGTTCGCGCATAAGCGGCAGCTCCTCGTGAGTGCGGTCTTCGTCGGCGTCGTCTTCGCGATCTTCCGCTTCGACCTCTTCGGCTACGACCGCTACCTGCCGACGACGGAGAAGCTCGCGTCCGGCGGTATCTACTGCGATCTTCTCGATCCGGATGCGACGAGCCAGTACCACTCGACGGTGGAATATACCGAGGGCTGGTATGGCGTAACGTTTGACGCGATGTCGTCCTCGACGCTGGCGGGCCGGATGCAGATCTCGGACGATCAGGGACTCGAACTCCTCCAGACGATCGCTGCGCAGGGCGTGCACGATGCGGCGGAGGCCCGGGACCGCTTCCTGAGGGGCCACGGGCGCTGGTATGATGTCGAGGAGGGCGATGAGGCGTTTCATAACGTCACGATCGCATGGCATCTCCGGAACGGTCGGACCGTCTACCGCCGCTATCCGGTCAATGTCTCCGGCGTGAGAGCAGCGCTCGAGGCGGTCTATGATCTCGACGCCTACAAGGCGGCGATGTATCCGGTACTGTCGCTGACCGCGGACGACGTCGCCGGCATCAACTATAAGGAAGAGGACGAGTGCAGCCATGTGAAGCTCGCCGGCGCCGACACGAAAGCGGCGCTCATAGCGGGCGACAGCACGGGTCTGGAGAAGGAAGCTGGCAGCAGCGTGACAGACGCAGCGGGCAATCACATTGGCCCAGACGGAAGCGCGGACAGCATGAAGGCGGCGCTGCTCGCGGCGTACCAGGAGGAGCTGAAGGCGCTGAGCAGCGAGACCAGAACGCGCGAGATGCCGATCGCGGAGATCCAGTTTAAGACGAACGAGAATCAGGCGCTCATCCAGAAGCTGCGCGACGAAGGCGGCAACTACACGCTCTTCAACCACTATTACTACTACCCGATCTACCCGTCCTTTACGAAGACCATCGCGCTTCTCCGGGCGTGTGGCATCGAGGTCGGCGGGATGGTGACCCCGGAGAAGACCGCGAGCATCACGCTCTCGTATCAGGGCGTCGCGGTTTCGGAAGATGAGATGGCAGCGGCGGACACAGAGCTCGGCCAGCGCCAGCGGAAGTACCTCGGCGACACCAACCGTGCGTCGCTGACTGTGACGGACCCGGCGGAGATTCAGGAAATCCTCGCCGCTTCCGCTTCCTGCTCCGTCACCTCCCTGAACCCGCTCATGGACACCGACACCGGCATGGAAATCGTCGTGGATATGAAGAGAGCGGATACGAAGCAGGGCGTGAATGTGGATCAGCTGAAGAGCAGTGGTTCGGCGAGCGGCACGGATGCAGATCAGCTTAAGGATCGTGGTGCGGCGGCGGACACGGAGGTAGATGCGTCCGAGGACGCAACCGATGACGATCTGAACGCGTTTGCTGACGGCGCGGTGCCGACATTCGGCGAGGATGATGCGGATGATGACGATCTGTATGATGACGACGAGGAAATCGATGACGAAAACTACGGCTCCTTCTCGAGAAGATTCTACTACGGACAGATCCCGCAGTTCGTTATGGATGAGTTCGGACTCACGCCGGAAATTATGGAGAAGAATAAAGCGTGATGCATCCTTTCTTCTGACAACCATAAAAAAGAGTCATGTCGCAGTTAGGAATTCCGTCTTGTGTTTAGCAAGCGCTCGCAGTATGATGAACAAAACTGAATATACTACTTTAAACCGATGAAGCGGATATAACGTATGCAAAGGAATCCTCAGAGAGCCGGGGACGGTGAAAGCCCGGCGGTAGCACCCGCATGCAAATGGCCCGCAGAGGGCGTGGATCAACACTATTAAGTAAGTATTTCACGACGTGAGGCATACGTCAGTTGCCATGGATATGCTGGTATCCAGTTAAGCGCACAGGCAGAGAAGAAACTCCAGAAGTCAGTAATTTTTGAAATTCCAGAGGATTACGAAGATCCTGAACTCTAAGAAAAAGAATTCGAATTTCAGAAGCTTCAGAATTTTCCTCACTGTGAATCAAGGTGGCACCGCGACTGATAAAATTCAATCGTCCTTGATGAAACGTAGATCGTTTCATCAGGGACTTTTTTAATGCCGTTTACGGCTCCCTGATGAATTTAATGGGGTCTGACCCCAATGTCGTCAACTTAACATTTAGACTCACGCGAAAGCGTGGGTCTTATTTT
>CALAOB010000145.1 GCA_937927445.1 uncultured Oribacterium sp. | reverse complement strand
GCTTTGGTTAGCGGAGATGCAGGGATTTGAACCCTGGCGCCGTTTAACCGGCCTAGCGCATTTCGAGTGCGCCCCCTTCGGCCACTTGGGTACATCTCCATTTTATAACACTAGAGGATGGATCTCTCGAACCATCCTCTAATGCCGGTAGTCGGGGTCGAACCGACACGACCATCACTGGTCACAGGATTTTAAGTCCTGAGCGTCTGCCTATTCCGCCATACCGGCAGGACCAAATTATAATACAAAAAAACAGCGAACTTGTCAATATTCGATTGAGTCCAGGATTTTCGCAAAATCGTAAACATTCAGCCGGGTGATTTCCTCACCCGGCTGAGCTGTTTCTGCGAATCACGCGGCGGTTTCAGCAATCGGCCCTGCTTCCGTCGTCTGTGGCGGCGCAACCGGGCCGACCTCCGGACCGGCATTTCCCGTTTCCTTCACGGAGCTGCTGCCCGGCTCATCGCTGTGCCGGCTCGTCTCCTTTACGGACGAATCGTTCTTTTCGGAGCTGTCATTCTTTCCGCTCGATGCATTCTTATCCGAATCCTCATTCTTGTCGGAAGCCCCCGGCTTGTCCGACTGCTCGTCCTTCTTCGATTCCTCCTTCGAAAGCTCCTCGATGCTGCTCTCCTCTTCCTTCGTCTCGGCATCCGCTGTCGCTTCGGTGGATTCGAGCGCAGATTCACTCTCTGCTGCAGCGGCGTTTTCCGGTGCCGCCGTCTCTACAGCTGCAGCCTGATTCTGAGCACTGTTTCCGGAATTTCCGCTGTCACCGCTGTTTGCGGCTGCCTCCGGTGCCTTCGTCACACCGGTGCCGCCACCGATCTTCGGGATATCTGCATTCGGCAGCTCCCCGATGCCGGTCTTCTTCTGGATATGCGCGGAGATCTCCTGCACCTTCGCACTCGGTGTGTAGCCGGCTGCATCATCGCCATACAGGAACGGGTGTAGCTGCGCCACGTTCGAAACGAGTGTCGCCGGCACGACGACATTCATCTTACCAACGTTCGTGGTATCACGTGAGAATGGGAAGCCGACCGCGTTCTGAATATTATACTTCTTCACGGTCTTCGCGATATCCAGGATATCGTCCGCACCGATGCTCGTCTGAATATCCGGCATGACCGTCATCGCCGTCGCCACCAGCGTCTTCTTGCTGGCGGCCTTCGCCTTCTGCATCGCGAGCTCCAGCACCTTCCGCTGACGCGCCGTACGGTTGAAATCGGTATCCATCAGACGAAGACGCGCATACGCGACGGCCTGGACACCATCGAGGTGGTTCATGCCGCTGTGCTCGAGCTGCACGGAGCCGAGACCCGTACCCTGCACCGTCTCCGTGATAAACGCATTGATATACGCGAACTCCTTATCGCTGATATCGAGATCGACACCGCCGAGCACATTGAGGCCCTCGGCGACCGCCTTCCAGTTGAAAGTCACATAATCATCGATATCGAGATCGAAGTTCCGGTTCAGTGCCGCGATGGCCTGCTTCGGACCACCCTTGAAGTACGCCTCGTTGATCTTATGGTACTTACCCTCGTCATCGATCTGAAGATAGGTATCGCGGTAAACTGAAGTGAGATTGACATCCCCCGTCTTCCGGTTGATGCTCGCGAGCATGATGACATCACTGAGCGCCCCCGCACCAAGATTTCCGTCACGCGAATCGACACCGAACACCGCCACCGTCCAGTACTTCGACTGACCGAGCGATTTCACGGCGCTGCAGCCGAAGAAGCCGCCAATGATAACGACCAGCACGAGGATACCGGCCATCACACGACGGCCCCAGTTCGCTTTTCTCCTCCCGCGTGCCCGCCGCGGCGCTTTACCGACCCCGGCAGCACCATTCGAACGCAGTCCCTGCGCAGCGGTTGGCACGTCATCGTTCATCCGCGTATTCTCGATACGCTGTCTCCGTGCGTCTGCGGACATCTCGTCGCTCATCCGCGGATTTTCACGGCGTCTGCTCTGCGCACCCGAATCGGCACTACACCCCTGCGCAACGCTGCCCATCGAGGCCGCCGCATCCGCATATGCGCCGTCCTCGTCCTCATCGAAGCTCGCCTCGACCCGGCTCGTTCGGTAGCGAAGCTCCTCCATCCGCTGCTGCGCTGCACGAGACGGCGCTGTCCGACGTGGCGGACGCGCACCACCCTCCCGGCGCGGCGCGATATTCGGCACCTCAAGACCGCCCTGATTACTCTGATGTTCAAAATCCTGATTATTCATATGCATGCATCATCTGCACTGTCCCATAGACAGAAACGATGAACCTTTCTCCCGCTTTTTGGGGACTACATTTACTCTATAAATACGTCGGCATTATAACAGACCTTGTCGTAGAAGCAAAGGATATTAACACGATTGTCATTAGAAATTAATAAAGGCCATCGGCGTATGCCGATGGCCTCATCAGAATCTGTTCAGTTGTGCCTTATGCGATGGTTGCTGTGTTGAGAAGCAGCATGCAGAATACCAGTGCGAATACGGCGACGGTCTCAGCGACACCGATGACAACGAAGTAGTTCGCAGTACCCTTACCAGTTGCACCGAGTGCATCCGCAGAAGCAGCGGCTACCTTGCCCTGGAACATTGCGGAGAAACCGATCGCGATACCACCGAAGATACCAACGCCGAGGGACAGTGCAGGATCGATGGTGCCTGCATTGTACGCACTCGCGATGAAGTTCATGAGAAGGAAACCGTAGATGGTCTGTGTCAGCGGTGCGCCGGCAAATGCCGTCATGATGAACGGTGCCTGCTTACCTTGTGCATAGCACTTCTTCCAAGCGCCTACAGCGGACTGACCGGCGATACCGGTACCAAATGCGGAACCTAATGCAGAGAGACCAAGTGCTGCTGCCATACCAATAAAAGCGATATTCATAATAATCTCCTTTTTGCTTATCTGAAAAGCTTACTGTTTAATTTTATCGTTTAATCTGAACGGGTTGTACGCGATACCGGTCCACTCCAGTCCTACCTGTCCGGAGAACTCGAGCACGTTCAGACGTACACCATGTACAACGACAGAGAGAATACACATAACGATATTGATGACGTGTCCGATCAGTACGATCACGACGGCAGCAATCATCAAAGGTCCATGTGCAAGACCTGCGGCCATGTTGTTAAAGCTTTGAGCAATCGCGAGTCCCGCCATGCCTACGGCGAAGAGTCGGATGTAGCTCATGATATTACCGAAGCAGCTGATCGTGTTCAGGAAGACGGTGAATGCGCCGCCTAAGCTCGAAGCGATACCTGCGCCGATGCTCTTGCCCGGTGCCATGCCGTTCGTAAAGAGAACCAGTACGAAGCCGATGGCCACCGCTGCAACGACCGGTGTCAGCGGGAGCTGCTCATGTAATACGAGGTAAAGTGCCAGAAGGTACATACCACAGATGGTAAATAACCATCCGATATCGGACAGGAAGCTGAGATCCTTCTCTTCCATCTTCTTCTTGACGGCGAGAAGGCTGCCGAGCTCCATCTGCATCGCACCGATGGTGAAGGAGAACTTCATCATGTTGTTCTGCTGCAGTGCGGCCGGTACATCGAAGTACTCAGGATAGTTCGCAAAGCCTGGCAGAACCAGTGCGCGGAGGAACGGAACCTTCATCGCCGATTCCATACCGAACCAGGTACCGGTGATGGCACCCCAGATCACGGTTGAGGTCGACAGTACCAGAAGCAGGAAGCTTGCGGTGTCGATCTTGCCGCTCTTTTTGATCATCACGATGGTGGCAATCAGGAACAGGAGGCCGTAGCCACCGTCTCCGATGATCATCGCGAAGAACAGTGCGAAGAACAGCAGGAACCAGAGTGAGATATCCGTCTCATAGTAGCCAGGCAGGATGCCCAGCATATCGTAGAGCGGCTTGATCAGCTTGCTGACCTTGTTGTAGCGAAGCTTCGTCGGGATGTGCTCATCCTCGGTGGAAACCTCGTCGATCGCGTATGCCCAGTGATTCTCGCGGGCGCCTTCCTTGAATCGGTCGAGGTAGATCTCCGGGATATAACCGGACAGCCATACGAGCTGTGCATCACCTTCCGCGGTTTCGCTTGCGGAGGAGTACTCCTCTGCGTTCTGCGCGTCGAGCAGCTTCTGATGGAAGCTGTTCTCGTGAAGTGCCGCCTTTCGGAGGACTGTATCACAGGCAGCCTGTGCCTGCTGGCAATCCGCGACATCCTGCTTAAGCTCTGCGAGCCCCTTCTCCGGGAGTGTAAATTCACTCGCGTTATAGCTCATCGGAAGTGCACCGATCACCGCGATGGTATCGGCCTTATCGGCCGATGCGAGACGAAGAACCCGGAGGTTCTCATCTGCCATGATCGCTGCGCATACATCCTTATCCACGCGGTAGAAATGGAGGTCGTAGCCGAGTTTCTGAAGCTCGCGGACATCCTTCGGTGAGAACTGTCCCCATGGCTCGATGCGTTCCATCTCCGTGATGTCGGCGGTGATCTGCTGTGTCAGCTGATCCTTCTTCGCGAGTGCGTTCCGAACCTCCTGATACAGCTGCTCGAATGTCTCATCCGAAAGAAGTGCCGGTGCCTCGGATGCGACGGCTTTCTTCTTATCCTTGTTTTCCGGCAGATAGTCCTGCAGCTTCGAGGAGACACGTGCGAGCTCTGTGAAGCGCTCACTTGCGGCCTGACTCGCCTGCTTCTGCTCTGCCAGATGGAGAAGTCCCAGGGAACGGAGCCCCTCCAGCATTTCATCTTTATGTTCAGCGGTGGTCACGACGTGAACCATTTTCATTTTTTCAATCATCGTCCTGCCTCCACCAGTTTTTTCTTTGCGATCTTGCCGCGGACAACAGCGGCTGTCTGCTGATCACCGAGGTAAACACCGATCACACGGATGTTCTCCTTGGCCTCCGGAATCTTGACCTTCTCGAAGAGGTTTACACGCTGGGATGTGGAACGAAGTTCCTTTTCCAGCAGCTCCACCTGTTTGCGAAGGGTTGAAACCAGTGCATCCAGACGCGCAATCTCACGCAGCTTGATCAGTGCAGTATCCACCCATAAAGGGTAATCATCCACGTTATAGGAGATGTCCTTGAAGGTCAGCTC
Source organism: uncultured Oribacterium sp. (assembly GCA_937927445.1). GTDB lineage: Bacteria > Bacillota > Clostridia > Lachnospirales > Lachnospiraceae > Oribacterium. Next base: position 13,779 of record CALAOB010000145.1, on the reverse strand, counting down.
CTTGAAGGCCGGGATCTTCACACCGGCGACGTTCTCGGTGCCGACGATGACCTTATCCGGCTGTACCAGAGTGTCCAGCTGTTTATCTGCATCAAACAGCGTGTTCTCTGAGAATACAGCTACCCAGTCATCGAGGTCGCCGATCATCTGTTCGCGCTCGACTTCCTTCACGGCGAGATCGTCCTTCACCTGCATGATGACGGACTGCAGCTGCTGTTTCTTCAGCTGCAGGGTCGGCAGGTAACGCTGATACTCTTTCAGGTGATCTTTCTGCACTTTCTGTTCATTTTTCGTGAGTTTGATCGCCATTGACTGCTCCTTTACTCATCCAGCTTCTTCGGCCATCTCTCCTTGATCAGGCTGGTCTTGAGACCGGTTTCGTTCGGCTCGAAGCACTCCGCGAGGATTTCCCAGCCGAGATCCAGCGCCTTCTCCAGAGGAATGTTTACACTGAGGTCCATCAGCTTCGATTCGAAGAGCTGACCATACTTGAGGAGCTTATCATCCCAGGAGCTCATCGCGAAGCCCATGGACTTCTTCTCCAGACTCTCCTTGTACTGTGCATAGAGCTTGATCATACCATCCATCAGTGCACGGTGGTCGTCACGGGTGCTGCCGTTGACGTTCTGCTTCAGTCTGGACAGGGAACCGAACGGCTCGATGTGTCCATTTCGAAGATAGAACTGACCCTCGGTGATGTAGCCGGTGTTATCCGGTACCGGGTGGGTGACATCGTCACCAGGCATCGTGGTTGCACCGAGAATGGTGATGGAACCTGCACCATCGATATCCACGGCCTTCTCGTAACGGGACGCGAGCATACTGTAGAGATCGCCCGGGTAACCTCGGTTCGAAGGTACCTGCTCCATGGTGATCGCAAGCTCCTTCTGTGCATCGCAGTAGCTCGTCATATCCGTGAGAAGTACGAGTACCTTCTTGCCTTCGAGCGCGAACTGCTCTGCGACGGCGAGGGACATATCCGGAACCAGCGTACTCTCTACGGTAGGATCCGCTGCGGTATGAATAAACATGACGGTGTGACTCATCGCGCCGCCCTTCTCGAGGGTGTCACGGAAGGTCAGGTAGTCATCATACTTCAGACCCATACCACCGAGCACGATGACATCAACCTCTGCCTGCAGTGCGATACGTGCGAGCAGCTGGTTGTACGGCTCTCCGGAGATGGAGAAGATCGGGAGCTTCTGGCTCTCGACGAGGGTGTTGAACACATCGATCATCGGGATACCGGTACGGATCATGTGCTTCGGAATCACTCGCTTCGCCGGGTTAAAAGATGGTCCGCCGATATCAACCATGTTTTCGGTCAGGGCCGGACCGTTATCTCTTGGTACACCGGCACCATCGAAGATACGGCCGAGCAGATGCTCTGAGAAGGAAACCTGCATCGGTCTGCCGAGGAAACGCACCGGGTCGTTTGTGCTGACACCCTGTGCACCGGCAAATACCTGGAGGGATACGAGATCCTTATCCAGCTTAATGACATTCGCGTAACTGTCACCGACCAGTGCGAGGTCTCCGTTTCGGATGCCCTCTGCACGGACGGTCACGACGTTACCGACGATCGACTCAATTTTTGTATATACTTTCTGCATAAGACCTCCTAAGCGATTGCCTTTGATTTATAGAAATCAGCGATCTTATTCTTCTGTGCTTCAAAAGCGTCTGAATTAAATTCGGTTCCGTGCCAGTCCAGGAACTCCTGTCTCAGCTGGTTAAAGAAGGAACGAATCTCATCCTTGTCCTCGAGGTCGTACTGCTGCATCAGTGCATCATAAAGAAGATCGAACTCAACACGCTGTCTCTCCGGAGAGTCGGCCGCATCGATCGGATCGAAGGAGTTCTGCTGGAGGTAAACGGCATCGAGAAGCTCACCCTTCTGATAGGTGATGTAATCTTCTGCCGTCGTACCTTCCTCGCCGACGACCTTCATCATCTGGCTGATTTCGATACTTCTCTTCAGAATGCTGCGGGCCTCTTCGACGCGATCCATCGCGATGATACCGCTGTACTTCGACCAGGATTCGGTCGGGTTGATCGCCGGGTACTTACGTGCATCCGAACGCTCACGGCTCAGTCCGTGGAAAGCGCCGACAACCTTCAGGGTCGCCTGTGTTACCGGCTCATCGAAGTTACCGCCGGCCGGGGATACCGTACCGCCGATGGTGACGGAACCGATGGAACCATCCTTGAGGCGAACCTTACCGGCACGCTCGTAGAAGGCGGCGATGGTGGACTCAAGGTACGCAGGGAAGGCTTCCTCGCCCGGAATCTCCTCGAGACGTCCACTCATCTCTCGCATGGCCTGTGCCCAACGGGAGGTGGAGTCTGCCAGAAGAAGAACATTGAGACCCATCTGACGATAATACTCTGCGAGGGTAACCGCAGTGTAGCAGGAAGCTTCTCGAGCGGCAACCGGCATCGAAGAGGTATTACAGATGATGATGGTTCGCTCCATCAGGGAACGGCCGGTACGCGGATCATCCAGCTCCGGGAACTCCTTCAGGATCTCAACGACCTCACCGGCACGCTCTCCGCAGGCCGCGACGATTACGATATCCGCTTCTCCATTCTTCGCCTCCATGTGCTGAAGAACGGTCTTACCTGCACCGAACGGACCAGGTACGCAGAAGGTACCGCCCTTTGCAATCGGCAGGAAGGTATCGACACAGCGAAGCTGCATGATCAGCGGCTCATCCGGACGAAGTCTCTCCGCGTAGCACTTGATCGGCTGCTTGATCGGCTGTGTGATCACCATGCTGAGCTCCTTCTGCTCGCCGAGGCTGTTCTCGATGACGCAGATGGTGGCACGTACATTGTAGGTTCCCTTATCCTTGATGGACTTGACGGTCCAGTCATCCCCCTTCAGGGTGAACGGAACCATGATATGGTGGGTGAAGATACCCTCTGGAACGGTTCCGATGGTATCACCGGCCACCACGCTGTCACCGGCCTTTACGCCCGGTGTGAATTCCCAGTCCTTATTCGGAATCGCATCGAGGTATACACCTCTCTGCAGGAAGAAGCCACACTGCTCTGCAAGCTCAGGCAGCGGGTTCTGAAGTCCATCATAGATCTGTGTCAGAAGTCCCGGACCCAGATCAACACTCATCAGCTCACCGGTAAACTCGACCGGATCACCGACCTTGATGCCATTTGACATCTCATAAATCTGCATACTGGCGATTCCGTTATTGATACGAATGACCTCGCCCTTCAGGCGCTTGCCGTCAACGAGGATATAGCCCACCTCGTTTTTACGGACTGCACCATCGAAGCTTACATTCGCCATGTTACTGTTGATGCCAGTTACATGTCCTGTTATTGTTTCCATAAATGTCTCCCGATATTTCTACTTGTTACAAACTGTAAACACGCTGCTGTACGACACCGAGCAGGCGGCGGAACTCGGCCTGTCCCTTCTCGTGTTCGAAGCTTCTCTGACGTTCAAGCAGCTTCAGCTTCAGCGCATAGCCGAACAGTACATAGTCATCAAACATATGAAGACCGACCAGCTGATCCAGCTGCTGGAATGAGAAATCCAGCATGATCTGCTCCGCCTCCAGCGGATTTTTCGCGCTGAGTGCGGAGCCGACGATCTGTGCCGTCACGTAATCCTTCGCGGAAGGTGCCGGATAGCTCTTTCCGAGTTTCATGCTGCGCTGGTAATTCAGCTCCTTTGTCATCGCACCGTACACCTGGTTCCACTCCTTTACGAGCGGACCCTCTGCCGAGTTCAGTGTGAGCTCCGATAAGAGCTTATACGTGCCGCGGCTGACGGTGGATTCACATAAATCCAGAAATTCCTGATAGCTGAGTGGCATGTCTCCGTCACTTCGGAGTTCCGGCAGGCTCGATATCAGATAATAATAATGCGAAGCCATGGGCAGTACCTCCTATCAGATTTCAAGGTTTCTGAAGTACGGCATCATCATCTCTGCAATCGCATCATCGGTACAGTCGAAGTATCCGGATCCATCTCTGGCCGCCAGACGGAAACCGGCATTGACGCCTCTGGTCGGCTTGATCTCGAGGCCGTTTCTGATCTCATCTGCAAGCTCTGCCTTCAGTTCGTCGGATACAGCCGCAAGCTCTGCGCTGTACTGCGCTACATCCTCACCGGCCAGCGCTGCGCGAATCAGCTTGCCCAGTGCGGCACCGCTCAGCTCCTTCTTGATATCGTTCTTCAGAAGCTTCTCGTATTCCTTCTGAACCTCCGTCTTGAATGAGAGCATGGCGTCACGTTTTGCCTGCTCTGCGCTGACGGCGGCACTTTCCTTCATGACTCCGATTTCCTTTTCTGCACCTGCTTTCGCAGCGGCAGCCTCTGCCTTTGCATCGGAAATAATTGCGTCTGCTTTCTTACGGGCTTCCGCAATGATAGAGTCAGCTTCAGCGTTTGCTGCATCGACACCCTCTTTGCGAATCGATGTAACCAGATCCTGAATCTGTAATTCCATAGGCCTCCTCCTTGTATACATTGTGAATTTTTTGGTAAACCCAATTAAGTAATTATAATTGTTAAAAATTTATTAGTAAAGATTCTTTATGCGAATTTAATATTTCGGAGATTTCTTTCTTTTTTGTTCTTCTTTTATCCGCTGATCTTGAAGCCGCTCGAATCCATACCTTTTGGGTTCAACATCCTGTATCATATCATACAGAGTGTTCATTTAATACATACAAAAAAGAGCCTGTGTCATAAATGACACAGACTCTCTACTATTATATATTATGCTTCCGCCTTGGGAGCGGCCGGAGCAGCCGGCTTTTTGACAACCGGACGCTTACCGGTGATGGCACCGGTCGGACACTTCTGGGCACAGATACCGCAGTCCTTACAGTTCTCGTTCATCACCGCAAGGTCATTCACGATATGAATACCATCGAACGGACAGTTGCGCTCACACATACCGCAGGCGATACATCCGGTCGCGCAGGCATCCTTGACTGCCTTGCCCTTCAGATGGTTCTGGCAGGCAACATTGTGCTTCTTCTTATACGGAACAAGATCGATGATGTGCTTCGGGCAGGCCTTCATGCAGGCACCACAGGCAACACACTTCTCCTTATCGACGACCGCAACACCGTTTACGATGTGGATCGCATCGAAGGCACAGGCCTTCACGCAGGTGCCGTAACCACAGCAGCTGAATGCACATTCCTTCTCGGAGCCGTTTGGTACAACGGCAAGCTCGGAACAATCTGCGATACCGGAATAGTGGTATGCCTGCTTCGCCTTCGAGCAGTCACCCTGGCAGCGTACGAACGCGACCATCTTGCTGGACTCGTCGATCGGCTCCGCCTTGACACCCATCACCTCAGCGATCTTCTCAGCGACTGCAGCACCGCCAACCGGACACTGGGTTACGGCAGCTTCACCGTTTGCGATGGCCTTCGCACAGCCATCACAGCCCGGGAATCCGCAGGCACCACAATTGTTACCCGGCAGGCACTCTCTGACCTTCGCCTCACGCTCGTCTACTTCAACCTTAAACTTCTCGGAAGCCACGCCCAGGAAGATGCCGATGACTAAACCGACAGCTCCGACCAGGATGGCAGCAACAACGACAAATAATACCATTTTCTCTACCCTCCTATCAGATCAGACCCTGGAATCCGAAGAATGCCATGGACATCAGGCATGCGGTCAGAAGAACGATCGGTGCGCCCTGGAAGGAACGCGGGATGTCCTTGTTGTCCTCGAGCACATTCTCTCGAACATAAGAAAGAAGGAGAATGGCGAGGGCGAAGCCGATACCGATGCCGAGTGCGTATACGATACACTCGATCATGTTGAAGCCGTAGCTTACGTTGTTCAGTGCGACACCGAGTACGGCGCAGTTCGTGGTGATCAGCGGAAGGTACACACCAAGCGCATCATAGAGGCTCTTCATGTTCTTCTTCATGAACATCTCAACCAGCTGTACGAGTGCGGCGATGAGCAGGATGAAGACGATGGTGTTCAGGAAATCGAGACCATCCGTGATGCCCAGTGCCTTACAGATCGGGGAGCTTGCGCTCATGATGCCCACATAGATCAGGTGGGAAACGATTGAGGCCAGTACCGTTACGAAGATAACGGCAGCGCCCATACCCTTGGAAGCAGAGGACTTCTTCGAAACACCGAGGAAGGCACAGATTCCGAGGAACTGGGACAGAACGACGTTGGAAACAAGAGAATATTTAATTGCAATTAACAGAAGATCTACCATACTCATGCCTCCTTCACGTCAGCGGCATCTGTGCTCTGGTTATATGCACCGAACACATCGCCGGAGGTTACAAATTCGTTCGACTCCTGTCCGCCGTTGGTTGCAGACGGAAGGCCCAGCTTGTTCTGAATCGCGGTAAGGAACGCAAGAACCAGGAACGCACCCGGAGCCAGAACCATCATACCGATATGGAAATCATCCGGGATGATCTGGAAGCCGAAGATGGAGCCTGCACCGAGGATCTCACGGAATGCACCGAGCGCAACGAGCGCGAAGGTGAAGCCGAGACCCATACCGAGTCCATCGAAGAAGGACAGGATCGGGGTGTTGAACAGTGCGAAGGACTCTGCACGTCCGAGGATGATACAGTTAACAACGATCAGCGGGATATAGATACCGAGCGCGCTGTAAACATCCGGTGTATAGGCCTGCATCAGAAGCTGTACGACGGTTACGAGAGACGCAACGACGACGATCTCACTCGGAAGACGCATACGACCAGGAATCACCTTACGAATGGCAGAAATGAGCATGTTGGACATGACCAGTACGGCGGTCGTGGAAAGACCCATGCCGATCGCGTTGGTCGCACTCGTGGTGGTTGCCAGTGTCGGACACATACCAAGCATCATGATGAAGGTAGGATTTTCTTTAACGATACCGTTATAAATTCTTTCTACATATTTATTCATCTTCTATCCTCCTTCACTTAAGGATGTAATCCTGAACAAACTCAGTAGCGGCATTGACCGTGTTCGTAACTGCGGTCGAGGTGATGGTCGCACCTGAGATTGCATCGATTTCATCCTCGCCGGCACCGCCGCCCTTCTTTACAGAGAGCTTCGTGCCCTTGCCGGCAAACTGCTCATAGAACGCCGGCTCTGTGGCCTTCTGGCCGAGACCTGCGGTCTCCGGAAGTGTCTCCGGGAAGGAAATACCGGTTACCTTGAGGTCTGCATCGACACCGACAACGACGATAACACTTCCGCCGTAACCTGCAGCCGAGCCCTTGACGATGTAACCGGTCTCAGCACCGGAGGCATCCTTCGCAGCGACGACAGAAATCAGGGAAGCGCCACCGTTATCCGCAGCGATCTTTCCCTCGTCCTGTGCCGTGGTGAGGGCATCTGCATAGGTCGCATCATCGTACTCCTCTGCCGGCATAACCTGCTTGTAGGATTCGATGGTGGAAGCCATATTGATCTCGTAGATCTTCTGCTTCGTCAGGCCGTAGGCACCACCGAGGCAGCAGCCGGAGATCAGTGTGATCAGTGAAAGGACAAGCGCGTCCTTCATAAATGAATCCTTCTTCATTTCTTAGCGCCCTCCTTTCCGAAAGCCTTCGGTACGGTATGCACATTGATCATCGGAACGAGGATGTTGCAGATGATGATGGCATAGGAAACGCCCTCTGCGGAGCCGCCGAAGAGACGGAACAGTCCGGTCAGGATACCCAGCATCACGGCGAAGATGATCTGGCCGAGCGGGGTAATCGGGGATGTAACATAGTCTGTCGCCATGAAGAATGCACCGAAGATCAGTCCACCGGCGCAGAGCTCACAGGCAAGATAGTAAAGGTCGAAGCCGTGACCACCGAAGAGCAGGGTGAATACGGCTACGGTTCCGATGTAGATCAGCGGAATCTTCGGAGAAATCACCTTGCGGATGATGAGGTAAGCAGCACCGATCAGTACGCAGAGCTTCGAAACCTCACCGATGGTTCCAGGGATACGTCCGAGGAAGGCAGCACCGAGGTCGATCTTTGCGATCGCATCCGGATTGGTCTTCATGAAGGCAAGCGGTGTTGCACCGGAAAGTGCATCGGCACCGACACCGGTGAAGCTGGTCATCTTGCCTGCGAAGGAAATCAGCAGGAAGCATCTGGCAGCGAGTGCCGGGTTCATGAAGTTCTTACCAAGTCCACCATAAAGCTGCTTTACGATGATGATCGCAAAGACAGCACCGAGGCACGGAATCCATGCCGGGATGTTCGGCGGGCAGTTGAGCGCGAGGATGAGACCTGTAACCGCAGCGGACCAGTCCATGATGGTGATCGGCAGCTTCATGCACTTCTCATACACAAGCTCGGAAAGCACAGCAGCAGCGACCGTCAGGATACATACGAGTGCAGCATTGAAGCCCCACTGGATGATACCGTACAGGGTCGTCGGAATCAGGGCGATGAAGACATCGCGCATGATTTCCGCAGTCGTTACGTTATCACGAATATGCGGATTTGAGGAAAGATTTAAAAGCTTACTCATTATTTCTGTACCTCCTCCGCTTTCTTCTCAGCGGCCTTCGCCTCTGCTTCCGCCTTCGCCTTTGCAGCGGCAGCTCTACGCTCCGCACCGACACGGCGCTTCATCTCCTTGAAGCCCTGGGTGAGCGGACGCTTCGCCGGGCATACATATGCGCAGGCACCACACTCGAGGCACTCCATGCCCTCGAGCTCTGTGAAGCGGGCGGTATCCTTCTTCAGTGCAGCCTTGAACATCATGGTCGGCATGAGGTTCTCCGGGCATGCGGAAACACAGCGGCCGCAGCCGATGCAGGCTGTGGTCGGCTCATGAGAAACCTGATCATGTGCGAATGCCAGGATGGAGCTGGAATTCTTCGCAACCGGGATATCGAGCTTGAACAGTGGAATACCCATCATCGGTCCACCGCAGACGATCTTCTCCGGCTCGGTCTTGAAGCCACCGGCCTGATCCACGATCTCCTGGTAGTTCATACCGGTCGGCACGCGGAAGTTGCCCGGCTTTGCCATCGCATCACCGGTCAGGGTGAGGATTCTCGAAACGAGCGGCTTCGACTCACATACGGCCTCATAGATGGCGAGCATGGTGGCAGCATTGTCCACGACGCAGCCTGCGTCTGCCGGAAGCATACCGGAATTGATCTTACGACCCGTGATCGCATAGATCAGCTGACGCTCACCGCCCTGCGGATACTTGGTCTTCAGTGCCACGACCTCGATGTTGGACTCGCCCTTCGCTGCCTCTGTCATCGTGCGGACAGCCTCCGGCTTGTTGTCCTCGATACCGATCACGCCTTTGGCGTTCGGGAAAATCGAAAGGACGACCTTGAGGCCGCCGATGATCTTCTCCGGCTCCTCGAGCATGAGGCGATAGTCGGAGGTGAGGTAAGGCTCACACTCGGCACCGTTTACGAGGAAATAATCGATCTTATCGACGTTCTTCGGTGCCAGCTTCACGGAGGTAGGGAATCCTGCTCCGCCCAGTCCGACGATACCGGCTTCCTTTACGATATTCACGATCTCGTCACGCGTGAGCTTCGTATAGTCTCTCGCCTGACCGAAACCCTCGATCGCTTCATACTGCTGGTCGTTCTCTACTACAATTGCGTCTACCATGGCTCCGCCGGCCGTCAGCTTCTTCTCGATACTCTTTACAGTACCCGATACAGAGCAGATGACAGGTGCGGAAATAAATCCACCGGCCTCAGCGATCTTCTGTCCGACGAGGACACGATCCCCCTTCGCTACAACCGGCTTCGCCGGTGCACCGATATGCTGAGAAAGCGGATAGACCATGAGTCCCTGCGGCTTCAGCTCGACGATCGCCTGATCCTTGGCGAGATCCTTGCCGTCATAGGGATGGACGCCACCTTTAAAAGTGGTAACACCCATGTTCACATACCTCCTAAAATAAAATCATAGACTGATATATTATATCAAATCTGCGGGAGTCGACAACGAAATTTCAGAGAATGTACGCCATTTTGTGCATATTTTCAACAAAATATTTGTTAAAATAATGACATATTGAACAAAAATTTGACAATAACTGGAAAAAGTCACCAACTCGGAGTGTTTTCTCCGATCTGGTGACTTTTTCATAAAGATTTACCGGTGCTTTCGTCTGCACGCGGAGTACCGGACCTGCACGCGTCTGTTTTCCGCTCTCCCGGATCATGAAATCCGATGGCAAAACGGGACCGCGCTTCGGCTCAGATCACTCCACCGTAACAGATTTCGCGAGGTTTCTCGGCTTATCGACATCGAGACCCTTGGCGACGCTCACATAGTAGGCGAGCAGCTGGAGCGGGACGACGGCGAGGCTGGTCGCGAAGTACGGATCCGTCGATGGTACGTAGACGGTGAAGTCTGCGGTATCCTCGATGCTGTAGTTTCCATAGCTTGTGAGGCCCATAAGGTAGCCGCCGCGGGATTTCACCTCGACCATGTTCGACACGGTCTTCTCGAAGAGCTCCGGCTGGGTCAGGATGCCCACCACCAGGATACCCTTCTCGATCAGGGAGATGGTGCCGTGCTTCAGCTCGCCGGCGGCGTAGGCCTCGGAGTGGATATAGCTGATCTCCTTCAGCTTGAGTGAGCCCTCGAGGCCGATCGCATAGTCGATGCCCCGGCCGATGAAGAACACGTCCTTCGCATTGGCCTGCTTCGCGGCGAACCACTGGATACGCTCCTTATCGAGCAGGATGCGCTCGATCTTCTCCGGCAGTGTTCCGAGCTCCGTGATGAGCTCCGCATAGCGCTCCTCTTCGAGCTCGCCCCGTACCTTTGCAAATTCAATGGCGAGGGTGTAGCCGGCGATGAGCTGGGTGGAGTACGCCTTCGTTGTAGCGACCGCGATCTCCGGTCCGGCGAGGGTATAGAACACGTTATCCGCCTCGCGCGCGATGGAGGAGCCGACGACATTGACGATGCCGAGGGTCCGGATGCCGCGTGCCTTCGCTTCACGAAGTGCGGCGAGCGAATCGGCAGTCTCACCGGACTGGCTGATGATGATCACGAGGCCGTTCGGATCGAGAATCGGATTCCGGTAACGGAACTCGGAGGCGAGCTCCACACGCACCGGGATCCGGGCGAGCCCCTCCATCACGTACTGTGTCACGACACCGACATGGTAGGCAGAGCCACACGCGACGATATAGATCTGCGAAATCTTCTGGATCTCCTCATCACTGAGGCCGACGGCGGACAGATCGATGTGGCCATCCTTTACGACGGAAGTGATCGTATCACGGACAGCCTTCGGCTGCTCATAGATCTCCTTCATCATGAAATGCTCGAAGCCACCCTTTTCGGCGGCCTGCGCATCCATCTTGATCTCGACGAGCTCCTTCTCGATCGGCTCCTGATCGAGGTTGAAGAACTCGGCCTTTCCGGCGGTGAGCTTCGCGATCTCGGAATTGTCGATGTAGTACACGTTCTTGCAGTACTTGAGGATCGCCGGTACATCGGAGGCGACATAGGTCTCGCCCTCTTCGACGCCGATGATCATCGGTGCATCCTTCCGGGCGACGTAGATTTCTCCCGGGCAGTCCATAAACATAAATTCGAGGGCATAGGAGCCGCGGATCCGCATCATTGCCCGTGCGATCGCGTCGATCGGTCCCTGTCCGTACTTTTCATAGTAATAATCCACGAGGTTGACGGCAACCTCGGTATCGGTCTGGCTATAGAACTGATAGCCCTTCTTCAGGAGCTTGTCCTTGATCTCCTGGAAGTTCTCGATGATGCCGTTGTGGACCGCGACCACCGTATGATGAAAGCTCATATGCGGGTGGGCGTTGGTCTCGGATGGCTCGCCGTGGGTCGCCCAGCGGGTGTGGCCGATGCCGGTGGTTCCCTTCATCGCCTTGCCGTCGTTCGTCTTCTCCATCAGATTCTTCAGGCGTCCTTTTGCCTTCACGACCTCGATTTCGCCCTGCTCATTTCGCACGGCGATGCCGGCTGAGTCATAGCCTCTGTACTCGAGCTTCGAAAGGCCGTTCAGAAGAATCGGCGCTGCCTGCTGATGGCCTACATATCCTACGATTCCACACATAAAAAAATCTCCTCTCACTGATCAGGCTCATGCATCCGACGGGTGTTCTGCACAGGAAACCAAGGCGGGCCTCAGCGGGAGGTCTGCCGGGTGTTTCCGCGTCACGCATGCACAGCGAATCCGCTGCGAGGGGACACAGAACAGGGGCATGCAGCGTGCATGCCCTGTGGATGATGGTGTTGTTCAGTGTGGGGAAACTTCTGTTACGGTGTTGATTCCGCTTTTTCTTTTTCCTCTTACGATCACTACTCCGTGACAGCATCCGCCGAGTCTTTCGATGACTGTCAACCTCGTCGACCTTTACGGTCCTGGCGCTAATGGATCACCGGTCTCCGGACGGAACGATCCATTTGCCGCAAACTATAGCACAAAATGAGGCCTGCGGCAAGGCGGTGTACAACCATGCTCCGGAGAACGGCGACATTTCTGTCGCTCGTTCTCCGGGTTCTGGACTGAATGCTCACTCTGTTCCTTCTGGTTTATGTGTTTCTGCAGATGGAGTTTCAGATGTGTCTCGGTTCAGCCCGGTTGCTTCTAAATTTGTCTTTTCAGCTTTTTTCTTCTTTTTTTCTTTCCTGCGGCTGCGGATGGCCTTCACGATGCGGTAAATCATGTAGAAGAGGATCGCGAGGGCGAGGAGTACCGGGAGGCTGGACAGGAACCAGATGAGGAGGCCGATGGCGGCGTCGCAGAGGTCTTCGAGGTTCGATTCGAGGTTTGCCTGTACGCGGCTCCAGAAGCTGCTCTTTTCCGAGGCGGTGAGGACGGTGGTTTCGCTGACATTGACCGTGATTGTGGAGTAGTCGACCTGGTTATCGTAGCGACGGAGGTCGGACTCGAAGCTGTCGAGCTGGTAGCGGATCTCCGACAGGCGCTGTTCGATGGCGATGACGGCGTCGACGGATTCGGCTTTCGCCATGAGCTCGAGGAGGCGGTCATACTCGGACTGGAGGGCCTTCTTCCGCGATTCGGTGTCGTAGTACTGGAGGGTGATGTCCTGGGTGTTTTCGTACTTCCGGGTGAGGTTCGCTTCACCTTCGGCGAAGCTCAGGAAGGTATCGACCTGTGGCTTCGGGATACGCAGGGTGAAGTAGGCGTAGCGGTGGCGGTCGGTATAGGCGTTGCCGCTCAGGTCGCTGGACTCGATGTAACCGCCGAGTGCGGTCGTTTTGCTCTGGATGTCCTGCACGAAGATATCGAAATCGGTGGTCTCGAAGGAGAGGTCGACGTTTCGGATGAGCTTCCGGGAATCCGGGATCTCCGTGGTATCGACCTGACCATCGGCACCGGTGCTGTCTGCGCCGGTATCTCCGCTTTCCTGCAGCGCAGCGACGCGGTTCATCTTCATATTTGCGGCACTGTCGACGTCGGCGACAGCCTCTTCCGCTGCAGCTTCTTCTCTATACATGCCACCGCTGGCGGCGGCCATGGTCTCGCTCACATACGCGCTTTTGCTGGCACCGGCACCGCAGGCAGCGAGGCCGGATATCAGCAGGAGGCCGGTGGTGGCGAGCGCCAGCAGGCGCACGCTGTGTTTCTTCAGCTGTTTCCATTGCATCATGGTGGTATCCATCTTCCTTTTCATGGTCTGCTCCTTTCTTGTAATAGTTCAGGCAGGGTACCCCGGAGGGCCGGCAAAGGAGGCACAGTACTCCGAGACCGGTTCAATCTAAGTCGGGGACCCTAAGCGGCACTAGGCCCTCTGCAATCGCTGAGTTTTCTTTATGAAA
>CALAOB010000144.1 GCA_937927445.1 uncultured Oribacterium sp. | reverse complement strand
AAAGTACAGGATGAAATTTAAATTTAATGATCAACAGTAATAATAATAGAATTCCAGCTGCTGCTGCGATTAAAAGTCTCGCCGGATCTGCTGCAAATACTGCATCTGTCATGTTTTTTCCCTCCTGCTCTCCTTCTTTATACTTATTTCTGTACGTATTTATGGATAGTTGCCCGTACTGCACCTGTTCCGGCAATCATCTCACGGAACATATCTTCTATCTTGCTGCCGACACCATCCTTATAAAGATCTGTAAAGAACAGACGCTCATTCGATAAGATTGGCTTCAGCTGATCTTTGAATGTCTCCGGTTTTCCGATCACAATGTCTCTCAGCTGTTCCTGAATCTCTTCATTCATCGGATCCGGTGCAAGCTCATATGCCTTTCCTTCATCATCTACGGCCAGCATATATCTGAGCCATCCGGCAATTCCAAGCGGGATTGCTGTAAGTGCGGAAGCATCTCCGAATCTTTCTACATAAGCCTTTATTGTCTCTCCGAAACGGATGCCCACCATCTGGGATACATCAACTGCCAGACGAAGATTGGTATCTCCCAGATATTCATTCGGGAACCGGTCATTAAAAAGTTCGTCTACAAATGCCTGTGGTGACAGGATCTTCGGATCTGCAACAACCGGAAGTCCTTCATCATATGCTACCATACGTGCCATTTTCATCATATCTTCATTCGTATTCAACATATGTGCGAATAGATCATATCCGAGTACCACTCCTAACGGTCCGGTTGCTGAGTGAACCGGATTCAGGCATACTGTTACTTTCATTCTCTCGGACATATTAACAGTATCTCTGTCTGCAAGATAGACACCGAATCCTTTCTCCAGTGCCGGACGGCCGTTCGGGAAATGATCTTCGATCACGAGATACTGTGGTTTTTCGGCATTTACAAATGGTGCGATATAGGTCTTCTTTCCAGTGATCACCGGCTGCATATCCTCTACACCAAGTGCTTCCAGATCTGTTGCGATCTGTTCGCTCGGGCGAGGTGTGATCTTATCGATCATTGTCCATGGAAATGCTACCACATCTTCATCACTTACATATGTAAGGAAGTCCTCATCTACAAATCCTTCTTTCTTCCACTCCTCTGCCATTGTCAGTACAGATTCGCGCAGTTTTGCACCATTCTGGGAACAGTTATCCATAGAAACCAGCGCCAATGGATATTTTCCTGCTTTGTATCTTTCATAAAGCATTGCTACTACAACTGCCATCGCTCCTGTTGCTTTGTCCGGACCATTTTTAATGTCTGCTTCTACGAATGGGAACCAGGTTCCGTCAGCTTTATGCAATGCATATCCTTTCTCTGTAATAGTAAATGATACCATCTGAAGAGACTCACTTGTAAAGATCTCTTTCAGGCGCTTCCACTGTGCCTGATCGGATGACTGTGCTTTCACTGCTTCTGCCAGAGATCCCAGTACTTTATACTCGCGGGTTCCGTCTCCGTGCAGGATGACACTCAGTCCGAGATTATCATATGGATCATAAATCTTATCTACTACATCATAGTCAAATGTCTCCACGCAGGTAATTCCTCTGTCCAGCACGCCCTCTTCCAGAAGTCCATCTGCGATACCCCCGATGAAGATACGGAAGATATTACCAATTCCAAAGTGTACCCATCCCGGTTCTTCTTTTGCTTTCTGCGATACCTTCTCTACATCATATCCCGGAAGTGCAATTCCAGCTTCCTTCCATGCTTCCTGATTCTTGATTCCTTCCACTGTTAATTTCATGTTTTCTTCCTCTCTTATTTACATTTTTGTTCTTTCTTGTTTTAGTTGCATTTTTGACTTACGCTTATATCTAAGTTGTAAGTGTAGTATAAATCGCATGCCATGTATTTGTCCATTGACAAAAAATACACTTCTTATCATATATTTTTATGCATTTATCACAAAGCACCTGTAAATTCTTGTGTTGCTAACTTATTTGCATTAAAATAAATGCAGATCTTGTGCGTATGATTCACGCATAAGCGGATAAAGGAGAATAGCATGAGAGAAAAAGGAATGACAACGATTACTCTGAAAAAGATTAATCGCGATAAGGTTTACCAATATATTTATCATCAAAAAGAGACTTCCAAGCTCCAGATCGTTCAGGATCTTCAGATGGGACTTTCCACTGTCAGTCAGAATCTGAACGAACTCGAAGCTGACGGACTGATCAGCCGGAACGGATATTTCGAATCTACCGGCGGACGCAAAGCCCAGATCATAAGAATTGTAGATGATTTTCGTATTTCTATCGGTGTGGGAATTTTAAAAGATATGTTCCATATGGTAGCAGTGAATCTCTACGGTGATGCCATTGCCACAGAGACGATTGAACTCCCTTATGAGAACAGTGACGATTATTATAATGTTCTTTCTGAAAATATCGGACAATTTATCACAGAACAGAACTATGATACCGAAAAAATTGAAGGAATATCCATTGCCACCCAGGGGATTATCTCTCCGGACGGAACTTCAGTTACTTATGGAGACGTTATGGGCAATACACAGATGCAGCTTTCTGATTTTTCAAAACGGCTTCCTTATCCATGTCATCTGGAACATGATTCCAAGGCTGCCGCCGATCTGGAACTCTGGAATCATCCTCAGTTTGACAGCGCTCTGATCTTCCTTCTGAATCCGAACCTCGGCGGGGCGATCATCACCAATCATGAAGTACATCAGGGAAGTCATATGCGGAGCGGACTGATCGAACACATCTGTATTGACCCGGACGGACCGGAATGTTATTGTGGTGGTCACGGCTGTCTGGAAACGTACTGTTCTGCCAATGCCCTGAAAGAAGCAGCCGGAATGCCTGTAAAGGAATTCTTCCAGATACTCCACCATTTGCCAACACCGACTCTGATACAGATCTGGCAAAATTATCTTTCACATCTTGCATTTGCGATCAGGAATCTGAATCTGGTAATGGACAGCCCGGTAATCATTAGCGGCTACCTTGCCCCATACTTTCGTAAGGAAGATATGCAGGAACTTTTGGATAAAATCAACACGGATTCCTTGTTCCAGATGTCGGAAGAGCAGCTCCTGGTTGGAAATCATGGACAATACACTCCGGCGATTGGAGCTGCTCTTTATTATGTAAAGAATTTTCTGACTCCGACGGGAGCATAACAAAAGGGGTTTTGCTTTGGTAGATAAATCATCGGCCGATCTTATATCAGCTATAAACGCGTTCTAGTTTTCAAATCCTCCGGGATTCACTACAATAAATCCGACAGCTTCGGCTGCCGGATTTTTTATATACAAAGATAAAGCGAGGACTTCCTATGGCTCAACACAATCTCGCGAAGGGCGATCTCTTCCATAATATGATCCTGTTTTCACTCCCGTATCTGCTGAGCTACTTCCTGCAGACACTCTACGGGCTCGCCGATCTGCTCATCGCGGGTCGCTTCAACGGCGCGGATGTCATCTCGGCGGTTTCGATCGGTTCGCAGGTCATGCACATGGTGACCGTCATGATCGTCGGCCTTGCCATGGGCACCACCGTCATGATCGGCCGCTTCGTCGGTGCAGAGGACGACGACGGCATCCGACGCGCGATCGGAAACACCGTCTCCCTCTTCACGATGATCGCCGCGGCCGCAACATTGGCCCTGCTCGGACTCACACAGCCGATCGTACAGCTGCTGTCGACACCGCCCGAAGCCGTCCCAGGGGCCCTCGCGTACCTCCGCATCTGCTTCGCCGGCATCCCCTTCATCGTCGCGTACAACATCCTGAGCTCGATTTTCCGCGGCATGGGTGACAGCCGCAGCCCGATGCTTTTCATCGCCGTGGCCTGTGCCCTCAACATCCTGCTCGACCTCCTCTTCATGGGGCCAATGCAGCTGGGCGCAGCGGGTGCAGCGCTCGCAACGGTTGTGGCGCAGGCAGCGTCGGTGGCGTTCGCGCTTGTCGGCATCCGGAAGACGAAAACTTTTCATAAACATGCCCGCGCGGATCGCAGCGCCTGGTGGGACCCGGCGATGCTGCAGCAGATTCTCAGCATTGGCCTCCCGATCGCGTGCCAGGACGGTTTCATCCAGATTTCGTTTCTGATCATTACGGTGATCGCGAACCGGCGTGGCGTCGACATCTCGGCGGCGGTCGGCATCGTCGAGAAAACGATCAGCTTCCTCTTCCTGGTGCCGTCCAGCATGCTGTCGACCGTATCGACGATCGCGGCGCAGTCCATCGGTGCCGGCGACCCGGCACGTGCGCGGCAGACACTCCGGTATGGCGTCGGCATCGCCAGCGGCATCGGGCTCCTCTTCGCGATCCTGTTCCAGTTCATCTCCGCGCCGTTCTTCACGCTGTTCACGAAGGATCCGGTCGTGCAGGCGCTCGCGGTGCAGTACATGTGCACCTACGTGTTCGACTGCGTGGTTGCCGGTATTCACTTCCCGTTCTCCGGCTTCTTCAGTGCCTCCGGCCTGTCGATCCTCAGCTTCATCCATAATCTCTGCTCGGTGATCCTCGTCCGCATCCCGGGCGCATGGCTCGCCACGAAGCTCTTCCCGGACAGCCTCTACGCGATGGGCCTCGCTGCCCCCGCCGGCTCCCTCCTCAGCGCCCTCATCTGCATCGGCTTCTATATCGCGCTTCGCAGAAAAGGCCGTGTTTAAATAACGAACGAAAACCCGCCCGGAAATCCAGAGTGCTTTCTGAATTTCCGGACGGGTTCTTTTATGCTTCGCTTACGCGAGGCAGCTGTAGCCCATCAGGTAGGCGTCGACTTCGCTTGCGCAGGCGCGGCCTTCGGCGATGGCCCAGACGACGAGGGACTGTCCGCGGTGCATGTCGCCCGCGGTGAAGATCTTCGCGGCAGTGGCGGTGGATGCTGCACTTTCCGTATGGTAGTGCTCCGCCTCGGTCTTCACGACGTGGCGCTCGGTGAGCGCGACACCGAAGGCGTCGGCGACGTAGCTTTCACAGCCGGTGAAGCCGGCGGCGATGATGAGGAGGTCACACGGGAGCTTCTGCTCCGTGCCCTCGACGAGCACCATCTGGCGGTTCTCGAACTTCACCTTCGAGGTGATGACAGCCTTGATGCTGCCGTCCTTCTTCGTCTCGATGGCCTTGATCGTCGTCTCGTAGACGCGCGGGTCATGCCCGAAAACGCGGATGGCCTCCTGCTGACCGTAATCGACCTTCAGGACCTTCGGCCACTCCGGCCACGGGTTCGACGCGGCACGTTCCACCGGCGGCTCCGGCATCATCTCGATCTGGGTCACCGACTTCGCACCCTGGCGGATCGCGGTGCCGCAGCAGTCATTTCCGGTATCGCCACCACCGACGATGACGACGTGCTTGCCCTTCGCGTTGATGACGCCGAAGGCATGCTCGCCCTGCTCGTGGAGGGCCTTCGTCTGGCTCGTCAGGTAGTCGACCGCGTAGTGGATGCCGTGCGCCTGCTCGATGAACGGCACGTTCAGCCCGCGCGCCTGTTTCGCGCCACAGGCGAGGACGACCGCGTCGTAGTCCCGGAGGATCGATGCCGCGGTGACGGCGCTGCTCTTTGCAGAGGCCAATGTCTCGCGGCCGACGTCCACACCGGTGCGGAAGACGACGCCTTCCGCTTCCATGAGGGCGCGACGACGGCGGATGACGGACTTGTCGAGCTTCATGTTCGGGATGCCGTACATGAGGAGTCCGCCGATCTCATCCGAGCGCTCGAAGACGGTGACGCTGTGGCCACGGTGGTTCAGCTGATCGGCCACGGCGAGGCCGGCCGGACCGGCACCGATGACCGCCACACGCTTACCGGAACGGACCTCCGGGATACGCGGCTGCATATAGCCCTCCTGGAAGGCGGTCTCAATGATGTAGAGCTCGTTGTCGTGCGTCGTCACCGGCGCGTCATCGAGTCCCTCGACGCAGGCCTTCTCGCAGAGCGCCGGGCAGACACGGCCCGTAAACTCCGGGAAGTTGTTCGTCTTCAGAAGACGGCTCAGCGCGTGGGCGACGTGGCCGTTGTAGACCTCATCGTTCCACTCCGGGCAGAGATTGTGGAGCGGGCAGCCCGTGAACATACCCGCCAGCTTCATGCCGGACTGGCAGAACGGAACGCCGCAGTTCATGCAGCGCGCGCCCTGCTTCCGACGCTCCTCCTCCGTGAGGGGGATGTGAAATTCTTTAAAGTTTTTGATACGCTCCTCTACCGGAACGTCTTTATTTTCTTCTCTCGCATAATCGAGAAATCCTGTTACCTTACCCATGAATACTCCCTCTATCTCTCTATGTTACAACCCCGGGACTGGCCCTAAAGTCGGGCTATCGATGCCCGACTTTAGCCCTTCGGGAGCAGAGCATAGCTCTGCTGGATATCGTTCCGGAATTTGCCTGATGCAAACTCCTACACTCATTAATTAAAAAGCGACTTAAATGCTTCCAGCTCCGCATTTTCATGGGAGATGCCCTGCTCTTCGAAGTGGCTGACCGCGGTCAGTACCTTCTGGTAGTCGTTCGGCACGATTTTCTTGAAGCTCGGAAGGAACATATCGAAGTTCTGGAGGATCTCGGTGCCGAGCTCCGACTTCGTCTCCTTCACATAGTCCGCGAGGATGTCCTTCAGCTCCTGGATGTCATACTTCTCGGTGACCTCCAGCAGGGAAACCATGTCCTTGTTGAGCTTGAGATAGAGCGAGTGATCCATATCGAGGACGTAGGCGATACCACCGGACATACCGGCGGCGAAGTTCTTACCGGTCGGTCCGAGGATGACGGCACGTCCGCCGGTCATATACTCGAGACCATGATCGCCACAGCCCTCGGCGACGGCGGTCGCACCGGAATTACGAACGCAGAAACGCTCACCGGCGACACCGTTCACGTAGCACTTGCCGGCCGTCGCACCATAGAGCGCGACATTGCCGACGATGATGTTCTCGCTGGCGCGGAACGGGCTCGCCTCCGGCGGAACCACGACGAGCTTACCGCCGCTCAGGCCCTTACCGAAGCCATCATTGGCATCACCGTGGAGACGGATCGTCAGGCCCTTCGGGATGAAGGCACCGAAGGACTGTCCGCCTCCGCCGTACGCCTCGACCACGAAGGTATCATCCGGCAGGGTATCGCCCTCCGGCGTCATACCGTAGTGATCCGTGATCTCGGAGCCGAGGATGGTACCGAAGGTACGGTTCGTGCTCGATACCTCGACCTTCTCCTCGTGGTGCTGACCGCTCGCGATGGCCGGGGCAAACTTCTTGAGAAGCACCGACTCATCGAGGGTCTTCTCGAGATGGAAATCATACACCTGCTTCGGATCGAAGTGACGCTCCGCCTCCGGAAGGGCCGCATAGCGCGGATCCAGGATCGCAGAGAGATCCACCTCTGCCGAGCGCGTGGTGACCTGCGCGGCCGAAGCATTGACCGTGAGACAGTCGGTACGGCCGATCATCTCGTCCACGGTGCGGAAACCGAGCTCCGCCATGTACTCGCGCATCTCCTGAGCGATGAAGCGCATGAAGTTCATAACGTACTCCGGCTTGCCCGTGAAGCGCTTGCGGAGGGCGTCGTTCTGGGTAGCGACGCCGAACGGACAGGTATCCTTGTTGCAGACACGCATCATCATGCAGCCGAGGCAGACGAGCGCGGTCGTCGCGAAGCCATACTCCTCCGCACCGAGCAGTGCGGCGATGACAACGTCGCGGCCGGTCATCAGCTTACCATCGGTCTCGAGCTTGACACGGTTACGAAGGCCGTTCTCGATCAGCGCATGGTGCGCCTCGGTGATACCGAGCTCCCACGGGAGACCCGCATGGTGGATCGAGGTCATCGGTGCCGCACCGGTACCTCCATCGTAGCCGGACACGAGGATCACCTGGGCGCCGGCCTTGGCAACACCACTTGCGATGGTGCCGACGCCGTTCTCGGACACAAGTTTGACGGCGATCGCGGCACGGCGGTTCGCGTTCTTCAGATCATAGATCAGCTGCGCCAGATCCTCGATACTGTAGATATCGTGGTGAGGTGGCGGAGAAATGAGGGACACACCCGGGGTCGAGAAACGGGTCTTCGCGATCCACGGATAGACCTTCTTGCCCGGCAGGTGGCCGCCCTCGCCCGGCTTCGCGCCCTGCGCCATCTTGATCTGGATCTCGACGGCGGAGTTGAGGTACGCACTGGTTACGCCGAAACGACCGGACGCCACCTGCTTGATGGCGGAATTCCGCTCGGTACCGAAACGGTCCGGATGCTCACCGCCCTCACCCGTGTTCGACTTGCCGCCGAGACGGTTCATCGCGATGGCCATCGCCTCGTGCGCCTCCTGCGAAATCGAACCGTAGGACATCGCACCGGTCTTGAAACGCTTCACGATCGACGCGACCGGCTCGACCTCCTCGATCGGCACCGGCTGGTTCTGCGGCGCAAACTTCAGCAGTCCACGCAGTGTGTGCGGACGGCGCTCGTCGTCGATCCGTGCGGTGTACTCCTTAAACAGTTTGTAGTCGCCCTCGTCGCTCCGGACCGAACGCTGCAGTGTGATGATGGTCTGCGGATCGTAGAGGTGATCCTCGGTGCCCTTGCCCGAGCGCAGCTGGTGGAAGCCGACGGAATCGAGCGCGGTATCCTGACTAAGCCCCATCGGATCAAACGCGTGGTCATGCCGCCAGGTGACGCCGTCAGCGATGTCCTGGATGCCAATGCCTCCGACCCTCGACACCGTACCGGTGAAGTACTTCTCCACCAGCTCAGAGCTCAGTCCGATCGCCTCGAAAATCTTCGCGGACTGGTAGGACTGAATCGTCGAAATACCCATCTTCGCGGCGATCTTTACGATACCGCCGAGTACGGCCTTGTTGTAGTCCTCGATGGCGGTATGGTAGTCCTTATCGAGGATGCCGATGTCGATCATCTCAGCGATGCACTCATGGGCGAGGTACGGGTTGATGGCACGCGCACCGAAGCCGAGGATGGTCGCAAACTGATGAACATCGCGCGGCTCGCCCGACTCGAGAATCAGGGACACGGCGGTCCGCTTCTTCGTCTGGACGAGGTGCTGCTCGACGGAGCTGACCGCCAACAGGGACGGGATCGGCACGTGGTTCTCGTCGACCCCACGATCGCTCAGGATGATGATGTTGTAGCCGCGCTGGTATGCACGATCGACCGAGATATTGAGCTGCTCCAGGGCCTTCTCGAGGGAGGTGTTCTTATAGTAGAGAAGCGAGATCACCTCGGTCCGGAAGCCCGGCTGGTTGAGGTCCTTGATCTTCATCAGCTCGACGCCCGTGAGGATCGGGTTCTCCACCTCGAGCACGCGGCAGTTGTCGGCCTGGTCCTGCAGCAGATTACCATCGGAGCCGATGTAGACGGTCGTATCCGTGACGATCTTCTCGCGGAGGGAGTCGATCGGCGGGTTGGTGACCTGTGCGAAGAGCTGCTTGAAGTAGTTGAACAGAAGCTGATGCTGCTTGCTCAGCACGGCGAGCGGAACATCGTGGCCCATCGACGCGGTCTGCTCGATGCCGTTCTGCGCCATCGGAAGGATCACGGACTTCACGTCCTCGTAGCTGTAGCCGAAGACCTTATAGAGACGGTCACGCATCTCCTGCGTGTGCGTCGGGATCTTGCGGTTCGGGATCTTCAGGTCCTCGATGTGGAGGAGGTTCCGGTCGAGCCACTCACCATACGGCTCACGTGCCGCATAGGCCTCCTTGCACTCCTCGTCCGCGATGATGCGTTGCGCCTTCGTGTCGACGAGCAGCATACGGCCCGGCTGGAGTCTGGACTTCTGCACGATGTGCTTCGGGTCAATGTCTAAGACGCCGACCTCAGATGACAGGATCAGTCGGTTGTCGTCGGTGATGTAGTATCTGGACGGACGCAGGCCGTTACGGTCGAGGGTCGCGCCGACCACATCACCATCGGAGAAGAGGATCGCCGCCGGTCCATCCCACGGCTCCATCATGGTTGCGTAATAATGATAGAAATCCTTCTTGTTCTGGTCCATGAAGCGGTTGTGCTTCCATGGCTCCGGGATGGTCATCATCATCGCGAGTGGCAGGTCGATGCCGTTCATGTAGAGGAACTCGAGGGTGTTGTCGAGCATCGCGGAATCGGATCCACTGCGCTCCACGACCGGGAAGATTTTCTCCACGTCCTTCTCGAGCAGCGGGCTCGACATGGTCTCCTCGCGGGCGAGCATTCGGTCAATGTTTCCACGGATGGTATTGATCTCACCGTTATGGGCGATCATGCGGTACGGATGCGCACGATCCCAGCTCGGCGTGGTGTTCGTCGAGAAACGGGAGTGGACGATGGCGATGGCGGTCCGGTAATCCGGGTCACGCAGGTCATCATAGAAGGCACGGAGCTGCTTTACCAGGAACATGCCCTTATACACGATGGTTCGGGAGCTCAGAGAACAGATATAGGTATCCTCTGAAGACTGCTCGAACTCGCGGCGAAGTACATATAAACGCCGATCAAAATCGATGCCTCTCTCTGCGTCCTCCGGACGCTCGATGAAGCACTGCAGGATATGCGGCATGCAGTCGACCGCCACCTGACCGAGGATCTCCGGATGCACCGGCACCTCACGCCAGCCGAGGAAACGGAGTCCGTTCTTCTCGGTGATGACCTCGAACATACGCTTCGCGAAGGTCCGCTTCAGCTGGTCCTCCGGGAAGAAAAACATACCGACACCGTAGTCGCGCTCGTCGCGGAGCTGGATGCCCTGCGTGAGTGCCGCCTTCTTAAAGAAGCTGTGGCTGATCTGCAGGAGGATGCCGACGCCGTCGCCGACCTTGCCGCTCGCGTCCTTACCGGCGCGGTGCTCGAGCTTTTCCACGATATGCAGTGCATCGTCCAGGACGCGCGTATCCTGATGGCCGTCGATGTTCACGACGCTGCCGATACCACAGGCATCCTGGGTGAGTTCATTCATGTCCTCGATGGACTGGGGACGCCAGAGTGTGTTGTGTCCCCTGTACTGCTCTGGCACAGTAAAGGTGCTCTGATTTTGATAAGTATTCATATATACTCCACTAATTTATGGTACGAAGAAATCGGTCATGGAGGTCGCGCTATACGTTTCTGGTACGAAGAAATCGGACAGGGAGGGGACAGCTCACTTAGTTCAAAGGACAGAACCTGGTGAAATGTTCGTCATGCCCATCACAGAACATGTTCTGTGTGTTCATGACGAACATTTCGCCAGAACCTGTTCTTTGAATGCGCAATTATGTCCCCTCCCTGCTCCGATTTCTTCTACCGTACGTTCGTGGCGACCTCTATGCCCCGATTTCTTCTGCCGTAAGGTTTTATTCAGAAGGATCTGACACCACGGAGTGGGGTCAGATCCTGTCATTTATCTGAGTGAGAACAGGAGCTTCGAGTAGGTCGGGTACGGGAGGTAGGTCTCCGGGATCATCTCTTCGGCTGCGTCGACCGGGGCACGGAGGGCATCCATGTCAGCGAGGATGGTGTCGTGGTATGCGGTCGCAAGTTCGAGGCTGTCGGTGATCTTCTGGGTCTCGGCGAGGTCCTTCTCGAGCTTTTCAGTGGCGAGGCCGATAGCTTCGGATGCGGCGTCGAGCTTCGTGAGGATATTGGTCTCGAGTGTGCACTTCGCGTCGGCGAGTACCTGCTTCTTCTGGATCGCGGTGTCGGTGAGAGCCGTCTCATATGCCATCAGGCCGTCAGTGAAGTCCTTCTTGACCATCTCGAGCATGGTGAGTGCCTCGATGCGGATGGTCTTCGAGTAGTTCTCGAGGTAGATCTCGTAGCGGGAGTCGATCTCGATCTCGGTGAAGACGTGGTGCTTTTCGAAGAGCTCCTTGTTCTTCTTTGCCTTGATCTGTGGCATCGCCTCCGGGAGGGACTTGAGGTTGTAGAGGCCTCTCTTCTCTGCCTCGGCTACCCACTCATCGGTGTAACCGTTGCCGTTGAAGATGATTCTTCTGTGCTTCTTGAGGAGCTTCTTGACGAGCTTCATTGCCTCTTCCTCGAGATCCTTCTTATCTACACCCTCGAGCTTCTCGCAGATCTGGTCGAGTGCCTCGGCAACAGCGGTGTTCAGTACGATGTTAGGGTCTGCGACGGAAAGTGAGGAGCCCGGCATACGGAACTCGAACTTGTTGCCGGTGAAGGCGAACGGTGAGGTACGGTTACGGTCGGTGTTGTCCTGTACGAAGTGTGGCAGTACGTGTGCACCGGTCTCAAGCTGCTTCGAATCGGAGGCGGTGAAATCCTCGCCGTTCTCGATGGACTCGAGGACCTTCTCGAGCTCATCGCCGACATAGATGGAGACGATGGCTGGAGGTGCTTCATTTGCGCCCAGGCGGTGATCATTGCCCGCGGTTGCGACGGATACACGCATCAGATCTGCATAATCATCCACTGCACTGACGATACCCATGAGGAAGAGCAGGAACTGTACGTTCTTGCCCGGAGTCTTGCCTGGATCGAGGAGGTTCTCACCCTCGGAAGTGATCATGGACCAGTTGTTGTGCTTACCGGAGCCGTTGATGCCCTCGAATGGCTTCTCGTGCAGGAGACATGCATAATTATGCTTATCTGCAACCTTCTTCATCATCTCCATCGTAAGCTGGTTGTGGTCGACGGCAATGTTGGCGGTCTCAAAGACAGGTGCCAGCTCGTGCTGTGACGGCGCAACCTCGTTGTGCTTGGTCTTCGCCGGAACGCCGAGCTTCCAGAGCTCCTGGTCGAGGTCGTGCATGAATTCGGATACCTTTGGCTTCAGCACGCCGAAGTAGTGATCCTCCATCTCCTGGCCCTTCGGTGCCGGTGCGCCGATCAGGGTACGGCCGGTGAGCATGAGGTCCTCACGCTCGGTGTAGAGGTCCTTATCGATCAGGAAGTACTCCTGCTCGGAGCCGACGGTGGTGTCGACGCGGGTAACCTTCTCCTTGCCGAGGATGTGCAGCAGCTTCGTTGCGGACTCGCTCAGAGTCTCCATGGAACGAAGCAGCGGGGTCTTCTTATCGAGGGACTCGCCGGAGTAAGAGCAGAATGCGGTCGGGATGTACAGGGTGCCGTCCTTGATGAAGGCTGGTGAGCTCGGGTCCCATGCGGTATATCCGCGGGCCTCGAAGGTGGCGCGGAGGCCGCCGCTTGGGAAGGAGGAGGCATCCGGCTCGCCCTTCACGAGCTCCTTGCCGGAGAACTCCATGATCACGCCGCCGTTCTCGGTCGGGGAAATGAAGCTGTCATGCTTCTCTGCGGTCAGGCCGGTCATCGGCTGGAACCAGTGTGTGAAGTGGGTCGCGCCGAGCTCCAGGGCCCACTCCTTCATCGTCGCTGCGACGGTATTTGCCACGTCCAGCTCCAGATGGGATCCGTTCTGGATGGTCTTGTGGACTGCCTTGTAGATGTCCTTCGGCAGTCGCTCGCGCATGACCTTGTCGTTAAATACAAGGCTTCCGTAAAGCTCAGGAACCGATGTAGTACTCATAATTTTCTCCTCCTAAAAAAGATATATGGTGGTTGGTGATCCCCACCACATTTCGATGTCCATCTGTCGGCGATCGATACGATCATGACCGATTTACATGGAAATGCGGTAGGTATAAAAAAGAGGACAACGGGGCACAGGAAATACGCTTCCCGGACCCCATTGTCCTCTTCGTTCATAATGTAAATTTCTGTCATCCGACCTGTCGGTCCGATGTTTCCATGCGGAGCGCCATCTGTGTGATGGTCGTCTGCATTGGCCTGCGTCTCGCCCGGGGGCGTACATGCTAGGTCACTATAATGCGTCCGCTCTCGCGGATGACCTTCAGGGCGACCTCGCGGCGGGTGACGCTGCCGTTCATGGCCTGGCGCTCGAGGTACTTGTGTGCCTCGCCCTCTGTCAGACCCTGCTTCTCGATGAGAAGGGCTTTCGCGCGGCTGACGTAACGCTCATCCTCGAGCTTCCGCTGCAGCTTTGCATTCTCCTCGAGGAGGCGCTGAACCTTGCGGCTCATCGTGCCGAGCATCTGGATCGCCGAAACGAAGGTGCCGGTGCTGATCGGTCTCGCCAGGACCGTGATGCCGGTGTCGCCGGCTCGGTAAAGCACCTGCTGATAAGCTTCCTTCGACACGATGAGAAGGATGCTCATCGCCGGATATTTGACACTCAGGTCGAGAATCGACTGAATGCCGGAATCATCCGACAGCGGTGTGTAGATGATCAGGAGATCCGCCCGTTCTTCGGTGAGCGTCTGCTTCACCCGCGCCATGGACGGCTGGAAAGTCACGCGACCGAAGCCAGCGGGCAGTATGCCCTTGATCTGGACGGCGATCTTTTCAGACTGAGCCGCGATCAGTACGCTGCTCCTTTGCTCCGTTCTTTCCATGTGATTCTCCCTAAGTGTTACTAAAGAATAGTATATGCGTCGAAATACTCCGCCGGTACGATTGACCGGATGAACTCGGAGCTCTGTGCGTAGGCGGCGGCCTCGTCGAGTGACTGCGGCAGGCGCTTCAGCTGATCCGTGATGGATGCGTCGGCCTTAAAGAGGTTCACATCCAGCGGGGCCATCGGCTCCGGTGAACGGAGCTCGAAGCGCTTGATGTCCGAGCGGCTCGCCGGGATACGGATGAGCTGTGAGCGGTTCTGCTCGGACCAGCTCACGAACTTCGGTGCCTTCATATCACCGAGGCGCTCGTAGCTTTCCCGGATCGGATTCAGGAAGAGCGTCATCTCGCGGATATGCTCGAGGATGCCCGCCATGAAGGCGGCGCTGTGATCCTGTCCGTCGCGGGACTCCACCGACATGTTGATGTGCATGCCGTTGCCCGGCTTGTCGGCGAGTGGCTTCGGCGAAAAATCAGCCCAGACGCCATCCGATGTCGCGATGGACTTCACCACCCACTTAAAGGTGGAAGCATTGTCCGCCGCAGTGAGCGGATCGGCATAACGGAAATCGATCTCGTTCTGTCCCGGGCCCATCTCGTGATGACTCGCCTCCGGGCGGATGCCCATGTCGACGAGGGCGAAGCTGATGTCGCGACGGATGTTCTCCCCGTGATCCTCCGGTGCGATGTCCATGTAGGACGCCTGGTCCTGTGGAATCATCGTGCGGTTGCCGTCATCGTCGAGCTTGAAAATGTAGAACTCGACCTCGGTGCCGAAGTTCACGTGGATGCCACGATCGGTGGCCTTCTCGACTGCCTGCTTCAGGATCCAGCGGCTGTCCTTCTCGAAGGTCCTGCCATCCGGATACTCGATGTCGCAGAACATTCTGGCCACACGGCCATCGACCGGACGCCACGGCACGATCGACATGGTCGTCGGATCCGGACGAAGGAAGATGTCGGAACGGACATCCGCGCCGAAGCCGCATACCGAGCTCGCATCGATGCTGATGCCCTCGCTGAACGCACGCTTCAGCTCATCCGGCATGATCGCGATGTTCTTCTGCACGCCGAACACATCGAAAAAAGCGAGTCTTATAAACTTGACATTCTCCTCTTCCACAAACTCGAGGATGTCTTCATACGAATTCATATCCTTCACCTCAACATCATCATAGGTTTTAAATATTGTATTACTTAAATCGATCATATGTAAACTCGCTTTTTCCTCAGAATTAAAATTTATAAACTCATCGACTGGACGAGCTTCTCGAAGCGGGCCATCGCCTCGCGGGTGTTCTCGTGGGTCGAGAAGGCGGTCAGACGGAAGAACTTCTCGCCGCTCTTTCCGAAGCCGGCGCCCGGGGTGCCGACCACATAGGCTTCGTTCAGGAGCTTATCGAAGAAGCTCCAGCTGTCCATGTCGCCAGGGCACTTGAGCCAGATGTACGGTGAATTCTTGCCACCGGTGTAGTAGATATGGAGACGATCCATCGTTTCGGTGATGATGGAGGCATTATCCCTGTAATACTGCAGGTTCTCCTCGATCTCCCGCTCGCCGGCCTCGGTGAAGACGGCCTCCGCACCGCGCTGGGTGATGTAGCTCACGCCGTTGAACTTCGTGGTCTGGCGGCGAAGCCACATCTTGTTGAGGCTCGCGCCATCGCGCTTCAGGGTGTCCGGCACGACGGTGTAGCCGCAACGCGTACCGGTGAAGCCGGCCTTCTTCGAGAAGCTGCAGAACTCGATCGCGACGTCACGTGCGCCCGGGATCTCGTAGATGCTGTGCGGCAGATCGCCGGTCACGAAGCACTCATAGGCGGCATCGAAAAGGAGGATCGCGTTGTTCTCCTGCGCGAAGCGCACCCACTTCGTGAGGCCCTCGCGGTCATAGACGGCGCCGGTCGGGTTGTTCGGGCTGCAGAGGTAAATGATGTCGGCCCGATACTCCGGTGCCGGGAGTGGCAGGAAGCCGTTCTCTTCGGAAGACATCGCGTAGACGATCTTCCGACCGGACATCATGTTGGTGTCGACGTAGACCGGATAGACCGGATCGGTGACGAGCACCGTGTTATTCTCATCAAAGAGATCCAGGATGTTGCCGAGATCGGACTTTGCGCCGTCCGAGATGAAGATCTCGTCGAGGGCGAGCTCGACGCCGAACTTCTTATAATAAGACTGGATTGCTGCCTTCAGGAAATCGTAGCCCTGCTCCGGACCGTAGCCATGGAAGCTCTCGGCCCGGCCCATCTCCTGCGCCGCCTTCACCATCGCATCGACGACGGTCTTCGGCAGCGGGCGGGTGACATCACCGATGCCCATGCGGATCAGCTGATCGCTGAGTTCCGGATGCGCCGACTGCCACTCGCGGATACGACGTGCGATCTCCGCAAAAAGATAGCTCTCATTTAATTTCAGATAGTTTTGATTGATCGTTGCAGACATTTTTATACTCCCCAGCATGAAATGTTGAATTTTCGATATGTATTTTTCAATGGAAAAAGGGCAGAGACTCACTGGTGTAAACCAGGACGCCTTTGCCCTTTTGTTGACATTATAATTTCGGAAACGCGAATGTCAAGAAAACTTTGATTGCAAAAAATTATGGATGCTATTCCAAATCGACGCTTGACAATCTTTTCTCACAGTTTCATAATGTGGAGCATCAATGGACGGCAAAGGTGTCGCGTGTATCGCTACATCTCTGCCGTCTTTTTTGTTTCAAAATTTACTTAGGGAGAGTAACCATATGTGCAGTATTATCGGATTCTGTGACAAGCGCGCACAGTATGAGGTCGTCAAGGCCGCGCTTCTGAAAACCAAATCGAGAGGACCGGACGATACCCGTATCGTCGACACCGGTAACGGCTACCTCGGCTTCAATCGTCTCGCCATCATGGGCTTGACCGACGCCGGCATGCAGCCGTTCGAGCTGGATGGTTCCTATGTGGTCTGCAACGGCGAGATCTACGGTTTCCGCCCGCTGCGTGAGAAGCTCGCGAAGGAAGGCTATACCTTTAAGTCCGATTCTGACTGCGAGATCCTGCTTCCGCTCTGGCGTGAGCTCGGCACCGAGATGTTTCGTATGCTCGACGCGGAGTTCGCGCTCATCATCTACGACGCAGAGGCCAATGACTACATCGCGGCGCGGGATCCGATCGGTATTCGTCCCCTCTACTATGGCACCACCGACGACGGCACGCTGGCATTTGCCTCCGAGCCGAAGAACCTCGTGGGTCTCTGCCATGAAATCAAGCCATTTCCACCAGGACACTACTATAAGGATGGCCAGTTCGTCTGCTATCACGACCTGTCCGTGGTGCACAAATACAACATGCACGACGATCTCGAGGCGATCGCGCACAACATCCACGATCTTCTCGTCGAGGGTGTGAAGAAGCGTCTCGACGCGGATGCACCGGTCGGTTTCCTGCTTTCCGGTGGTCTCGACTCCTCCCTCGTCTGTGCGATCTCTCAGAAGCTTCTGAAGAAGCCGATCGAGACCTACGCCATCGGTATGGATGTCGATGCGATCGACCTCAAGTATGCACGTGAGGTCGCTGACTACATCGGCGCAAACCATCACGAGGTCATCATGTCCCGTGAGGATGTTCTGGCCGCCCTTCGGGAGGTCATCGCCACCCTCGGAACCTACGATATCACCACCATCCGTGCTTCCATCGGCATGTATCTCTGCTGCAAGGCAATCCACGAGCAGTCTGATGTCCGTGTACTCCTGACCGGCGAGATCTCCGATGAGCTCTTCGGCTACAAGTACACCGATTTCGCACCGAGCGCCGAGGAATTCCAGAAGGAAGCCGAGAAGCGTATCCGCGAGCTGCACATGTACGATGTACTTCGTGCCGACCGCTGCATCAGCGTAAACTCCCTCGAGGCACGCGTACCGTTCGGAGACATTGACTTCGTCGACTACGTGATGCACATCGATCCGGAGAAGAAGCTGAACCACTACCACAAGGGCAAGTATCTCCTTCGCCACGCGTTTGAGGCCGATCATCTCCTGCCGGAGGACATCCTCATGCGTGAGAAGGCCGCCTTCTCCGACGCCGTCGGTCACTCCATGAAGGATGACCTCGCGGAGTTCGCCGAGAAGCAGTATACCGACGCGGAATTCGAGGAGAAGCGCCAGAAATACACCCACGCGACTCCGTTCACGAAGGAGTCTCTCCTCTACCGCGAAATCTTCGAAGAGTACTATCCGGGACAGTCCCAGATGGTCACCGATTTCTGGATGCCGAATAAGACCTGGCCGGGATGCGCCGTCAACGACCCATCCGCCCGTGTCCTCTCCAACTACGGCGACTCCGGAAAGTAATCCGATGGTTAACGGCTTAGCCGTATTAACCTATACTCCCTAAGGCAAACGACCTGTCCCTCGCGGGGCAGGTCGTTTGCTGTCTGGTGAAATCTGACAGAGCCGCGGAGGGCCGGCAACCGAAGCACAGTACTACGCGTTCGGGAAAATCTAAGTCAGGACCCCTAAGTGGCACTAGGCCCTCTGCAATCGCTGAGTTTTCCTGATGAAAACTCAGCGTTGACAGAGGGTTCCAATGAGAGATAACACCAAGTGCCACTAAGGGAACCTGACTTGATTTTCCACGAACGCTCCGTATGGCTTCGGGTGCCGGCCCTCCGTGGCTCTTGCCTGAAGTCACGTCTATGGCAGCCTTTCAGATTTCAATCAGCTGGCCCTGCACGACGAAGCGAGCGTCGGCCATTTCGTAGGAGCAGGTTGAAAGGGTCATGAGCGGGGCGTCCGGTGCCTCGTCGAAGACCGGCGTAAGCACATTGATGTGCGCCCACTCCTTTTCATACTCCGCCCGGTCCAGCTTCGTTCGGAACGCACTCTGGAAAATATCCGAGGTGCCGGTCGTCACGCCTGCGCGGAAGATCTCGAGGCGGTATGTCTTCTCTTCTGTCAGATAATAGAAGCAGGGATGTGCTTCATAATATGTCTGACTCTTATACGCCATGAGTCCCGCAAACATCGAGCCGTTTTTCATGTGATGCCCATACAGAATTTCATTCGACAGCGGGGTGTGCGCCTGATTCCGGACATCCATGAAAATCGCGCCGGAAGCGTTGCTGCGCCCATCCGCCATATGACGGAGGTAGAAGGCATTGTCCTCGCCCTGCACGACCGGATAGCTGATCGCCGTGTCCTCACCATAAATCCAGCCCACGAGGTCCGGGATGCTCTCCTTCAGCGTCGCGAAGTCGACATAAATCGGGCACGCCGCGTTTTCCATATCTGCATGATCCGAGGCCACGTTCATTTCCGCATCGCTTCGCCCAGATGCCGCGTTGCGCTCTTCTTCCATGCCATCCTTTACTTCTGCGCGCACGACGCAGGCCTGCTGCAACTCCTCATATGCCGCGCCCGCCTGTCGGTACGCCGTCAGCGTACCAAGATACAGCGCGAGCGTCACACAAAAACACAGTGCGCATAGTCCGAACAGCGCCTTTACTACGATCTTTCGTTTTGATTTTCTGTTTCTTTTTCGATCGGATGCCAATGTCTCCATCCTGCACCATCCTTCTGGTGTTCTCTTCCGTACCGGCTCGTCGTCTTCGCCGTCCGGCCGGTTTTTCTCTCTCTTATCCTTCGTGTTCGTCTCTCTTCATCCGGCGCAGTACGTCGCCGAGAACGAGCATGCCGATGAGCGAAATCGCCATGAGCGCGAGGTACAGGCGTGGCTGCGCGCTGTCCCCGGTTCTCACCCCGGCGATCGGTGGTGCCGTTGTTTCCTCTTCCTCAACCTCGTCCTCTGTTTCGTTCAATGCAGGCGTCGTTTCTTGCTCACCCACCCGTGTCGTTTCCGCAGGCCCCGGGCCGGTGTGCGAGCCACCGCCACCCGATGCTTCTGGTTTCTCCGGGGAGGTCGGCTGCGGATCAGTCGGCGATGTCGGTTCGGTCGGCGTCGGCTCCGGCACAGACGGCTGCGTCGGTGGGGTCGGCGGTGGTCCCGGCGGAAGTGGTGGTTTTGCAGTTCTTGCAAACTTCATTTCCAGCTCGACATTCAGGTAATCCTGATCATCCATATGTGATGGTATACGCACTAATGAAGGCTTACTCGTATAAATATAATTTCCGAATTCGAATGAGTTTTCCTGAGCCAGGAGATAAACGCCTTCTGCCAGGTTATTAAAAATGAGAATGCCTGCAGTGTTACTTGTGCCCTCCACTTCACGAAAGGCTTTTTTCTTTATATAAGCACAGAGTACATCCGCACTCTCTTCCTGCGTTTTCGCATCCGTAAAGTCCAGTTCCCCACGGTAGTCCGAAAAATTCGGCATATATATCCAGTCATGTCCATCCCAGTCTGCAACATGGTACAGCAAGAACTTCACATCCTTCACACCGACCTTATGCCCGGAGTCATCATCGACCAGAACATCGATCTGAATCGAGCCGAGCGACGAACTTAGGGCATACGCAGGACACACGCAATATAAATTTAAACATGTCAGAACCATCATAAAAACAGATAGAAACCGAATCTTCGTTTTCCTCTTATTCTTCAATGTCTGTCTCCTCCGCTTTCTTTCCCCTCTTCATCCATCGCATGATTCGAATACTGGTCACGATGACCCAAATGATAAGAACAGCGCAGATTCCCATCATTAAAAGCTGCTGTGTCAGATTGACCTGCGGCTTGATCTCCAGCTCATCCGTTACCTCGACCGCTTCCTCATATGGAATTCTAGTTCCCCGAACCAGTAAACGATGGGTATTAATCGCATAGGGCGTGCAGGTGATGAGCGTCACCTGATCTGCGCCTGGTGTGATTTCGAGCGCTTCGGTTTCATCCGGGAGCACCGTCAGTATCTGATCCACCTGATAGGCCAGTGTTCTATTGAGTACCTTGATGTAAAACACATCTCCGATGACCAGCTGATCCAGATCGGTAAATAGACGTGCGTTAGGCAGCCCGCGATGACCGGATAATGCTACATGCGTACTTGCACCGCCGACCGGCAATGATGTCTGCTCGAGATGTCCCACCCCAACCTGCAGAACCGATTCTGATGTTCCATGATAAATCGGAAGCAGAACTTTAATCGCGGGGATCTCTATATATCCCATCATGCCGTTGCCATTCATGTTCAGAAGGGACTCATATTCCGGGTTTTTCGGTTTGAGTTCGCCAGAAAAAGGATCCTCCAGCCCGCTCGTGCCCAGTATGCGTTCATTATATGCCTGAGCCTCCGCGAACATCTGATTTTCCTGATCTTCGGTCGCATGCGACACTTTCTGCTGATAATCGCTGACAACGGCAGTTCCATGCAACTGATTCACATATTTACTGACGGACGGGTACAATAACACAGAGAAGCCTATAAAATATCCAATTGTCCGAATGATTTTTCCTACGATTCTTTTCATCTTATGTACTTCTCTCTATCATCATGCTTCGTCTTTAGATTCCGGAAGGAGGGACTGCTCCCTCCTTCCAGAACTGTACTGAAATACCGAATGATTATTTCTAAGCTGGATTATTCTGCAGACTTACGTTTCTTACTCATGAGGCTACTTGCCATCATCGCACCGATGATGATGACACCGATCACGGTAAATGCCATCGAACCACGACCACCCGTGCTCGGAAGTGTCACCCCCGCCTTGTTCAGAACCGGAATTTCAGTCAT
This sequence comes from uncultured Oribacterium sp., assembly GCA_937927445.1. Taxonomy (GTDB): domain Bacteria; phylum Bacillota; class Clostridia; order Lachnospirales; family Lachnospiraceae; genus Oribacterium. The sequence continues at coordinate 24,388 of CALAOB010000144.1, read as the reverse complement.
GCTATTTGTGGGAACCGTAACGGTCGTTCCAGTCGCCGCACCGGGCATCGTATAGGTCACCTTATAGCTATTAAGCTTCGTGGGGTCGGTCGTATCATACTGTAAATTGTTGATTTCAACCTTGATGTCACCCTTCAGCCCATTATATCCAACCGGTGCCTTCGTCTCTTCCAGATAGTAAGTGCCTGCCTTTAAACCCTTGATGGTCAGCTTACCATCCGCCGTGGTTTCAACATACTCCACAGGTGAGGTCGTTTTATCGTCCTGATAATAAACACCATCGCCATTCTTGATCAGCTTTACTGCAGCACCCTTTGTTCCTTCATTGTCTTTATAAAGCTTAAACTGCGCACCCTTCAGCGATACTCTGTTTGAATCATTATCATCCCCTGTAATATCCTTCAGGGTATACTTGTAGATATCGAAGCCGAAGGTATATACCTTTGCATTTGTTTCTTCTGACTCGCCGGTTCCGTTCGTCTCCGGGTTATTGCTGTACTCTACCTTTACCTTATTGGTATTTGGATCTGTACCAACAACGGCATCCTTATTCAGCGTTGCACTGTACTTTACCGTAATAGTTTCACCAACATGGCTCTTAAATGTATTGATACAATCGTTAAATGTAATCGTTAATGTACGGGTCGCTGCATCATAGGCCAGCGCATAAGTATTTGCGCCACTCTTCTTGGCCTTAAGTTCGCTTGTACCAACATAAACCGACAGAACTTCCTTTAAATCAAGTCCTTTCGATAAGGTATCCTTAAACTGATAGGTATAGGATGTATATCCTGTCATATCCGGAACCTTCGACGTCAGCTGATAGGTAACCGTATCACCGATGGCCAGATCAGTGGCGCTCTTTTCATCCGCAGCGCCATAAGGTGCGAAGGAATCTTCCTCATCTGTTTCATCTTCCAGTTCCATATGAATAATTGTTTCCCAATTGTCATTAATTATCTTCTGCAGAGTGATACCCGAAGCATTTGTTGTCGGAACAATCTTCTTTTCTACGGTCGGATAGGTACTCTTGATTGCTAATGTTCTATCCGCATCTTCCTCTCGTCCACTGATATCCTTTAAAATCGCCGGAGACTTCGCTGTAGTACCATCCACTACATTTGCACCTGTCGGATACATGAGGTAGTATCCCGGCTCCAGTGAAAGCGTTACTGAATTAGAACCTGCCGCAACTGTCTGGGTACAGTCAGCCGTTTTTTTGTTCTCTAAAATCCACTTCCACATATCCGCTGCAAATTGAGATCTTTCAGCAGTCTTATCATCCGTCGCCAGTGCTGCTACATACTGATATGCTGCAACTGATAACTGATCTCCGCTCAGTCCTGCGCATGCTCCACCTGCTCTGGAGAAAAACCCCGCGTATGTATCATTCAGGGTGTAAGACACATCATAGCTTGTCGTTCCCTCCGAGCTGGTGTTCGCTTTTTCTTTTCGGTTAAAGAGTCTATATGCTCTGACCTGCTCGCCCTGCTTTAAGTTGTTAAATGTCCAGTTACTTGTTTCTGCCAGTGCGCACATATTCATTCCGATTATCATGGTCATGGCCAGCGCAAGCGCCATAACTCTGGAAATCCATCGTTTCATTTTCATCGCTTTTTCCTTTTCTTTTACTTTCTTTATTTCTGCGTGCGAAGCTTCGCTTCCACGATTTCAGAACTTTTTCCATATGACCACAGGACACGCTCATTTGGTGCTCGTGCCTGTCGGCGGTGCAATCCTCCATTTCGCATGCTTACCATCCTCTCTTTCGCTTAACCGAACGTTTTTCCAGTAAGCGTGTGATACTAAGGATCAGCACGCCGATTAGTATGTATATCTTCGCCCCGTATCCACCTGTATCCGGGAGGAGCGGAAAGTGTCGGTTGGTGATGGTGAAGGTAAATCCATCATCTGATTTAACGATACTCGTCGAGTATCCATCCACCTCCACCTCCGAGATGGAGTAGGTATAATAATGGATTTTCTCCTCCTCTCCGACTTTCTCCGTCATATACGCCGGCAACCCCTCGAGGACCTTCTGCCATACCGACTGGTTCACAGAACCCTCGATGGTGAAATTTTCGTACCCAGGAACGACTTCCGTATGCTCCGCACCGGCGTCATCTGTCCATGTCCAGTACAGTGTCACGGTAATCGTATCCGGTCGTTTTTGATCGAAATTTCCGAAGTCCTTCCAGACCTTGTTGATGGTCAGTTGGATCTTCTTATCACATGGGTCCTGTATACCCGGTGGTGCCGGAGTATCACTGCCGCCTTCATTGAGAGTGGTCCGGCTGTCATCCATGAGGACGGCCTTCGCAGCGGAGACATAGGCATTCAGATCTGCATTCACGGATCCTGTGCCGGATGCAGTACTGCTTTCCAGCTTTGCATCTTCCAACGTCTCATAGCTCTTCACCGTATTCATGTGCCCGAGCGTGTACATATCCCAGTCACCAGACTTTTCATAAGACTTATTCAGCTTTTCTGAGCCCTTCTTAATCGCATCGAGTGCTACCGCCAGCTTTCGGTAGATGCGGAAGTTGTTATTCTCGCCTTCCACCTTTTCCTTCGTATTAAACGTATACGAGGAGTCCAGCTTACTCTCACCGCTGAAGGGTCCGACCAGCGCTGCAGTTCCACGAACGACATCGCAGTAGAACATATCGTTGTTCTGCAGCAGTCCTTCATCGTTGAAGCCGACGAAGCCGCCGCTTCGACCGTCGGCTGCCAAACCATCCTGTGCATAATTTGCGCCACCCGCGTAGACGTCATAGCCCGCCGCGATACCAAAGACCTTACTGTCTGTGATTTTCGTACGGTTTGCCTTGATCAGGCTGATACTGATATTTGATTTTGTATCCTTATCTTCTTTGATTCCATCCTTATCGCATGGCAGCTTGATCACCGAATCGCCGATTCTTATGATGGCGAAGTCCGTCTGCTCCTTGTTTTCCGTATCTGCCTTCGACAGACCGACTGAAATCTTCACGCCGAACAGATTGACGCTCAGTAAATCACCTTCATACAGCGCCTTGATCTGAATGATGCCCAGATTAATATTCAACAGATCCGCGTTCTGCAGCTTATCCAGATACAGTGCTTTTACCAGCTGGTTCACGATGGTCAGCAGTGCATTGACCAGCGTAGAATCGAGGTCAATGTTGGCGAGATATTCATAGCTGGTGCGGCCTGCGAAGCCGCCGGCGGTTCCACCTGAGCTAACCTGCTTAAGTCCTCGCCCCTGTATGCTCGCATCACCTGCGGTACATCTCGCCATACGCGCCAGATTTGCATAGCCGATGAAGCCACCGGCGATCTGCTCTTCACCTCCTCTACTCTGTACGGTATAGCCGCCCTCGATTCCAGAGACACAGCTGTCATCCACATGCGAGCCGAACACATCCAGCACACCTGCGGCACCGCCCAGTAACTGCCACTGCTTATTTCCGAGTACATCCACTTTATTTAAATCTACGACACCACTCTTTCCGGAATATCCGATGAAGCCACCTGTACTGTTGACGCCGGATACATCAGAAAGCATCGTCACTGTACTGTTCTTTACAGAGCTGTTCAGTAACGCACCTCCGAAGCCACCGGCGTTTCCACTCCGGGTCACGGCATCGTTCTGTCCGTACTTCTGCGCAGCATATGCAGATACACTTAAACCGGCATCCGCACTGCCGCTTACCGTTCCGTCATAGATATAGGTTCGGAATGCATCGAGTACATCGGTACGTCCGAGCTGCAGCAGATATTTCAGTAATTCGGTTTCATTTTTTCCAGAAACCTTCACACCAGCATCGACATCGGCGAGTCCGAAGCATCCGCCAGCATATTCGCCACCGATGACAGAGCGAATACCCTGCGCGGAAATCCCGGCATGATCATCCTTCTTTTCTCCGAGAACGGTGCCCGCCAGGCTTCCGGCGAAGCCGCCGGCAGCCCTTGCATAGGCGGTATTGCTCCCCGCCGTATACGCACCGTTTACGATTATGCCCCAGTCATCCCAGGCGTCCACATCGGCATAACGGATGGTGGCCACTGTCGCATTCAGCACCTGTATCAAATCCGCCGGTGTATCCAGCAGTTTCTGAAGGAGCTTGCTTAAAAACAGGCCTTCGCCTGCCGTCGGATCCACGGTTGCTACACTTCCAGGCCGTGCGCTACCCACGAATCCACCGACATAGGATCGTCCGTCGACGCGTCTCAACTTCGTCACCTGGCAGCGTGCAGCTGCATCGCCCCAGATCTGTCCACCGGTCAGCTGACCGACATAACCGCCGGCATAGCCGCAGTGCGCCTTGTCATCTGTTCCATCGGATTCAACACTCAGACCACTCTGGTAGCCCTTGACCGAGGACTGCTTAATTACCGGTACGAACACTTCCAGAATATCCAGCATCTGCCCCAGTTCCAGCTTCAAGCCTAAGATTTCGGCACCACCGAGGTTTGCCGCACCGCCGTTCCGCATCTCTCCGGCGTAACCACCGGCACAGCGAGATCCCCGGATGAGCTTTGCCTGGTGGGCCTGACCATCTGTGATACAGCCCGTCAGCATTGAGCCGACATATCCACCGGCAGCACCACCGTTCGCGAGGATCGTCTCATCGCGGTAGTTACTTCTTCCCGCGACGACGTGGTAGCCATAGATGTAGCGGGCAAGCCGCTGGTCGAGATCTGCCTGGCTGCTGGCAGTGCCACGCTGTGCGAGCTCACTTCCGTAACCTCCGTACTTTCCGACGAATTCCACCCATTTGTTCCAGGTCACGAGGTCCAGTTTCGCCAGCGGCCCATAGACCGCCGTATGTTCCTCGGTCGGATAGACGACGCTGAGCGCGCCCAGGAGGTTATCCACCTTTACCAGTCTCCATAACAGCGAGAGGCTGCCGGTGCTGGCGGTGTCTGCCGACTCCATCCGTCCTGTAAATCCACCCGCGATCTCCGCGCCATACACGGAGCGGATGCGAATGGCCTCGCAGCGGCTGGTCGGGCCTGTATAGTCATTTCCTTTCCATTTTTTCGTATTATTTCCCCAGATGTGGCCGCCTTCGTTACGCCCTGCGTAACCACCGGCGATACCTCGCTGGATCGTCGTCGTGGATGCCGCGTCTGCCCGGACCGCACCGCCACATGGTATGCAGCTCGTCGTGCTGTTCCGGATTGTCGGCACGAAATCCTCGACAAGGGATGCCAATGTCTCCTTCGTATCGACAAGTCCACCCAGGATGCTGGTTTCATCGAGCACGCTTGCCGCGCTGCCCGGCTCCATATCGCCCACGTATCCACCGGCCGTGATCTGACCGATGATGTAGGAGAAATTCACCGCATGGGAGTCCTGAATGTGACCTCCGGAGATTTTACCGGCGAAGCCACCCGCGTCCCCCAGGATGTCGGGATCCGAAGTAAGGAAGCCTTCTGCTTTCTTTCCGGAAGCCTTCACGGCGAAGCCACCAGCCGCACCGCTTACGCTCGAATGCTCGATTGTGGAAACCACCACATTCAACGCGCTCAGCACATCGGTCAAACCGATACTTTTTCCCAGAATACTCAGGCCCTTTCCAAGTGAAGCAGCAGAGCCGATATTCATGTAACCGATGTATCCACCGGCGTAGCGCGCACCACTGACGGCATACGTGCTCTTCGCGTCATCGAAATAGGATGCGCTATCCGTATCCTCGAGTCCCTTCGCAGGTTCGATTACGGCAGTGTGCTTCAGATTCGACACATCACAGTAGCTTACCTGCACGCCACTTCCGTAGCCGATGAAACCACCGGCACTTCCGGACGTGAGGCCATCCGATTTGATGCGATTCGCACAGACGGTAAATCCATTCTTCGTCTTATCTGCATTCTCTGACCATACACCCGCATACTGAATGAATGGAACGTAGGCATTGATCAGATTCAGAAGATCACCGATTTTGATATCCAGTCCCTTGATGCCACCTAGGATACTGATACCCTTTCCGGCATCCGCCAACGCACCGGCATAGACATTACCGCCGAAGCCACCGGCATAGGACTGACCGTTTACATGGTCAATGTTGTAGACCGCATAGTACTTTCCGTCTGCACTCGGGTCTGTGGCCCGCGCCAGTTCCGAAGCACTCGCAATCTCTTCCTCTCCTCTTTCCTCTTCTGTGATTGGCTGATTGTTGACGGTTCCACTCTGGAACTCTCCGGCGAAGCCACCCGCGATGTCTGCCGATACGCCACCACCATCTACATAGAGCACCTTACATACTCGATATGAAGGAATCAGGTATTTTACTGCCGTCAGAAGACCATTGACATTGACCAGCGTTTTGATATCGGCGCCCTCTGCTACATCCGCAAGTCCGCCCGTCTGTGACGATCCGACGAAACCACCCGCGATACCATCGGTATCGTGCGCCGTCACTTCCTTCAGATTCTTCACATCCGCGTCTTCGATTTCGCAGCTATGGCTCTTACCGATAAACCCACCAACCACATAGTCATTCGTTTCACCATGTTCATTTGAGCCCGTCGCTCGAACCGTCATACCATCCGTTATGCCATTTACGTGCGCATCTTTGATGCTGACATGCACGCCCTGCGCAAGAGAAAGGAGATGATTCAGATTTAAAACATAATTTAAACCTAAAAGATTAACGGTAAGTCCACCATCTGTCCCAGCCAGATCTCCAGGACCCGCGAGACCGATCATGCCACCGACCCGGTTCTTTCCCTGAACCAGCGAGAGGTTCTTAATGTTCACATGTTCCATCGAACCGCCGATAGCTTCACCAAATCCGCCACCGACGCGCTGTTCCTCTGCAGTAACAGAGAAAGCACCTGTGGTGTTATCCGCAGCTCCTTCTACCGTGACATTTTCTACCGTAAACGGAAGATAAGACGCCACGCCCAGGGTCGTATTCAGTAGTCCCGCAACACTCGCCGTTCCCAGAGAGCCTGCGATTCCACCGACACAATTCTTACCGGTAATACTGGACACTCCAGTCAGTTGCACCGGCGTATCCGCAGCTGTTGTGACATCCGCTGTATATACTCCGTTTCGCCAGAAAGACACTTTTTCAAGATATTCCTTCTTAGTCGATGTAATATACGCGCCATTTCCACGGCCTGTGATGCCACCGACATAATCAGCCCCACTGAGCTGCAGCGGTCCGCTGACTGTGCACCCGAGAATGTAGGACGGATTTACGCCTCCCAGTGAAAGCAGCGATGATGCAGCGCCCGGATTACTGCTCAGCAACTTGACCACGAGATCTACGACGCCACCCAGCAGGTTATCCTTCGTATCATCTTTGCCGAGATCTGCTGCCCAGCCGAGCGCAGCAATACCCGAAAATCCACCGGCATAGTTTTGAGATGCTTTTACTTCGAATGCATCCTGTGCCGTCAGCTTACAGTTCACCGCAGACGTATTTGCCATGGCGCCGGCAAAACCGCCGGCATACGAATCCGCAGAAACATTCAGACGGTCGCTCTCGAGCGAACAGTTCAGAAGCAGGCTCTCCGTATTCATCTTCGGCAGCTTCGTTTCGATATCGAGCGCACCGGAAAGCGTGCCTTCGATGACCGCATCGCGTGCCAGCCCGACGAAACCACCGACGAATTTCTGCCCGGTGATCGTACAGCCAGCCGCCACCATCGAAACCGAACAGTTTTCGATGATGGTACCCCTCTGCATCCCTACAAAGCCACCGGCATAATCCTTATCTTTCTCCGTTTCGATATTTAATCCATCGATGGCGCAGTTTACGATTTTTGCATTGATATAGCCCGTCGGAATCAGCTTCTCCAAAGGAATCGCATTTCCCAGCAGAATCGTAATCAGATCACCGAGACCGAGCCCAGGAATGACATTCAGAATATTCGTAAGCAGCTTGACCAGATCCCCCAGCGCATGTGATAAGCCATCATATTGCGTGGTACCCGTCGTATACCCGACGAAGCCACCCGTATAGTTGTTTACGTTCTTTACATCCGCATTCGCAACTTCAACGTCCGAAAACTCGACTTGCCCAACCGCACGTCCCGCGATCGTGCCGCTTGCCAGCGCCGTAGGATCCTTCTTACGGGCATCCAGAACATCGCCCAGGGTTTTGCCGAGATCGATTTTCACCTGCCCAAAAGTCAATAAAAATGTCAGACCACTTAATACGCCGCCGAGCAAGTGTCCCAGTGTATTTGTCAATGTACTTACCAGGGATGGCGGATAGTAGGTTTCCTTCGTTGTTGTATGAACGTTAATACTCTCAAATCGCAGGTTGGAAACCTGGACCAGGCCCTTGCTGAGACCGATGTCCTTCTCACTCACCTCGCTCGATATCGTAGAGAAAAAGCCGACGCCCATCTGCTCACCGACATTGATTTTAACGTCCTGTTCAATTGTAATATTCGAAAGTATCGGCTTCAGGTTTGCTTTATTCAGCGCCTCCTTGCCATCCTCATTCTTAATCCAGAGTTTCGCCTGTTCATTTGATTTCGCGCCGATCATGGTGCCTTGGAAGGTCAGCGGCTTCCAGTTTTCATCTGCAAAATCAATATCCCGAAAGATGATATAATTTGCGTTGGCCGTATACTTCTGACCCCCTGCCGTTTCCTTTATATTCAGAGTTGGATCAATATTGCCGGTTGTCTGATCAACGCCACAACGGCCTCTGGTATGAATCCAAGCTTGAGAACTTAGTTTTGTATCCGCGTCTTTAATCTCACCGAATTTGAAGTCCTCTGTACCGTTCTGTTCTTTCTTCAGATCAGCATCGCCACCATAGAGCATAATCGGCTTTCCGCTCTGATCTGTGTCGACATACCATTTTCCAAGCTCTTTATATGCCTGATAAACCGCACCATTTACTAGTTCCCCCGTGCCGATTTTTTCAAGCTGTTCCCTATTTCCGATCAGGATATAAGTCTTATCGCCGATGGTCTTGATGACCTGGCCCTTGAAGTCACGTCCCTCCGCATCGCTCGTATCAGCGCTCAACTGATCCACCGCGAGCTCCGGCATATCCGAGCTGAAGTCCTTCGACAGTACATACGTATGTTCCTTACTGTACGTGAGGTACGCCTCGTCTTCCCCGTCCGGGTAGATCAGCTGGCCCATGCCGAACTGCGCCGCGTCGTTATCGAGCGTCATCACCGGTTCATCCTCGCTGTCTTCCTGCGCGAGGATCATGAGCTGGTATGGGTTGTAGATATAGATGGTATCCGTCGCTTCATCGTAGAGCGTGCGCTCTTCATCCCCGTCGGTCTTCGTTTTGCCAATGCTTCCGGCGAAGCTCTCTGGCACAGTCCATATCTCTTCGATATCCAGTGGGATATCGTTCATCAGGCGGTACGCTGCATCCTCCGCGTAGGTGATGACCTCATCATCGACCTCGACCGGATTACCTTTACCGATTCGACCGTCCTTATCACCGGTGTAGAGCTCCTCTCCACTTCCGATCAGCTGAAGCTGTCTGTAATTGTAGATACAGATCTGTCCATCGTTATAGAAGGCATCATACTTTCTGTTTAGTTCAGATTCGGTCGCCTTCTTCTCATCTTCGAGCCCATTCTTCTTCGAGGCCTCCGGCTTCTTATTCAGTTCGGAATCATCGCCGGCATCGGTCTGATCATCCTTCTTATCCTGAGATGCATCGTCCTTGCCTGCGCCTTCCGTCTTGTCGGATTCATCTTTCCCTTCGGTGTTGTCGGATTTATTCGCGTTATCGCCCTGGTCACCCGTGGACGAGTCGGAAGAATCCACCTTCCCCGTATCTTCTTCATCCGCGAAGAAAGCGTCGTCCACATCCTCGTCGAAACCACCAAGTTCCTCAGCGGAGCCATCCGCCTCCAGGTCGGAAGCATTGTCCTCGTAGAACGCAACGCTTGCGGTGCTCATCTCAACATTCTTTATGAGATCCGCGGCGTCGGTTGCATCGACCTCGGCCATCACAAGCTGTGAGGAAAAGAGGCTCAGGCAGAGCACGAACGCGATGATTTGTTTGATGGACTTCCGTTTTCTGTTCATTGAATCGGCATATTTTATAAAAATGAAATGCCATTGTTGTGCATTTCGTAGTTTTCGATATTCGAGAATTTATTATAAAGGTCTTAATTTTTTATATAATGCTTGAAAGCGGAATTTGATTTTGACTTTTTACGTAAAAACTGTGCCACAAAAAAGAGACCTGCCATCCATCATGGCAGGCCCCTCTGGAGCATAACTTATTCACTTTTTCACATCGTCTCGAGGATACGGTAGATGATGAGACCGTTCCGTACGGCGAGCATCTCCGTCGGGTTATTGAAATCCATGCCGGTGAGATCGACAATTTTTTCAAGCCGGTAGCTGATCGTTCGATAATGCGCGAACAGCTTCTTGGATGTCATTTTGATGCTCTGCTTGTTGTTGAGGTAACACTCAAGCGTTTTGATCAGCTCCGCGTTTTTCTTCTGATCATACGCCTCAAGCTGGTGCAGCGACTCCGGGATATAGGTTTCAAGCTTCGCCCGATCCTGCGTTTCCACAAATATGCGGAAGAAGCCGAGCTTCGAGCAGTCGACTACAGATTCATTCTGGTCACCCACAATGGTCCGAATGATTGAGATGTATCGAATCGCCGTTCTCGAGTCTTCAAAGGATTCTTTTAAACGATGATATCCGTGAACGCTCTTTCCTATCCCCACCAGGCAATCTATTTTGAGCTTTCTCTGCTCCAGTCGCTGCTGCACATGGTGCTGAATGTACTCGATTCGGCTGCGGAATTCTCGATCGCTTTCCTTTCTATCCTTCTTATGAATATAGATGACCTGGTTCGTAATGGTCAGAATATACTGTTTCGGCAGAAGCTTCGAAATCTCGTCTTCCTCCAGCTCCGTTTCGTTTATGATTTCTTCCGCAAATCTGCTGATATGGTTCGTCGGCATCATACGAAAGGTAACGACACGCATTTCATCGGTATCCCGAAGCTGCAGTATCTCGGCGGCTTCGTCCTCTTCGTCCTCAGACAGCGCACCTTTCAGCAGACGGTAACCCACATCTCCGTGATATTTCTTTTCGATGTCCATCTCGATTACTGCGCGGGCAATCGCATATTTCAGGCTTACGACCATATTTTCCAGTGCGATGAAGTCGAGCTCATTCATCGGATTCTCGCTCTCCGATATTACGAGGTATACGTCCCAACGTCCCAAAATGTCGATCTTTTTGATAAACTCGACACAGTCTCTCTTCTGGCGATAAACGGTATACTGCGTCCGCACATCCGCTACAAACTCCGTCCGATCCTCTGCGAGCGCAAACGGCATATTCTGCGTTTCGCTGGATACACGACAATGGAAATCTGCATAATAGAGTGCCACCGGATTTCCAAGCAGGATTTTCATCTGACCGATCAATCTTCGAATCGTGGATCGGATATCGTCCCCGTGCAGTGCGATATAGCTCATATTATCATGCGCTATCTTGAAGAACGCCAGCTTCGCTGTTTCACAATCATAAATCTGCATCAGCACATACTTTATGATCACGCTGTAGTAGATGTCCTCTGGAATCTCGATGACTGGAATCTGCTGTGCCTCCGCAAACTGCAGTAAAATCTCGAAGTATCTCTGCTCCTTCGCTTTTTGCTTTCGTTTCACGATAAATCCACAGACCTTCTTATCGCAAATCGCCTGTAAATGCTGTTTAACTTCCCTTTCTTCCGCATTTTCATAGACCTGCAGACTCGTGAGAAGTACTTCACCACCCTGCATAAATCGTTCCATATCCGGATGCTGAAGGATACGAATGCCCCTGATCTCACGGTCGAGTACTGCCCCCCCCACAGAGCAGCTGCATACCCGGAAATCTATTTGATGTGAGTAAGTCATTTACGGTATAACTCATACGGCTTTCTCTCTTGTTTAAAAAGGCCCCTGAACAAATGGCCGGTTAAATCCATTTGCTCAGGGGATTGCATCAATTATTCTTCTGTGATCGTCGCGGTCGCTTCTGCTTCCTCGGCTTCTTCCTTCACAGCGGTTGCCGCATCTACAGCGGCCTTCGCTGCATCTTCTGCAGCCTCGTCCTTTGCAGGCTCCTCTGCCTTCGCATCTGCGTCATCCGCATCGTGTACGAAGAACTCCACTTCGACATCGCTGTCATCCTCCGGCTCGATGTCGGTATCCTCTGCCTTTTCAGCGGTCTCTTCCTTCACGTTTTCAGCATCTGGCTTTGCGCCCTCGGTATCCGCCTCTGCGTCCTCGTCATCTACATACGGGTACGAGATGTGCTCGACGGTCTCGTCGACGACATCATCATCGTCCTCGTCGCAGCTTCCGAGCTTCTCATCGAGGGCTTCCTTTACGGTCTTGTATGCGTCCTTGCCGGCGTCGACCGCAAGGTTCTTCGCATCGACTGCAAGATTCTTTGCCGCCACACCGATGTCCTTCGCGGCGGTCTTGAAATCTTCCTTCGTCTGGCTGTTCTTCAGGGTCGTGTAGGATCTCTTCGCGGAGTCCTTCACCTCGGAAGCGGACTCCAGCACATCCGTGAAGTCCTGATCGACCTCCTCGGAGAACTTCTCATACTTGTAGAGATAGGATACAGCGGCTGCAACACCGCCGACCAGTGCAGCGAATCCGACGAGACCACCTAAACCTTTTTTCTTGCCCATAACGATATCCTCCATCCGGGCCGCTTCCGGCCCATTCTTTCATTTGTATCACTTACGCATCTGAATTCACAAATTCGATACTGCTATCATACCACGATTTCGCTGATATATATACCTGCATCGTGTCTACAAATGTTCGAATTTCAATTTTCCAGTTATAGTTCAGCAGGGGTACCCGGAGGGACGGCAACGAAGGGGTACCCGGCACCTGAACTGTTACATCTTCTAACTAAAGGGGGCAGCCCCATAAACTTACGCCTGTGTCGGGAGCTTGAAGCTGGACTTCAGTCCGACGATACGGTTGTAGACCGGGTGGCCTTCGGTGGAGTCCTTGCTGTCGACGCAGAAGAAGCCGTTTCGTACGAACTGGAAGCTGTCGTATGGCTTGACGTCCATGAGCTCCGGCTCGACCATGCAGTTCTCTACGACGGTAAGGGAATTCGGGTTGAAGTTCAGGGTGCCGTCGTCGTTCAGCTTGCCCTTCTCTTCGTCGATCAGCTGCTCATACAGACGGACGGTCACCTGACCTGCGGTTGGAGCATTGACCCAGTGGATCGTGCCCTTCACCTTACGTCCCGTGAAGCCGGAGCCGGACTTCGTTTCCGGATCGTAGGTGCAGTGAACGACGGTCACCTTTCCGTCGGCGTCGGTCTCGTAGGAGGTCGCCTTTACGAAATATGCGGACATGAGGCGCACCTCGTTGTCGACATAGAGTCTCTTATACTTCTTCGGCGGATCGATCATGAAGTCGTCGCGCTCAATGTAGAGCTCGCGGGAGAACGGAACCTGACGGCTGCCGAGCTCCTCGTTCTCGAGGTTATTCGGCACCTCAAGCATCTCGGTCTGGCCCTCCGGATAGTTGTCGATGACGAGCTTGATCGGGTCAATGACAGCCATCATACGCTTGTCCTTCAGCTTCAGGTCCTCGCGGATACAGTACTCGAGGAGGCTGATGTCGCAGCTGGAGTTTGCCTTCGAGATACCGCTCAGGGTGACGAACTGACGGAGAGACTCCGGTGTGTAGCCACGACGACGCAGAGCCGCGATGGTAACGAGACGCGGGTCATCCCAGCCATCCACGACGCCATCCTCTACCAGCTTCTTGATGTAACGCTTACCGGTGACAACATTGGTCAGATACAGCTTCGCGAACTCGATCTGGCGAGGTGGATGCGGGAAATCACAGTTCTTGACAACCCAGTCATAGAGCGGGCGGTGATCCTCGAACTCCAGTGTGCAGAGGGAATGCGTGATGCCCTCTACGGCGTCCTCGATCGGGTGTGCGAAATCATACATCGGGTAGATGCACCACTTGTCACCGGTGTTGTGGTGATGCATGTGGGCCACACGGTAGATGATCGGGTCACGCATGTTCAGGTTCGGGGATGCCATATCGATCTTCGCACGCAGGGTCAGGGTACCGTCTGCGTACTTGCCGTCCTTCATGTCCTGGAAGAGCTGAAGGTTCTCTTCGATCGGACGGTTCCGGTTCGGGGACTCCTTACCAGGGTTCGTGAAGTCGCCACGGTATGCGGTGATCTGCTCTGCGGTGAGATCATCGACGAAGGCGAGGCCCTTCTTGATCAGAAGGATGGCCTTCTCATACATGATATCGAAGTAATCAGATGCGAAGAAGATGCGGTCCTCGAAGTCGGCACCGAGCCACTTGACGTCACGCTCGATCGCCTCGACGAATTCGGTCTTCTCCTTCATCGGGTTCGTATCATCGAAGCGGAGGTTGAACTGTCCATGGTACTCCTGCGCCATCCCGGAATTCAGAATGATGGACTTCGCATGGCCGATGTGCAGATAGCCGTTCGGCTCCGGTGGAAAACGTGTATGCACGTGGTCATAAACGCCCTCGGCGAGATCCTTCTCGATCTCGCGCTCGATGAAATGCTTCGACTCTGGAGCCTTCTCCTCCAGCACGCCGTTCTCGTTTCTTGTTTCCATAGACATAGTATAGCCTCCTAAAAATGAAGTACCCAAAATTATAGCATATCGGGGCGCCGTTATACAAGGGGATATGCGGGAAGCGGCCCGTTGGGCCGGTGCCGGACAGCCGGCCTTTTCCGTTCGTTTCTGCCAAAACACATTTTTCCAGTATTTTCGGCTCGAAATACACACATTTTTCTGAAATATTCCAGGGTTATTTCACACATTTTTCTGAGAAACTCATTCAGTCGCATGCAGTTCGGCTTTTTCCCGGAAGTATGCTAAACTTATCCCAAATGTCAAAACAATACAGGGAGTATATCAAAATGGAAATTACGAAGGAACTCAAGTGGCGGGTGCTGAACCACCTCTACCTCGGCTACATCCTGAGCGGTGCGGTCATCACGATTTTCGGCGCGATCCTGCCGCATCTCATCGAGGAGGAGCAGCTGAACTACGCGGTGGCGGGCGGCCTGATCAGCATCCTCGCGATCGGCAATTTCTGCGCCTCCATCATCTATCCGCTCGCGAAGCGCCACTTCTCGCATCGCGCGGTCGTGGTCGCCATCACCGGTCTTTCGCCGATCGTCATGTTGCTGCTGACGATCCATCCACCGGTCGCCTTCATGTACCTGCTCGTGCTCGTCCTTGGCATCACGAAGGGCACCGTCACGATCATCAGTAACCTCGCGATGAACGTCGCGACGAACAGCTCGACGAAGTACCTGAATATCCTGCACACCACCTTTGCGGTCGGCGCCTTCGCGAGCCCCTTCATCATGGCGGCTCTCCTCGCCCTCGGCTTCCCGTGGCGCATCATCATGTACATCCTCTGCGTCTCCGGCGCGATCTTCCCGCTGAACTACTGGACCATGGACTACCGGATGCTCGAGGAGCCGCAGCCGTCCGCGGCCAATGCGGGCGACCACCGCGCAGATGGCCATACCCGGGCGCTGCTCACAAACCGCAGCTTCCTGATCATCACCTTCATCATGTTCATGTACGTCGGCTTCGAGAATACCGTGAACGGCTGGTTCGTCACCTACCTGAAGGACACCGGCGTCATGACGAGTGCGCTCGCGACCGCGATGGTGTCCGTTACCTGGATCATGATGATGGCCGGGCGCATGGGCACTGCGCAGTTCCTCCAGAATGTGAATAAGCTTCAGATCATCCTCGTGAGCGCCCTCATTGACTTCGTCGCGATCGTGCTTCTCGTGAACACCCACACCGCGACGATGGCCGTCATCATCATCGCGGTGCTCGGCCTCGGCATGAGTGCCATCTACCCGACCACCGTCGCGGCCGCCGGTCCGATCATCGAAGGCTCCACCATGGGGCTCTCGCTCCTCACCGGCATCAGCGCCATCGGCGGCATCCTCGTCCCGCAGATCATCGGCATCCTCGCGGACCAGGTCGGCATCGCTGGCGCCATGGTCACCGTCGTCCTTACCGTCGGCATCATGCTCGCGCTCTCGATCCTCGCCGTCCTCCGCGACCGGAGAGGACTGATGGGGTGAGCATATGAATTGTCTTTTCATTCCAGCCTATAGAACCTGAATGCTGTATCTTCCCACTATTCCGTAGGCATGATGGTCCTATTCGGCGCTTACACTGTCTGCAGAAAATCAGCCGGGTGAATTTTCACCCGGCTGAACTTATGCTAAAGAAAACAAGGAGGGCGGACGCTTCTGGCGTCCGCCCTCCTTTTACCTGATGTAAACTTGAATTTTATGCGCCGATGCCGACGAGGAGATCCGGCAGGATGCCGTCGTTCTCGGTCCACATCTGGCTGATCTGCGACTCGTCCACCGGCGAGGTGCCACGGCCGAGCTCGATTGTCACGGATGGGATATCGAGCTTCTGCACGGCCCAGTCCTTGAAGCCCGCGGCATCCGTCTGTGACCAGGTATCCGAGATGGTATACCCCGTGTTCTGATGGACGACATTGGCCAGATACTGGCCCTTCGCCTTATAGTTTCCGGTCTCGCCGAAATACCAGTAAATCACGCGGCCCTGCGTGTGGTAGCTGATCGTGTAGTCCGGCATGAGCTGGCGGCAGAGGTTCGCGAGCGCCTTCGACTCGACCTCACTCTCCGGCCCCGTGCCCTTATAGAACATGTTCGACGGGTGATCAACCTTCGGGGTCGCCTCCTGCCAGAACGCGTCGAAGTTACGGTTCAGGTTGACGCCGTTGATGTTGTTCTTCCACTTGCGGAGGTAGGTGGCGAGGTCCGTCACCTGATCCTGCGCGGCCATGCTCATGACCATCGTCTTCGCGGCCTGCGTGTTCAGCGCGTCGATGCCGCCCTGTACGAGGGTGATGCCGTCCGGGTTCACCATCGGTACGAAGTGGATGCAGGTGTTCTGAAGCAGCGTCGCGACGGACTGTCCATGGTAGAGCCAGTTGTTCTGCTGCATCTCGAGCAGCGCCACGATCTCCCGCATCACGACCTGGGAGCTGATGTACTCACGTGCGTGAATGCCGCCGTGCACGAGGATCTTATGCGGGGCGGACGGGTTTCCGACCACCACGTGGTAGAGCTGCCGGCCGTCGGTGGTGTTCCCGAGGACATCCATCTGCATCTTCGGATAGGTCGCCTTCAGGCTATTGAGGTCGACCTGCATCTCCTGGTAGGTGTAGGTGCCGACGTTGCTGCAGTAGTAGCCCGCCGGAAGCGGTACGGTACTGAGTGCGTTCAGAACCGTGGAGCTGCCGCTGGTCGTCGTGCCCGTGCCGAACAGGTTATTCATGTTTGTGGTGCCGGTGCTGCTGCCCGTCACGCCAGGGACCGTCGGTCCGAAGCTCGTCGTGCCAATGCTGTCGGCCGGTGTGCCGGCACTGCTGCCGCTGCTCGACACCAGCGCATGCGTCGTGTCGGTGCCGCCCGCCGCCGTGATGGCCTGCATCGCATTTTCATTCACCGCTGCTACAGTTTCGGTGGTCGGCGCCGCAGCCTCTGTGCCTTCCAGCGCACCCGTCGCTTCGACGATTCCGGTGCTGGTCTCGCCACCACTCGTGCCGGTCGCCCCCGCACTGTAGTTTGCGCCACTGGTCTCAGCATTGGCCACGATCGGCGTCACGCCCGACGCGATCGTCCCGGCATACGCCGTCGTGCTGAGGCTCGCCATCATTGACATCGCCATCGCAGCCGCGACGACGGATTTCTTCTTTATCATAATTGATTGTCCCCTCGATTTTCTGGATTCATGCCTCGCACCGCCTGGGCGCACGTCATAATCCGCACTGATACGCATCACATACCACGGGGGTCCACTCCTCTCCGGGCTGAACCCCCGCAGCATACCATGCAGTTTTTCACAACTGTCCGTAATTATACCGAATTCGCTTTTTCATGTGAATGGTCAATTTTTTTAAAATAATCTGACGGAAGTGGAACTTTCCGGGATTTGGCATTATATTGTTGACAGACCGAAAACATATAAAGGAAAGCAAATGTCAAATTTCCATATAACAGAAACGAAATCCCATATGCGGCGCATCTACCTGCTCGCGCTGCTCCTCGACCTGCTGGCGCTCGCCGCGAATCAGCTGGCGGCCCGCTCCTCTGCCTTTGCCAATGCTTACTCCCACTACGTCTATCGCGTGCTGAGTCTCGGCATCGGCTCCGTGACGGGCCTGCTGCCCTTCTCTGTGGTGGAGCTGCTGCTCTACGCGACGATTCTCTTCGTGCTCTTCGATTTCGTGAAGCAGCTCCGCCGCGCCATCCATGCCGGCGTCGAATGTCTTCGTCCTGCGTCCGCTGCCCAGCCGCGCGCGGGCGGCGTATCACAGACTTTTCCGCCGCAGGCTGACGCTTCCCGCCCGGCGCAGCTTCTCGCCGTTGCCCGTCCGCTGCGCCGCTTCCTCAGCCACCTCTTCCTCATCCTGTCCGCGCTGCTCGTGCTTTACGTCTTCCTCTGCGGCATCAACTACCACCGCACGAGCTTCTCGCAGGAAGCCGGCCTCAGCGTAACGCTCGACGAGCACGGCACGGTCTACGACGAAGCGGACCTCATCGCGCTCTGCGACTACCTCGTCACGGAAATCAACGCCACCGAGGCGCAGCTCGCGGCGTCCGCCACATTGAATGCCAATGCAGACGTCCTCCGCGCACCTACCTCCGCGGACGCCACCGCCGAAGCTTCCGGCACTTCCGGCGCCGACGAGGCTCCGGCGACCACCATCGAAGTGGACGGCGCCTGCATTGGCCAGACCACGGAGACGCCGAAGGCTTCCGCCGCCTGGCTGTGGCACGCGGGGCGCACGGGCCAGCGCGCGATGGAGAAGCTCGGCCAGCGCTATCGCCGCCTGTCGGGCCACTACCCGTTCCCGAAGCCGATCCTCAACACCTGGCTCCTCAGCGTCCAGCAGACCACCGGCGTCTACTCCCCGTTCACCGTTGAGGCGAACTACAACCGCGACATCGCGTACTACGACATCCCGTTCACCATCTGCCACGAGCTCTCTCACCTCCGCGGCTACATGCAGGAGGAGGAAGCGAACTTCATCGGCGTGCTCGCGACGATCGGCGCGGACGATCTCTACTTCAACTATTCAGGCTATGTCTCCGCCTGGGTGTACGCGGGCAATGCACTCGCCCGGGTCGACAGCACCGCCTTCGCCACGCTGTACGGCCGGATCAATGCGCGCACCCGCCAGGACATGCTCTACAACAACGCCTACTGGAAGCAGTTCGAGGGGAAGCCGGCTGAAGCGCACGAACAGCTGAACGACGCCTACCTGAAGATGCAGGGCCAGGCCACCGGCGTCTGCAGCTACGGGCACGTAACCGATCTCATGCTCGAGTACTTCGTGAAAAACGGGACACTGAAATAAACCTTTCACGCTCTCGCTTCCAGGAACTGAAGGAAGCTCTTCGCGGCGTCCTGTCGCTCTGACTTCACGGCGAAGCCGAAAATCGGCGTGGTCTTCTGATACAGCGCGTTCTCCTCAAGCCATGGGGCGTCGGTAAGGACGATGCCGACCGGAATCGGCTTCTGCATCTTCTCCGGGTCCGGCATCACGAAGTCCTCACGCGGTTGCACGGTCGCGAGGCCCATCAGATTCGCCGCAAACGCCGACATCTCGTCGAGGGTTTCGGCGGTCGTCGAAGCGTCATCGCTGGTTTCCGAGCCTGTGTCACCTGACGGATTTCCAGCGTCCGCAGTCATCAGGCGCTCCTCTGCCGCGCCATCCGTACCGGCCGCCGCCTGTGCATCCGCAGCGGCTGCTGCGCTGGTCTCCGCATTGGCATCCGAAGAAGCGTCCGACTTCCGAAGCGTATCGCTGTTCGCGATGGTTTCATCGGCGCCGAGGCTCATCTCCTCGAGCTCGCCGTAGTCCGTCTGGTCGAGGAGCTCCTGCAGGTGCTGGTCAATGTAGTAGACCTGACCGGCAGCCTCGTACGCTGCGAGGGTCTCGTCGTCCAGCACATCGCGGAGGTCGACGAAGGAGCCGTTCAGCGCGTAGTAGGTGAAGACGCCCGGGTCCGCCACCATCACATCGATGTCGTGCGACTGGTAGAGCGCCGCGATCTTCGCATTCTGCGCCATCGAGAACTGGCTCTGGTCGTTCGGATTGAAGGTCGCCGAAGTATCGACGATGATCTTATATTTCCCGTCATCAAGCCCCGCCGCTTCCGCGAAAGCAGCCCCCGCGGCTTCATCCGCCTGCCCGCTCAGGTCCGAGCCGCCGGCATTGAGCAGCATCGCGTAGAAACCCGTCGGCTTGTTGTGGAGGATGGTCGAACCGACCGACCACACGAGCCCGATCAGCACCACCACACCAAGAATCCAGAACCTATAATAGTCGAAAATATACTGCAACTTCCCGCCGAAGCTCAGCCGGCTCAGCTTCTTCTTTTCCTTCTCAAAATCTTCACGTAATGACATCTCTTCTCCTGTATGTTTAACGAACGTGTAGGAAGGGGCCGGAGGACCGACAACAGAAGCCATACGGAGAGTTCGTGGAAAATCAAGTCAGGTTCCCTTAGTGGCACTTGGTGTTATCTCTCCTTGGAACCCTCTGTCAACGTCGAGTTTTCATCAGGAAAACTCGACGATTGCAGAGGGCCTAGTGCCACTTAGGGGTCCTGACTTAGATTTTCCCGAACTCGTAGTACTGCGCTTCTGTTGCCGGCCCTCCGACCCTCTGCCTGAACTGTCACAAAAATTAGTATCTATTTTAGCAGAAAGCTGTCGAAATATCCACTTTACGCGCCCCTGAATCTGTTCTATAGTTTTTATGTAAGCAACAGGTAACGGCTTCGTTCCGTGCCGGGCAGACCTCGCGTCCACCCGCACCCGACATCGCCGCTGCCCCATCAAGTTTCGCAGAGTAGACGCACGAGCGTACAGTGCCTTCCGAACGGGGAGTTTGTCGGGAGGACGAAGCCGGATTTCCGGCGCGGTTCGGGTGTCGCATCCCGCTGCAGTGAAGATTAGACACTAACCTTCTTTGTAGTCAGGGGCTGCAAAGGAGGTATTTTTATGCAGAAATTCACTACAAAAACCATCGTATCCCTTTCAGTTCTTGTCGCTCTCCAGATCGTTCTGACAAGATTCTGTTCCTTCAGCGCATGGAACGTCCGCATCGGCTTCGGCTTCGTGGCGCTCGTCATCGCCGCGGTCGTGCACGGTCCGGTGGCGGCTGCCCTCGTCGGCGGTCTCGGCGACATGATCGGCGCCATCGCATTTCCGACCGGCTCCTACTTCCCGGGCTTCACGCTGACCCAGGTGCTCATGGGCCTGTCCTTCGGCCTCGCGCTGTACCGGAAGCCGCTTCACGTTTCCGACGCCAATGCAGGCGACCTGCACACAGATGGCGCTGCCGCTTCCGCACTGGATG
The DNA here is from genome assembly GCA_937927445.1 of uncultured Oribacterium sp. Taxonomy (GTDB): domain Bacteria; phylum Bacillota; class Clostridia; order Lachnospirales; family Lachnospiraceae; genus Oribacterium. The sequence continues at coordinate 2,965 of CALAOB010000144.1, read as the reverse complement.
CCGCTGCGTCCTCGGTGCTGAACGCCGCACTTCCGCTGCCGGTTCGTGCGACCTTCGCGGTGCTCTTTAACCAGCTGGTACTGAGCCTTCTTATGAACACGCTCTGGATCTCCATCCTCTACGGCTCCAGCTTCACCGGGCTTCTCACGACGAGAATCATGCAGGCTGCGGTCACCGCGCCGATTCAGATCGCCGTGGTGCTCACCCTCGCCGGGATCCTGCGTCGCCGTGATATCCAGCAGGTGCTCGCCGCGTAATTCACTACTGATTCCTATACTTTCGGTGCCATGAGCCCGGAGGGATGGCAACGGAAACACAGTACTCCGAGTCTGGTAAACTCTAAGCCGGGGACCCTAAGTGGCACTAGGCCCTCTGCAATCACTGCGTTTTCTTCATGAAAACGCAGCGTTGACAGAGGGTTCCAGAGAGAGATAACACCAAGTGCCACTAAGGGGACCCGGCTTGATTTTACACGGACTCTCCGTATGGTTTTCGTTGCCATCCCTCCGGGCTCCGGCATGAACGTACTAAACAAATTAAATTATCAGGAAAGAAGAAAAAAATGGACTGGAATGAAGCAATCGCGCTCCTTCATGGGGCGAACTGGAAACACACCAAGATCGGGCTTGAGCGTATGCGGGATTTCATGCACGCGCTCGGCGATCCGCAGGAGAAGCTCCGTTATGTGCACATCGCGGGCACGAACGGCAAGGGTTCGGCCTGCGTCATGACCCAGTCGATTCTGACGGCCGCGGGCTTCCGGACCGGTCTCTATATCTCACCGCACCTCGACCAGTTTAACGAACGTCTCTCCATCGACGGACAGATGATTTCGGATGCAGATCTCCGCCGGCTTGCTGCCCGCGTGCGTGCCGCCGCAGAGACCCTCGGCGAGGAGCCGACGGACTTCGAGATGATCACCGCGATGGCCTTCTGCTGGTTTGAGGAGCAGCGCTGCGATCTCGTCGTCCTCGAGGTCGGCATGGGTGGCCGCCTCGATGCGACGAACGTCATCTCCTCTCCGGAGGTCTGCGCCATCATGCACATCGGCCTCGACCACACCGAGTTCCTCGGGGACACCGTCGAGCAGGTCGCCGCGGAAAAAGCCGGCATCCTGAAACCAGGCGCCGACTGCATCCTCTACCACCAGCTCCCGGGCGTCATGGACGTCGTGCAGCAGCGCTTCGCAGACGTGAATCCAGACGCAGCAGCGCGCCTCGTCATCACGGATCCGACGGCCTTCACCGCCCGAGCGCGGACGATTGACGGGCAGGTTTTCGACTACCGCGTTCGCCAGCATCTCCGGATCCAGCTGCTCGGAAATTACCAGATGGAAAACGCGATGGCTGTGCTCGACATCATCGACTGCCTGCAACGCCGCGGCTTCGGCATCTCGGAGAACGCCATCCAGAGCGAGGCTTCTGCTGCTCAGACACCTGAAGGCGAACACAAACCTGGCATCTCAGAAGATGCCATCCGTGCCGGTCTCGCCCAGGCTACCTGGCCGGGACGTTTCGAGGTCCTCTCGCGGGAACCGCTTCTTATCGTCGATGGTGCACACAACCCGAACGGCGTTGAAGCCCTCGTCGACACGATCCGCGCTTACTTCCCGGACCAGAAAATCAACTTCGTGATGGGCGTCATGAAGGATAAGGACTACCATACCATGCTCCGCCTCATCGCCCCGTACGCTGCCCGCTTCATCACCGAGCTCCCGGACGCGCACCGCGCCCTCCGGCCGGAACAGCTGAAATCCGAGATCCGCGCGTACTTCGACGGCCCGGTCGAAACCGCTGACTCCGTCACTGCCGCCGTACAGCGCGCGATGGAAATCGCAGACGATTCCAGGGTCACTTGCTGCACCGGTGACGGCACCGTGCGGAGCGAGATAGCGATTGCGGACGATCGCATTGACGAACTCCATATGAACAGACAGCCGATCACCATCTGCTTCGGCTCCCTGTACCAGGTCGCCGAAATACGAAATTACTTTATACGCTCCGACAGATCCGCCAGCCATGCATAAATCGTTCCGCGACGATATTGATTACGCCTCCATAGATGAATACCGATGGCAGCCATTCAAAAAGTTTGATGATTCAAAAATCCGGAAGGCTAATCGTAACAGCCTTCCGGAACTAAACCAGGCAACAACACCTTGACGCCACATGGGCATCCCTGGATACTTCATTGTCTGCCCCCAAATCTGATCTTCACGATCTGCATTTTCATCCCGTTGTCACCGACCCTTGCGAGAAACCGGAAAAAGCCACTGACAGAAGGGTCTTTCAAATCGTTGTAACCCAGCATATAGCCGCGACTTGTGACCTGCAAGCGGTTGTCCCACTCGCCAATCTCCTTGGGAGCATCTGAAACCGCGAAATACGCCCCTACATCCTTGATCTTTGCCGTCCTAAGCCACGTTTTGGCGATCATCTTCACCGCCGTCCGGTTGGCGGCATCAAAGACCAGCACTCCGCCGGGGAAAGCGTCCGCCATCCCCTGCACCAGCGCCCTGACCTGCTCCGTCAGAAAGTAATAGAACACCCCGGAGGCAAAGAACACCGCCCCGCCGGAGGCATCGATCTTGTCAAACCATGCGGGGTCTTTCAGGTCGCAGGGGATGTTTTGCTCCCGCTCCCCGGCAGGCAGCAGCTGCTGCCGCAAGGCGATCACATCCGGGAAATCCAGATTGTAGATCTTGCATCTGCCATTGTCGCAGGCTCTACCGGTGTTATCCAGCCCGCAGCCGAGGTTGACCACCGCTGCGCTGGGATGGGTTTTCAGATAATTCCGTACCTCCCACGCAAGGTCATTCTGCCGCATGGCGACCTCCAGCGCACCGAAACGCTGCATCAGGCTGCGAGAATTTTTCTCTGCCTCCGAAAAGTCGTAGTCGATTTCATCGATCAGGCGCACCGCTGTTTCGTCCCGGTAAAGGTTCGGATACAGCTCTGTGCACAGC
>CALAOB010000143.1 GCA_937927445.1 uncultured Oribacterium sp. | reverse complement strand
AGCTCAGCGACAGCTCATGAGAGCAGTTCCATGACAGCTCATGAAATCAGCAACAGTCAGAGGCTGTCATGATTTGATAGTGCTGGAGGAGTATAAGCCGGCGTTTGAGATACTGGATGAAATTATCGGGCTCAAATTCATCATAGTGGATCATCCGGATACCGATGATAGCTGTGAAGATGAGTTTATGAATCTGAACATGGCTGTAGAGGAGGGGATTCTTTTATTACACAGGGATGAACTTCTTCGTGATTATATTGAATCTTGCAGATGCAGTGTGGGTGATATCCGCTGTGCAGCAGAGAAAATAGCAAAGGCCTTTGAAATGGAGTTTTTCAAAGATTGCGTGACAGATTACTGCATTTCAATTTCGGCTACAGATCCGTTATTGATGGAACTAAAGAAGAAACTGCGAGATGATTTCGATAGATATAAAAGGGAGTATGTCAATAAAATTAAAAAAGATAAACATTATTGGGACAAATATCGCGATGAGGAGAGAATCCGACATATATCAGCGTTAATTGATTATTTTGGAAAATCCGATAAGAAGGAAGCACAACAGGCATCATTCCTGAAAGGAGCCTGGACTCAGATTTCAGAACTCATTTCAGATCTGATGGATGAGCCATATATCGATGATCAGCCTGAGATAGACGAAGTCTGTGATATCGTGGAGGCACTCCTGAAACATGGTGGATTTGAAAAAGAATCATGGGAAGTGAAGAAAAGTATTCTTAAGGAAATATACGACAATGAACTTTATGATTGTTACGGTGTGGCGGATCCAATGATGGATCTGGCGAATGCAATATGTACAACAAGGGAAGAAAATCTCAAACGTGCTGAGATTATGATGAAAGCAGGAAGCGGATATTTTGGCCCAGAAGCCGCCAAGCTTTACCGTGAGCTTGGGGAGGAAGACAAATGTGCCAGGTATTTTGAAAAACATCTCGGAAAGGAAGAGGAACCTTATAATATCCTTATAGATTATTATAAGGACCGGGATCGTGCAAAAGCAGTCGAGATCGCTTCTCTGGCCATTCAGAAATGTCAGTATGATCAGACCGCATTCTTTGCCTTCCTGCTGCAGGATGCAAAAAATCGAGGAGATGAAGCGACATTTAAAAAGCTTATGCAGAGTGCGCATAGAAGAAGGACGGTTAATTCGGATGCAGTGGATGTGTTGTTTCTTTAAAGAAGTAGTAGGACTTGAGGATGTAACTGATATTTGACAAGTGCCTTACCGTCTGCTTTCGCTTATGTGATGAGTGCACGACGAATCTCATATGGTGAACTAGACGGAGGCCGATAATATAAGCGTGTCCGTACAACACGGACAAATGTGCGCGAGAAATAACTTCAATTAATTAGTATTATAAAAGAAATTTATCATTCGTATAAAGCCCTTCACAACTGAAAAAATTGCGATATAATATAAATATAAGGAATGAGAACCATTCCAACAGGATGTTTCACAGGCTTTTTTCATTACAGCAGATGTCTGCTGTACGTGGTCATGAGACCATGATCGAGAGGAGATGTTTATATGAACGATACGTCAAGAATCAATGGATTTATGGATTTCGTTTCGGAGCTCCTGGTTACATTCGAGGCAGGAGCCATCGTGATTGCATGTGTTACACTGCTTCTCAGTGGACTGCTGATCAGTGCAGGTCTTCCGGCAGCAGCACAGTGCTTACAGTATTTCTTCGTTGCCATGGCCGGCATCGTGGTATGCGGTATCGTGGTACATCATCTTGATGCCTGAAAGCGTCTGAATCGATGCCTGCATCATAACAGTTGATATTTCCTTAAATTGATAACCCCTATAGATGATTGCTCCGTGTATCTGTTGCAGCAGACAGATACGCGGAGCAGTTTTCTTTTGCCGGATTCTGTCGGTGAAGGATGACATTCCGAAGCCTGCCTGACGACGATTGCGGCTTCTTCAGAAATCACGAAATTGCGTGTGGTAAACCGGTTAATAATTTAACGCTCGACATCTGGAAACGGGTAGTGCATAATGAAGTCACATTCATGATTTTCACAGACTGGAGCGGGATGAAAACCCGCCTGTGTGAAGGCATGCTGGAACGAACACTGCTTCAGATAGCAGATCAGAGGGGGTATAGGCCTTCGTCTGACATAATCGGAAATATAAGGAGGAAGAAACGATGGATGTACCATTTAAGATTGATCTCGGCGGACAGGTGGCCGTGGTGACCGGCGGCACCGGTGTCATCGGCGGCATGTATGCCCGCGCACTGGCAGCGTGCGGTGCGAAGGTAGCTGTGCTCGGCAGAAGTAAGGAAAACGGAGAGAAGGTCGTAGCGGACATTACGGCGGATGGCGGCGAAGCCATGGCGGTGTCGGCCAATGTACTCGACCGGGAAAGTCTGATCTCCGCCCGCGAAGAGATCCTCGCGCACTACGGCCACATCAACATCCTCGTGAACTGTGCCGGCGGTGCTGTGAAGTCTGCCCAGGTACCGCAGGATTACTTCTGCGAAGCCGCCGAGGGAGAGGATACCTTCTTCTCTATCGACCTCGAGAATGTGCATCGTGAGCTCGACCTCAACATCTACGGCACCATGCTGCCGACCCAGGTCTTCGGCGAGGCACTGAAGGGGCAGGAGAATGCGAACATCGTGAACAACTCCTCGATGTCCGCCTACCATCCGCTGACACGCATCCCGGGCTACTCCGCAGGAAAGGCCGGCGTCGCCAGCTTCACCGAGTGGTGTGCGATCTACTTCGCAAAGAGCGGCATCCGTGTGAACGCCGTCGCACCAGGCTTCTTCCATACCACACAGAACCACGCCCTCCAGTTTAACGAGGACGGCACCCCGAAGCCACGCACACAGCACATCGTCGACGGCACCCCGATGGGCAGCTTCGGCAGAATCGAAGACCTCGTCGGCGGCCTCCTCTACCTCGTCGACCCACGCGGCTCCCGCTTCGTCACCGGCACGATCCTCCCGATCGACGGCGGCTTCCACATCTACCAGGGCGTTTAAATGACATGACTTCTGCTGCTTTGCAGCAGAAAACTCCGAAGGGCCGGTAACAAAACCCATACGGAGAGGTCGTGAAGAATCAAAATCCCATCCATTAGAAGTACTTAGAGCATTTTTCCTTAGCACCCTCTGCAACGCTGAGTTTTCATCAAGAAAACTCAGTGATTGCAGAGGGCTTAGTACTTCTTATGGATGGGATTTTAGAGTCTTCCGAGCTCGGAGTATTGGTGTTTCGTTACCGGCCCTCCGGCTTTTTTTACAGAAAATTTACAGAAGCATGAGGGCCGACTTTACAAAACTCCCCTAGTATGTAGGCGTAGTCAGGAAAACATGACAAAGGTAAAAAGAAAACAAAAGGGATCGATGGGGATAAAAAAGAGAGGTCGACAGACGACCGCCCCACGGTCCGCACATTGAGGAGGATTACATTATGAAGAAGTCAATCAAGCTTGCACTTGGCGCTGTGATGGTGATGTCGATGATGACCGCATGTGGCGCGAGCGCTACCGAGACCGTTGCACCAGCGGCAGATACAACTGCAGCGGCAGCCGCAGATACCACAGCAGCCGCGACCGAGGCCGCAGCAACCGAGGCACAGACCGAGGCAGCCGGCGCTTCCATGGAGGGTGCCATCGATGTCATCTCCCGTGAGGATGGTTCCGGTACCAGAGGCGCATTCATCGAGCTTTTCGGTGTAGAGCAGAAGGATGCTTCCGGTGAGAAGGTCGATTACACCACCGATGACGCAGAAATCACCAACTCCACCGAGGTTATGATCACTTCTGTCGCAGGTGATAAGCAGGCCATCGGTTACATCTCCCTCGGCTCTCTCAACGATTCCGTAAAGGCACTGAAGATCGACGGCGCAGCCGCAACCGTCGATGACATCAAGGATGGCAGCTACAAGATCGCACGTCCATTCAACATCGTCACCACCGGTGAGGTTTCCGATGTGGCACAGGATTTCATCAACTTCATCTTCTCCGAGGAGGGTCAGAAGGTCGTTGAGGACAACGGTTATATCTCTCAGGGCAACCAGGGTGCGTATACAGCATCTGGTAAGAGCGGTAAGGTCACCGTCGCAGGCTCCAGCTCTGTTACACCGGTGATGGAGAAGCTGGCAGAGGCATACAAGGCACTCAACAGCGATGTCACCGTAGAGGTTCAGCAGTCTGACTCTACTACCGGCGTAACATCTTCCATCGAGGGTGTCTGCGATATCGGTATGGCTTCCCGTGAGCTGAAGGATGAGGAGACCGCCAAGGGTGCACAGGGTCAGGTCATCGCGATGGATGGTATCGCCGTTGTGGTAAATAACGACAACCCGGTCGATGATCTTACTTCCGAGCAGGTAAAGGACATCTATGTAGGTGACACCACCGACTGGTCCGAGCTGGCATAATTCTATCCTGTGAAAGATGGAACGTTGAGACTTCACTTAGATAAGGAAATCGTATGGAAAACGAACTTACATTACATCATGTAGTCCACGAAGTTCATGAAACAGCTGCAGAGAGCCCGGTAACGGGCTCCTCTGTGTGTATGAACATCGCAAACGATCAGGTGCTGGGAAATACGCCGGTATCGCAGGGTCTTGCAGGAAGATCGGATGCGCAGCAGGCAGAAAAAACGAGTGCGCGTGTGACCGGTGACAATCCGCTTCGCGGCAGCGGTGCCGCAGCAGTTCGCGAGAGCATCGCAAAATATGTGTTCATGCTCCTCGCAAGTATGAGTATCTTTCTCGTCATCCTGATCTGTTATTTTCTCTTCTCAAACGGTATTCCGGCGATCCTGAAAATCGGCGTGAAGCAGTTCCTGACCGGGACCACGTGGAAGCCGAAGAACGAAATCTTCGGAATCCTGCCGATGATCGTGGGCTCGGTTTATGTTACGATCGGATCCATCCTCGTCGGTGTGCCGATCGGTATTCTGACCGCGGTTTACCTTTCGAAGTTCTGCTCGAAGCGAATCTATAAGATCATCAACCCGGCCGTCGAGCTGCTCGCCGGTATCCCATCCGTCGTCTATGGCTTCTTCGGTCTCGTCGTGATCGTTCCGGTCATCGCCGCGCTGACGCAGCCGTTCGGCGGGAAGGGCAAGTCGATTCTGACGGCCTCCATCCTGCTCGGTATCATGATCCTGCCGACCATCATCAGCTGCGCGAAGGCCGCCATCGATGCGGTGCCGGAGAGCTACTATGAGGGCAGCCTCGCACTGGGGGCGACCCATGAGCGCTCGATCTTCCATGTCATGGTGCCGGCCGCCCGCTCCGGTATCTTCGCCGGGATCGTCCTCGGTGTCGGTCGTGCCATCGGTGAGACCATGGCCGTCATCATGATCGCCGGTAACCAGCCGCGTATGCCGAAGGGCATCTTCCAGGGCACACGTACCATGACCGCGAACATCGTCCTCGAGATGGGCTATGCCGTCGGTCTTCACCGTGAAGCGCTGATCGCAACGGGCGTCGTCCTGTTTATCTTCCTGCTGTGCATCAACCTGATCTTCAGCTACATCAAGCACAAGTCGGAATCCAAGTACTAAGAGGGTAGGATATGAACCAGAAAACTGAAAGCATTTTATTACGGGCACTGACCCTGCTGGCCGCTGCGCTGACGGTTGGTACCCTGCTGTTCCTCATCATCTATATCCTGATCCGCGGCATCCCGTATCTGAAGCCGAGTCTCTTCGCCTGGGAATACAATACAGAAAATGTTTCACTGATGCCGGCGATGATCAACACCATCGTGATGACGGTGCTGTCGCTTCTGATCGCGATTCCGATGGGTGTCGGTTCGGCCATCTACCTCGTCGAGTATGCGAAGCGCGGATCGAAGTTCGTCGAGCTGATTCGGCTCACGACCGAGACTCTGTCCGGTATTCCGTCCATCATTTACGGACTTTTCGGATACCTTCTGTTCGTCATCCAGCTGCACTTCGGGTACTCGATCCTTGGTGGTGCACTCACGATCTCCATCATGATCCTGCCGCTCATCATGCGTCAGACCGAGGAGTCGCTGAAGGCAGTGCCGGATCTTTTCAGAGAAGGCTCCCTGGGCCTCGGTGCAGGTAAGCTTCGTACGATCTTTTCCATCGTGCTTCCGTCTGCAGTGCCGGGCATCCTCGCAGGTATCATCCTCGCCATCGGACGTATCGTCGGTGAGACGGCAGCGCTGATCTATACCGCAGGTACGGTCGCCGGCATTCCGAACTCCATCATGGGCTCCGGACGAACCCTCGCGATCCACATGTATGTTCTCACGAACGAAGGCCTCTATACGAACCAGTCCTACGCAACCGCCGTGGTACTGCTTCTCGTTGTTACGATGATCAATGCACTCTCATCGATGCTGGCGAAGAAACTGGCATCGAAGGCGTAAGGAGAAGGAAAAACAAAGATTATGGATAAGTTTGAAATCAAAGATGTGAATTTACACTATGGCGCATTTCATGCGCTTCATGACATCAACTTAAGCATCGCGCCGAATGAGATCACGGCCTTCATCGGACCGTCCGGCTGTGGCAAGTCCACACTGCTCAAGTCACTGAACCGCATGAACGATCTGGTCGAGGGCTGCCGTGTCGACGGTCAGATTCTCCTCGATGGTCAGGACATCTATCAGAAGGATGTCGATGTCAATACACTTCGTAAGCGCGTCGGCATGGTGTTCCAGAAGCCGAATCCGTTCCCGATGTCGATTTATGACAATGTTGCCTACGGTCCACGTACACACGGTATCCGCAACAAGAAGGAGCTCGATGAGATCGTCGAGACCTCTCTTCGTGAGACGGCCATATGGGATGAGCTGAAGGATCGTCTCGGAAAGTCCGCACTCGGCCTGTCCGGTGGACAGCAGCAGCGTCTCTGCATCGCCCGTGCACTCGCGGTCAAGCCGGATGTTCTCCTCATGGATGAGCCGACCTCCGCACTGGACCCGATTTCCACCTCGAAGATCGAGGACCTCACTCTGCAGCTGAAGAAGGATTTCACGATCGTCATCGTCACCCACAACATGCAGCAGGCGACCCGTATCTCCGACAAGACCGCGTTCTTCCTTCTCGGAGAGCTGGTCGAGGCAGACAAGACGGAAAAGCTGTTCTCGATGCCGAAGGACAAGCGGACAGAGGATTATATCACGGGACGTTTCGGTTAATCAGAGGAAAACGATGATGAAAAGCTATGATTTATTTGATCTCTTCGCTGCATGGTTTACATGGACGGCGAAGCCGCGTCGCTTTCTGACAGGAAAGCTGCAGGAGGCCGGCTTCGTGCTGGAGCACAGTCTCCGGGAGAAAAAGAAGGAAAAGGCAGAGGTGTACCGCATGCGCGATGTACGCCGCACACAGAACATCGTACAGAATGGTGAGATGTAAGGAGGAACAGGATGCGTAGCAGGTTGGATCGACAGCTGGATGAGATGAAGCAGAACCTGATTGAGATGGGCTCCTGCTGTGAAAACTGTATCGGACAGGTGGCCCTGACCCTGCAGGATATCGCAGCTGCAGAGAACCCGGAGCTCAGCGAGAAGAGCCGCCAGATGATCAATAAGATTTATGAGTCGGACGCGGAAATCGACAAGCTCGAGCGACTGATCGAGTCGGAGTGTCTCCGTCTTTTACTGGAACAGCAGCCGGTGGCGAGGGATCTGCGCTACATCAGCTCGGCACTGAAGATGATTTCGGATCTCGAGCGGATCGGTGATCAGTGCTCGGATATCGCCGATATCGCAGAGTATCTTTATGGCAAGGATCAGGACGGTATGGAGTCGGCGATTCGAATCCAGGACATGGCCAGCGCGACGATGCGCATGGTGACGAGGGCCGTCGAGTCCTTCATCCAGAAGGATCTAGCACTTGCGAAGAGTGTGCAGGAATCGGATGATGTTGTGGATAACATGTTTGACGAAATCAAAAAGGAAATCGTCGAACTCATCGCGAAGTACCCGGATCGTGGCGAGATGATGCTGGACTTCCTGATGGTCGCGAAGTATTTCGAGCGGATCGGTGATCATGCGACGAATGTCGCGGAGTGGGTGGAGTTTTCCATCACCGGTGAGCGTCCGGTGATGACGAAGTATACCTTCGACCAGAAGACCATGGAAGAGAAGAAACTGACCCGCGATGAACGTGTTTTCAAGCGTTTTCAGTAAAACGACGTCATGGATGGGTTACGTTTTACACCTGACTTCGTGCAGCGGCAGGATCGAATTGCGCCTGAACAGTAACATGGATGGGAATTTAAACAGAAAATTCACATTCTGTCGTAGTCAGGTATTCCAGAGTTTTTTATAATAGGGAAAAGCGAAACGCATCGGCTTCCGCCGGCATCCCTGTTCGGTTCTGGATGCAGTGGCGTTCAGGATGCATACAGTACAGGAGAGAAGAGATGACGAGAATTGCAGTTGTAGAAGATGATGAGAGTATTCAGAAGCTGATTACCTATGCGCTGACGGCCAATGGCTACGAGGCGCGCGGCTTCAGTGATGGACAGTCCTTCCTCGATGATGCCGAAAAGTTTGAACCGGCACTGGTACTGCTGGATGTCATGATGCCCGGCATCGACGGTATCCAGGTTCTGCGCTGCCTCCGGAGAAGCGCGAAGTTCGCGGAGATTCCGGTGATGATGCTGACCGCGAAGTCGGCCGAGGCAGATAAGGTCTCCACCCTCGACCTCGGTGCCGATGATTACATGACGAAGCCCTTCGGCGTCATGGAGATGCTGAGCCGTGTGAAGGCACTGCTCCGCCGTGCGAAAATGGGTGGCGGACAGGCGGAGTCAGAGGAGGTCGTACGCCCGGCGCTCCGCTTCCATGAAATCACCCTCGACGAGGCGAAGCACCGTGTGACTGTGCTGGAAGGCGGCGAGGAGCTCCATCCGGAACTCACACTCAAGGAGTTCGAACTGCTCGACTATATGATGCATAATCAGGAGCTCGTACTGACCCGTGACCAGATCATGGGGCATGTATGGAATTATGATTATGAGGGCGAGAGCCGGACGATCGATATGCATGTGAAGACCCTTCGTCAGAAGCTCGGCGATGCCGGCCAGTACATCAAAACCGTACGTGGCGTGGGCTACCGTCTGAGCGCGGACTGATGACTTCGGAACGACCACCGGCATTGCTGGTGGTTTTGATTCGTTCAGGTCTCCGATGCCTTCGGTGACTGGAACCGCATAATATAAAGAGGACATACATTGAAACAGCGTATTTACAGAAGCCTATGTATCACGGCCCTGCTTGCACTGATTCTCAGTACGCTTGCGAGTCAGGTGCTGTATTTTCAGTTTTACGATAAGCGGACCGATGCGAACCTGATGCTGCAGACGGATGCGCTCTGCGCCGGCATCAACGAAATCGCAGAAGAGGGCAGCGATAAGGTGAAGGATTTCCTGGATGACTACCTGCAGGATGTCAAGCGCTCGAAGAATGTGCAACTGCGCATCACCCTCGTGGACGTAAATGACGGTAAGGTGCTGTATGACTCGAAGGGCAATGCAGAGACCATGGACCCGCATCTCGACCGTACGGAAATCGAGGAAGCCATGGCGACGGGCTCCGGACAGGCGGTGCGTACTTCGAAGACCCTCGGGCGAAATGCCCACTATGCGGCGATGCTCACCGCCGGCGGTCGTTATGTAATCCGTCTCGGCCTGGAAACCTCGAACATCGTCGGGATCTTCCTCCGCATCCTGCCGGCGATCCTCTGCATCATGGTGCTGCTTTTCCTGCTCGCGATGCAGATGGCGAACCGGCTGACGCATCAGATCGTCGCACCGCTCGATCATATGGCAGAGAAGATTCAGAAGATGGATACCCCGACGGTGGATTTGACAGACGATGATGTATATGAGGAGCTACGACCATTTGTGAATTCAGTGAAACAGTCACAGCAGGTAAGAGAAGAATTTTCAGCCAATGTCTCGCACGAGCTGAAGACACCGCTCACGAGCATTTCCGGCTTCGCCGAGCTGATGAAGGATGGCATGGTGACCGATGCGGCCCATGTGCGGGAGTTCTCGACGACCATCTATGATGAGTCCCAGCGTCTGCTGGCGCTGATCGATGACATCATGCATCTCAGTCGACTGGAAGCCGGCGTCGAGATGGAGCAGGAGCCGGTGAACCTGTATCTCCTGTCCGAGACGATCATCCATCGCCTCCGGGATAAGGCGATGAAGCATCAGGTATCCATCGATCTCTCAGGCGGCAGTGCCGAAATCACCGGTGTCCGCACGAACATCGAGGAGATGATCTATAATCTCATCGATAACTCGATCAAGTACAACCATCCGAACGGACATGTCTACGTCATCTGTGAAGGCAGGTCCATCACGGTACAGGATGACGGGATCGGCATCCCGGAGGAGGATCTGAATCGCGTTTGGGAGCGCTTCTTCCGTGTCGACAAGTCGCACAGCCGTGCCATCGGCGGCACCGGTCTCGGCCTCTCGATCGTGAAGCACGTCGCCGAGCTCCACCACGCAAAGGTGGACATCAGCTCGCAGCTGAACCGCGGCACGAAGATCACCATCACCTTTCCGAAATAATAGCCAGTGCGTACGGGCAGGGCCTCGGAGAACGGCAAAAGAAGTCATACGATCGTAGTACTGTGCTTCTGTTGCCGATCCTCCGGGGCCCTGCCTGCGCGAAGGGAATATGTGCCATGCCACGTGTTCACTTGATTTTAACGTCCTTTCCGCGTATACTTGCGGGTATGCGGCTGAGTGGACCTTCGTGACTGTACGCGCAGGTGCCGGATGTAGACATTGGCAGACTCAGTCCTCGGAAAGGGCCGCCCGAAGGCCCGTTCAGAAGAAGGAGACCAGTATGGGATTTGAATTTAGATCGAAGCTTCCGACCAGCGCTGAAATCCGTGAGCAGATTCCGCTTCCGGAGAACCTTGCGAAGATCAAGGCAGAGCGTGATGAGGAAATCAAGGCAATTTTCAGAGGAGACTCACATAAGTTCCTCTTAATCATCGGACCATGTTCTGCGGATCATCCGGACCCTGTACTTGAGTACTGCAATCGCCTGAAGGAGATTGCAGACGAGGTGCAGGATAAGATCATGATCGTGCCGCGTATTTATACAAACAAGCCACGTACGACGGGAGATGGCTATAAGGGCATGTTGCATCAGCCGGACCCGGAGAAGGGGGCCGATGTGCTCGCCGGAATCGGTGCGATCCGCCGTCTGCACATGGAGGTGCTTCGTCAGACCGGCTTCAGTACTGCGGATGAGATGCTGTATCCGGACAATCTGCGCTACCTCAGCGATATCATGAGCTATGTGGCTGTCGGCGCGCGTTCCGTGGAGAACCAGCAGCACCGTCTGGTGGCATCCGGTATCGATGTACCGACCGGTATGAAAAATCCGACCTCCGGTGACCTCGGCGTCATGCTGAACTCGATCTATGCGGGACAGCATGCCCATGATTTCATCTTCCGCGAGTGGGAGGTGCAGTCGGATGGAAATCCATATACCCATGCAATCCTTCGTGGTTCTCAGTCGAAGCATGGCCAGATCATGCCGAACTACCACTATGAGGATCTGAAGCTGCTGTATGATCTCTATATGAAGAAGGATCTCGTGAATCCGGCGGTCGTGGTGGATACGAACCACTGCAACTCGGCGAAGAAGTATAAGGAGCAGCTGCGGATTTCCCAGGAAATCATGCACTCCAGAAAGTATTCTCCGGAGCTCGCTGGTTTCGTGAAGGGACTTATGGTAGAATCCTATATCGAAGAGGGGAACTGCAAGCCGGAGGATCATATCTTCGGAAAGTCCATCACCGATGCCTGCATCGGCTGGGACGATACGAAGCGCCTGATCTCGACGGTCTATGATTATGTATCCGTAACGGATTTTAATCATTAAGGGAACGGGTTCCCTGAAGGGCAGGATCCGGTAGAGGATGGAGCCTGAAGTTTATCAAGATGTGAATGTTATAAGGAGCAAGTAAAATGGGTGTTTATGAGGAGCTGGTCGCCAGAGGACTGATCGCACAGGTTACCGATGAGAAGGAGATTCGTGATCTGGTCAATAACGGGAAGGCGACCTTCTATATCGGCTTTGACCCGACGGCAGATTCTCTGCATGTAGGCCACTTTATGGCACTGACCCTGATGAAGCGTCTCCAGGAGGCCGGCAATAAGCCGATCGCCCTGGTCGGTGGTGGTACCGGTATGATCGGTGACCCGTCCGGTCGTTCCGATATGCGTAAGATGATGACCATCGAGCAGATCGATCATAACTGTGAGTGCTTCAAGAAGCAGATGAGCCGTTTCATCGAGTTCGGACCGGGCAAGGCCCAGATGGTAAACAACGCCGACTGGCTGCGTCATCTGAACTTCCTGGATTTCATGCGTGAGATCGGACCGTGCTTTTCGGTCAATGATATGCTGCGCGCACGCTGCTATACCAATCGTATGGAGCAGGGTCTGACCTTCCTGGAGTTTTCCTACATGCTGATGCAGGGCTATGATTTCTACCGCCTGTATAAGGATTATGGCTGCAACATGGAGTTCGGTGGCGATGACCAGTGGTCCAACATGCTGGCCGGTACGGAGCTGATCCGTAAGAAGGAGGGCAAGGATGCCTACGCGCTGACCATCACCCTGCTGACCAACAAGGAAGGCAAGAAGATGGGCAAGACCGCCGGCGGTGCGGTATGGCTCGACGCAAATAAGACCACACCGTACGAGTTCTACCAGTACTGGAGAAATGTCGATGACGCGGATGTCATCAAGTGCCTGAAGCTGCTTACCTTCATCCCGATCGAGGAGATCGAGGAGATGGCAAAGTGGGAGGGCGCAGACCTCAATAAGGCGAAGGAGAGACTCGCATACTCCCTCACCGATCTCGTCCATGGTAAGGAAGAGGCGGAGAAGGCAGAGGCAGCTGCGAAGGCGATCTTCGTCGGCGGTGGCGACAGCGAGCATATGCCGAAGTACACCCTGAAGGCAGAGGATTACCGCGATGGCAGCATCGATATCTGCGGTGTACTTTTCGTTTCCGGTCTGTCAAAGTCGAGATCCGAGGCGCGTCAGAATGTGCAGCAGGGTGGTGTGCAGGTCGCTGGTGAGAAGATCACCGATGTGAAGAAGAGCTTCACGGCGGAGGACTTCAAGGACGGCGTGGTCGTACAGCGTGGTAAGAAGAACTTCGTGAAGATCTTCAGCTAAGCGCGGGTTCCGCCGGGCTTCGCTCATCGCAGGCGCCGGGGAGTTCCTTACAATAAACTTACAAAAACGGTAAGTGTCTTGAACACTTGCCGTTTTTTCTTTATAATGCAAGAAACAGATATTAAAAAGTGAATTTATGAATTTGATTTTTCACTTTTTTAAGTAAGGAGCCTTGAGTAATCATGGTTTTTAAGAGACAGGTACATGTACTGCTGCTGGCCGTCATGCTTTCGTTCATGATGGCAGTGACAGCACTTGCGGCGAATCGTACGATCGCCAATAAGCTGGAGAGTCCGGTGAAGCTGGTCGTCGACAGCGACTATATTACAGGTAAGGTAAATGATCCGGTTTCGCGTAAGACGAAAACGGCTTTTATCGTGCGTGACAACGCGGCCTTCCATCTGGAGTCCACATCGATGGAGAGCACGGATGTGATTTTCTACATCAATTCCTTCGTCGAGGGACAGGATATGGGTATCCACAATCGCGTCCAGAAGAAGCGGACGGAGATCGGTGAGGATCTGACGATGCTCCCGGAGGATGTCTATGAGAGCTGTACCGCGGATGGTACGGGCTATGATTTCCTGAACCGCTGCTATGATATCCGCGTCTATCTGGATCAGGACGGAAAGCGCTACGAGGACTATTACTTCGGCCTCGTGGATGACCAGACCTATGAGCAGATGAAGGCGGAGTATGATCGTGTACAGGAGGAACTGAAGGCGCTGAAGATCTCGGCGCAGCTGCACCCATAACATAGGTATATAAATGCGTATTGAGGCGGAGCACCGGAAGGGCTCCGCTTTTTTGGAGGAAGAAAGAATGAGACATCATGTGTTGCGTGAAAAGATATATGGAATATCAGCGAAGGGCAGATATCTGCCGGCACTGGTGATGGCGGGCGTGCTGGCGCTGGCATGTGCCGGCACGGCGACGGCGGCCAGCGTAGCAGCCAGCGGCGTCGATGTATCGGCGTACCAGATGAGCCTGCCGGGCGGTGGAAACAGTGCGGCTGCCGGACAGAGCAGCGCGGCGTCGGCGGTACCGACGGGCGGAGCGACGATCGCACAGGACCAGAGCATTGGCACCCACTACGCGACGGTGCAGTCAGCAGAGATCAATGCCGCGAACCCGGCGATCATCGATATCACGGTCAATGCAGCGCCGCTCGTCGGGAGCGGACAGCAGCTCTACCTGTTCGCGGTGAAGCCGTACCAGATGAACCTCGATGGCCGGACGGACTATCTGGCGGTGCAGGATGTCGGAAACGGCAGTCTGCAGTTCACGGCGGATCTGCAGGACGGCCCGAATAGCCTCCGGACCTATGATGCATTCGTGGTCGCCATCGCGAGTGGAAACGCCTATCAGATCGTATCGAACCGCTGCTACATCGGAAATCCGGAGCTGATCGCAGCAGACCAGTCGCCGGCGCTGAATCGCGGGAAGAAGGGACTGCTGGTGGATCCGAACATCCTCGATGACGCTATCGACCTCGGAATCAAGCATGCGTTTATCCCGGTCACAACCGCACAGCTTTTCGGAACGGGTGTCAGCTACAGCTACGATGGAAAGGTCTATTCCTTCGATTCGGCCCTGATTCAGCAGCTGGATCAGGAGATCAGCCGTCTCTCCGGCGCGGGGGTAGCCGTCACGGTGAACCTCGTAAATGGATGGAATCCGACGCAGCCGGCGCTCTACCGCCCGGGCACGAAGGTGGTTACGAGCGATGCGGCGCTGTACTATGGCTTCAATGTCGAAACCGAGGATGGTTTTCAGCTGGTGAAGGCGATGGCGACCTTCCTTGCGAGCCGCTACAACGGGCACAACGGACACGGAAAGATCACGAACTGGGTCATCGGAAACGAGATCAATAACCAGTACTGGAATTATGTCGGAAACTACAGTGTCCGGGACTATACGCGGATTTTCCAGCGGACCTTCCGTGTGTTCTATACCGCTATCAAGTCGGTTTCCGCAAATGATAACGTCATGTTTTCACTGGATCAGTACTGGACGATCAAGCCGGAGGCAGGATCGGTCGGAAAGTATCCTGGAAAGGATGTGCTCGATAACTTCATGTACATCGATCAGGAGGAGGGCAAGACCAACTGGGCACTGGCGATCCATCCGTACCCGTATCCGCTGACCGATCCGAATTTCTGGGATGATTTCTCCTCCGGCAAGGTGACGAACGACCTCACTACACCGGTCATCAGCTACGCCAACCTTTCGGTACTGACGAACTACATGCACAGTCAGTATCTGCTGGATAAGCGCGGCCAGGTGCGAAATATCTTCATGACCGAGGAGGGCTTCAGCTCCGTCCGGAAGCTTACGCAGGACGCACAGATGGAGCAGGCGGCGGCCGTCGCCTATGGCCACTATATCGTCGAGAATAACCCGGACATCGATGCCTATATGCTGTCCCGTCAGCTGGATAATGCGGCCGAAACGAAGGATGGACTCTACTTCGGACTGTCTTCGGTCGGCGCAGATGGTGCCTCGCTTGTCGCGAAGCCTGCCCGCGAGGTCTTCAAGTACATCGATGACCCGAACACCTCACTGATGGTATCGGATTTTGCAAAGACCATCATCGGCATCAGCGACTGGGCGCAGGCCATCCCGGGATTTCATTTCTGATACTTAAACTTATACTTGCTTCCTCCGATAAATATGGGTTATTATTGATATAATTTTTTATCGATAGGAGGCACATTATGAAAAAACTGGGATTTCGACAGACGATCACGATCGGCTTCATGCTGTTCTCCATGTTCTTCGGCGCTGGTAATCTGATTTTTCCACCGCTTCTCGGAGCACAGGCTGGAAGCAGTACGGTTCCGGCGATGGTCGGACTGACCATTACCGCCGTCTGTTTCCCGATTCTGGCCGTCGCGGCCGTCGCGAAGCACGATAATCTCGTGAAGCTCGGTTCGATGATCCATCCGGTGTTTGCATCGGTGTTTACGGTCCTCATCTGCCTGATGATCGGTCCCTTCGTCGCGATCCCGCGTACCTGCAGTACCTCCTTCGAGATGGCCGTCGCACAGTTCCTGCCGTCGCAGAGCGGATCAGTCCTGCTGATGGCACGTATTCTCTACTCCATGGTGTTTTTCGCCGGTGCGACCTTCGTGGCACTGCACCCGAATAAGCTGAAGGACATCCTGGGCAGAATCATGACGCCGATTCTGGTTGTACTGATCGTCGTGACCTTCGTGGGCGTATTTACGAAACTGCCGGCCAATATCGCAGAGGCCTCGACCCTCGGCTATCAGGAAAGCCCGGTGCTGACCGGCTTCATGACCGGCTATCAGACGATGGATATTCTGGCAGCCCTCAACTTCGGTCTCGTCATCGCCGCCAATATCGAGGATTTCGGCGTGCATGATCGTCTGTCGATCGCCCGTGAAACGATGAAGGCCGGGGTCATCGCCGGCGTGATGCTGGCACTTGTGTATTTCGCAACCTCCTATATCGGTGCGATCTGCAGCGGTGTGCCGGGGCTTCTGACCGAGACGGAGACCGGTGCCGGCATCCTGTCGTATGCGATCCAGCAGTGCTTCGGCGCGGCGGGTCAGATCATCGCCGGACTCATCTTCTTCATCGCCTGCTTCAATGTCTGCTGCGGACTGCTGTCCAGCGGCTCGGAGTATTTCCATAAGCTGGTGCCGAAGATCAGCTACAAGACCTGGCTGTTCGGCTTTGCCGTTTTCAGCTTCGTGATTTCCAGCGCCGGACTGTATCGTATCCTGAGCTTCTCCTTCCCGGTTCTGAAGGTCATGTGTCCGATTGCCATCGCCGTGACCATCTTCGGTCTCGTAAAGAAGCGCCAGGCGGAGTGATCGGGCAGAAGAGCGGGACAGCTATCGTTTCACCAGGGCCTCGGATGGCCGGCAGCAGCTCGATGGAGGCAGGAAGGCTTTTTTAGACATTGCCTGCGGTGTTTAAAATCAAAAACGGAACCCTAAGTGGCACTAGGCCCTCTGCAAACGACTGAGTTTTCTTTATGAAAACTCAGTGTTGCAGAGGGTGCTAAGGAAAATAAATCCAAGTGCCACTAAGGGTTCCGTTTTAAGATTTTAATACATCCTCGGCAGAGTCACAAAAGCCTTCCTGCCTCTATGCGCACCTTATACCGGATATACCAGATGAGACTCATCTATATCATAAAGGGTTTCGGTCAGGTAGCGCTTCGCGAGCCAGTTCGCCATGCCGAGGTTCTGGTCGAGGTAGTTTCCACAGTCGCGAGGTGCTGCGCCCGGGATCGGATCATGGAAATCGCGGATGAACTCAAACATACGCGTGATGACGGATACGATGTCGCGGGAGCTGAGATCGCCGGCGAAGATGACATAGCAGCCGGTGCGGCAGCCCATCGGTCCGAAGTAGATGGTCTTCCCGGCCCATTCCGGATCATTCCGGAGGAAGGTGGCACCTAAGTGCTCGATGGTGTGAAGCTCGGCGGTATTCATGACCGGCTCACGATTCGGTCTCGTCATACGAAGATCGAAGGTCGTCAGGGTCTCGGCGCCGACTTTATCTTTTCTGGAAACGTAGATGCCCGGCTCCAGCTTCTCGTGATTGATGGTAAAGCTTGCGATTTTTTCCATGGTGTACCTCCTGGAAGAGAAAATAGAATATAAGGTTTCATTATTATAGAAAAAAGCACGGATATACGCAAGATGAGAGGAGGGTGTCCGACAGGACAGCTGTGAAAATGTCCGGTATCACTGCGGTTGTTCGGAGGTTTCCCGAGATAAAATACAGAATGATGAAATCGTGTTGAAAGATTGAAAATGGTACTGTGAAATTAATTTCCTCGATTTTGCTGATATTGATTGAACGTTTCCATGCTCTCGTTTATAATATCGCTAGAGTATGGCCGTGTAACCGTTTCGACGGAGTGTTATCGAAAAGGAGGAAATAGTATGGGGCTTTTACAGGTTGGTTTAGGCGCTGCGGAATCTGTTCTTTCGGATCAGTGGCGTGAGTATTTTTACTGCGATGCGTTGACAGAAGACGTCCTCATGAAGAAGGGCGAGGCGCGTCAGGCGAGAAGAGCGTTTAATACGAAGAAGTCGGATAACCTCATCACGAACGGCGCGATCATCGCGGTCAATGAAGGTCAGTGTATGATCATCGTCGACAACGGTGCGATCGTAGAGGTCAGTGCCGAGCCGGGTAAGTTTGTCTGGGATGCGTCGACCGAGCCGTCGATTTTCTACGGCGGACTGAAGAAGGGTATCGTGGATTCCTTCAATACATGGAAGAAGCGTGTAGCGTTCGGTGGTGATACCGCGACGGACCAGCGCATCTACTTCTTCAACACGAAGGACATCATCGGAAACAAGTATGGAACACAGAATCCGATTCCGTTCCGTATCATCGATCGCAACATCAACCTCGATACGGATGTTGCGGTTCGCTGCCACGGTGAGTATGCATATCGTCTGGCGGATCCGATCCTGTTCTATAAGAAGCTCTGCGGAAACGTAAGCGACGAGTTCCGGAGAGATCGTATCGACAGCCAGCTGAAGACGGAGCTGCTTACGGCACTGCAGCCGGCATTCGCCGCTGTATCCGAACAGGGCGTACGTTATTCACAGCTTCCGGCGCATGCAGATGACATCGCACGGGCACTGGATGCCGAGCTGACGAATACCTGGGGACAGAACTACGGTATCGAAATCGCAGCCTTCGGTCTCAGCTCCGCGACGATTTCGGACGAGGATGCAGAGCGCATCAAGGTGCTTCAGATGAATGCAGCACTGAAGGATCCGACGATGGCTGCTGCAACGATCGCAGCTGCACAGGCACAGGCGATGAAGGATGCGGCGAACAATACCTCGACCGGACCGATGATGGCCTTCGCCGGTATGAACATGGCGAACATGGTCGGTGGCATGAACAGCCAGCAGCTCTATGGTATGGGTGGCACACCGCAGCAGACACCGCCGACAACACCGTCACCGGCTCCGGCGGCCGCAGCTGGCGTGGGCGTAGCTACAGCTCCGGCAGGCAGCTGGACCTGCGCATGTGGAACCGTAAATACGGGCAACTTCTGCTCGAACTGCGGAAGCCAGAAGCCGCAGCCGGCGACCTGGACCTGCCCGAAGTGCGGACATCAGGGCAATACAGGTAATTTCTGCTCGAACTGTGGAACCCCGAAGGCGTAAGCGGATGCAGTAGATTTGTGGTGCGATGTCCGAAGGGACATCGCACTTTGTATATGTATCGGAAACAGGGGCATCCGGAGGCTGGATTCTGTGACAGCGTCTCCGGAGTCTTCTCTTTGAGAGACGAATGTGAGATCGAAGATACCTATGAGAATGGAAGGAGGGACAGAGATGCAGACGGCACAGGCGAATACCAATGTAACGAACCGCGCGAGCGGATCCGCCGCCATGGACGTCGAGACCACGATGACGAACACCCTGCAGGAGACCGACCGAAAGTGTCCGCAGTGTGGTGGAACGCTCGAATTTGATCCATCCACCGGTGGATTGAAGTGCCCATACTGTGATTATACCGAAGCGATCCAGCATGAGAAGGAAGCGAAGGAGAGCGGTACGATCGACGATGAGGGCAGATTCGTCGCGACAGAGCATGCCTATACCGGAAAGGAGGACACCGCGACGACCGACTGGGGTACGGCGACGAAGACGGTCATCTGTAAATCCTGTGGTGCGGAGATCATGTACGATGCGAATGCCATCGCGAACGTCTGTCCGTACTGTGGTTCGACACAGGTGATGGAAGCCGGTAATCAGGAAGAGAAGATCATGGCACCGGGTGGCGTCGTGACCTTCGATGTCGATAATAAGCGTGCGGCAGAGCTTTTTAAGACCTGGATCGGGCATAAGTTTTTCTGCCCGAAGCTGGCGAAGGAGAGTGCGGAGCCGGATAAGTTCCATGGCGTGTATGTGCCATACTGGACCTTCGATGCGGAGGCAAGCGGTGAATATACCGGAGAGTATGGTATCAACCGTACCGTGAAAAAGGATGATGGGAAAACTGAGATCGTCACGGACTGGTATGGCTGCAGCGGTGAGATCGAGCACTTCTTCGATGATGTGCTGGTGACCGCCTCCGATCGCTATGATCAGAATATGCTTCAGTCGGTGGAACCGTATCGTACAGATGATGTGAAGCCATATAAGCCGCAGTACCTGGCCGGCTTTATGGCCGAGCGGTATACCCTGAAGCTGACGGATGCCTGGCCTAAGGCCCGGAGCATCATGGATGAGGAGATGCATGATCTCGCGGAAGATGATATCCGCGACCAGCATAACCCGGATGATGTCCGTTCGGTCAACATCGAGGCGAAGTATGCCGATGTGACGTATAAGTATCTGCTGCTTCCGGTATGGATCTCCTGCTTCCGCTATCAGGATAAGATCTACCGGTTCATGGTCAACGGACAGACCGGAAAGGTTTCCGGCAAGACGCCGATCAGCTGGATCAAGGTAGCGCTAACCACGATCGCCGTTATCGCGATCCTCGTTCTTTTGTATTATCTGCTCGGGGACTAAAAACGTATACGAGAAGAGGACTGCCGGCGGCAGTCCTCTTTTTATACTCGGGCTCGGAAACTTCGTTATCTGATGAGCGAGGCGATCTTATCACCCATCTCGTTGGTATGCAGGCAGGTGAGGCCCTCCACACCGTTCTCCATGATATCGCCGGTGCGGAAGCCGGTGCGAAGCGCTTCGGCGACCGCGTCCTCGATGGCGTCGGCTTCCTTCGTGAGATTCAGTGAGTAGCGGAGCAGCATCGCTGCGCTCAGGATCGTTGCGAGCGGGTTTGCGATGTTCTGACCGGCGATGTCCGGTGCCGATCCGCCGGACGGCTCATAGAGACCGAAACTGTCCTCGCGGAGGGAAGCGGATGGCAGCATGCCGAGGGAGCCGGCGATCTCCGCCATCTCATCGGAGAGGATGTCACCGAACATGTTCTCGGTCACGACGACATCGAACTGACCCGGATTCCGGACGAGCTGCATCGCGGTCGAATCCACGAGCGCATGATCAAGCTGTACATCCGGATGCTCCGTCGCCACTTCCGTAACGACCTTCCGCCATAGTCTGGACGAATCGAGAACATTGGCCTTATCCACGGAGGTCACATGGCTGTGGCGCTTCTCCGCGATCTCGAAGGCCTTCTTCGCAATCCGGCGGATCTCATAGTCGTGGTACACGAGCGTATCGGTTGCGACCTCCTCGCCATCGACGGTTTCCGTCTTCCGTGCACCGAAGTAGAGACCACCGGTGAGCTCACGCACCATCATCACGTCGAAGCCCTGCTCCGCGATCGACTCGCGCAGCGGACACGCCTTCCGGAGCTCCGGGTAGAGATGTGCCGGGCGGAGATTACAGAAGAGTCCGAGGGACTTCCGAAGCTTCAGAAGCCCGGCCTCCGGACGCTTCTCCGGTGGCAGCTCATACCAGTGGGACTGGCCCACCTTGCCGCCGATGGAGCCCATCAGTACGGCGTCTGCAGACTGGCAGGTCGCAACCGTCGCATCCGTCAGCGGCTCACCATACGCATCGATGGAGCAGCCGCCCATCAGCACCTTCTCAAATGTAAACTGGTGGCCATAGACCTCGGCTACCTTTTCAAGCACTTTTTGTGCTTCGGCTACGATCTCCGGACCGATGCCATCGCCCGGTATCGTCACAATCTTTGCATTCATCGACATTCCTCCCCGCATCCCTTGCGGCTCTCTGTATTTAAATCGCAGGCCTGTGCCTGCATCAGAATTCTACACCCATAACTCTACATTATTATTTTCTGAGTTCCAATATCGATCAGTTATGTAAGATATGAGCGCAGCAGAGGCTGGAGGGGCGGCAGCAGAAGCCATACGTAGAGCTCGTGAAGAATCAAGTCGGGTCCCCTTAGCGGCACTTGGAGTAATTTTTCCTTAGCACCCTCTGCAACGCTGAGTTTTCATCAAGAAAACTCAGTGATTGCAGAGGGCCTAGTGCCGCTTGGGGTTCCCGACTTAGATTCTTCCGAGCTCGGAGTACTGTGCTTCTGCTGCCGCCCCTTCAGCCTCTGCTGCTACCCATAACAGAAATTACGTAAAGCACGCCAAACAAGTGTTCAATGCAGAGCTTCTGTGATATACTGGAGAAACGATTTGGAGGGCGCTATGGAACACAACGAATTCAAGCTTCATTCTGACTATGCACCGACCGGTGATCAGCCGCAGGCCATCGAAAAGCTGACGCTCGGCTTCAAGCAGGGAAACCAGTTCGAGACCCTGCTCGGTGTCACCGGCTCCGGCAAGACCTTTACGATGGCAAATATCATCCAGCAGCTGCAGAAGCCGACACTGATCATCTCGCATAACAAGACCCTGGCGGCACAGCTTTATTCCGAGATGAAGGAGTTCTTCCCGGAAAACGCGGTCGAGTATTTCGTCTCCTACTATGATTATTATCAGCCGGAGGCGTATCTCCCGTCGACGGATACCTACATCGAGAAGGATTCGGATATCAACGACGAGATCGACAAGCTGCGCTGCTCGGCGATGGCTTCCCTGAACGAGCGCGATGATGTCATCGTCGTCTCCTCGGTTTCCTGCATCTACGGTCTCGGTGAGCCGAAGGAGTATGCGAACATGGCGATCTCCGTCTGGAACGGTGCCCGGAAGGACCGGGATCACTTCATCCGTCAGCTGATCGATATCCAGTATAACCGGAACGACATCGACTTCAAGCGTGGCACCTTCCGCGTGATGGGCGATGTCGTGGACGTGTTCCCGGCTTCGGAGGGCGAGGAGGCGTACCGCGTCGAGTTTTTCGGTGATGAGGTCGATCGGATCACGAGGATCAATGCACTCACCGCGAAGGCGACGGCGGTCATGGACCACATCGTCATCTATCCGGCGAGCCCGTATGTCATCCCACAGGAGAAGCTGAACCGTGCGTGTGAGAACATCCTGCAGGAGATGGAGGCGCAGGTTCGTTACTTTAAGGATAATGATAAGCTGATCGAGGCACAGCGCATCGCGGAGCGGACGAACTATGATGTCGAGATGCTGAAGGAGACGGGATTCTGCTCCGGTATCGAGAACTACACCCGGCACTTAAGCTTCGGAAAGCCGGGGGATCCGCCCTATACCCTCATGGACTATTTCCCGGATGATTATCTCGTCATCGTGGATGAGTCACATGTGACTCTGCCGCAGGTGCGTGGCATGTATAATGGAAACCTCTCCCGTAAGGAGACCCTCGTGGACTTCGGCTTCCGTCTGCCATCGGCCCTCGATAACCGTCCGCTGAATTTCACGGAGTTCGAGCAGAAGATCGACCAGATGCTCTTCGTATCGGCGACGCCGGGCGAGTATGAGGCGGAGCACGAGCTTCTCCGGGCGGATCAGATCATCCGTCCGACCGGGCTGCTGGATCCGGAGATCGAGGTGCGTCCGACGAAGGGACAGATCGATGATCTGATCGCCCAGATTCATCGTGAGATCGAGGGGAAGCATAAGATTCTCGTCACGACCCTGACGAAGCGCATGGCGGAGGACCTGACGAAGTATCTGAAGGACGCCGATATCCGCGTACGCTACCTGCACTCGGACATCGACACCCTGGAGCGCGCGTCCATCATCCGTGACATGCGTCTCGATAAGTTCGATGTCCTGGTCGGCATCAACCTGCTCCGTGAGGGCCTCGATATCCCGGAGGTCGCGCTCGTCGCCATCCTCGACGCGGATAAGGAGGGCTTCCTCCGCTCGGAGACCTCCCTCATCCAGACGGTCGGCCGTGCTGCGCGTAATGCCGACGGTCATGTCATCATGTACGCGGACACCATCACGGATTCCATGCGCCATACGATCGATGAGACCGAGCGACGCCGGAAGATACAGATGGCGTATAATGAAGAGCACGGTATCACACCGACCACGATCCATAAGGCGGTCGCCGATCTGATCGCGATCGGAAAGGCCGTCGATGTGGATGATCCGCATGGCATTCAGAAGGACGTGGAGTCGATGACGCATCAGGAAATCGAGAAGCTGATTCGCGAGCTGTCGAAGAAGATGCGTGCCGCTGCCGCCGAGCTGAACTTCGAAGACGCAATGAAATACCGTGATAAGATCGAAGAAATCCAGAAGAAGTCAAAAGGTGAGGAGTGAACCGAAAAAGAAGGGCAGCCTCGTGAGGCTGCCCTTCGGCGGTTAAACATCAGTAATTTTTATCGGCGATGGAGTGCGCCGTCTTGTCCCAGTTCGGCTTGCAGCGCTTATAGTGGCGGCGGAAGTACTCGCTGTACATCACATCCACGAGGAAAAGCTGCGAGATCTCTGCCGAGGTGGAGCCGTTCTGGAGGGTGCCTTCATTGGCACCGCAGAGCAGGATGATGTCCGCAAACTCGGTGAGCGGGGATTTCGTAAAGCGGGTGATCACGATCGTCTTCGCACCGGCGGCCTTCGCGGAACGGGCGATCTCGACCGTATCCTTCGTCGAACCGGAATAGGAGAAGATGAGGGCGACGTCCTGATCCGTCAGGGTCGACGCGGTGATCAGCTGCATATTCGCATCCATGTTACAGATGACCTTCGGCTCGATGCGAAGGAACTTGTTCATGGCCTTCATCGCGGTCAGCATCGAGGTGCCGACACCGAAGAAGACGATGCGCTTCGCGCTGCTGAGGGCATCCATCGCGGCTGTCATCTGCTTCACATCGATGAGGGAATAGGTTTCCTGAATCGCGGAAACATTCTCCGACAGCACCTTCTTTGCCAGCTCGGAAATATTATCCTCGAGGGTGATGGTCGTATCCTCGGTATCCGTCAGCGGAGACTCACTCGCGCGCATACTGAGCGAGAGCATCATCTTAAACTCCTGATAGCCCTTCACATTCATCGTCTTACAGAAACGGAAGACGGAGGTGTCGCCGACATCACAGGCACCGGCCAGGTCGGAAATCGACATGAAAAGTACCTTCTTCGGGTTTTCCAGAATGTAATCCGCTACTTTTTTCTCCGCCTTCGTAAACTGATTATAGGCGGAGCGTATTTTGGTAATGTAATCGTCCTGCATACTCGTTTTCTCCTCTCAAGCAGTAGTCCACCGAAACATAAATCACAGTAGTACATACGGCATTATAATAGCATTATCGGAAATTTGTTTCAACAAAAATAATTTTCAAAATCTCGCCTCCGCATTCTTCCCTTGTATTTTTCGGGCCAATGCCTTATAATATACAAGTTCGTAAAACCGAATGGGTTCTTATAGCTTAACTGGATAGAGTACCGGCCTCCGACGCCGGTGGTCGCGGTTCGAGTCCGCGTAGGAACATCTTTCGCCCGGTGCATCTGCACCGGGCTTTTTCGTGTCCCGAAATCCCTCCCGATTGTACAAAAGATGATACATAAAAATTATTTATATACTGCATAAAGTCGGTCGGTGCTATCATATGCCTAATCAAGGGAAACATTCAAATACACGATTCAAAGGAGATAGCGATGAGCAGAGTCTATAATTTCAGTGCGGGACCAGCAGTTTTACCGGAGGAGGTTCTTCGGACAGCAGCAGCGGAGATGCTGGATTATCATGGATGCGGGATGTCCGTGATGGAGATGTCTCATCGCTCGAAGGACTTTCAGGCGATCATCGATACCGCCGAGGCAGATTTCAGAGAGCTGCTGGATGTACCGGATAATTATAAGGTACTGTTCCTGCAGGGCGGAGGAAACACCCAGTTTGCGATGGTGCCGATGAACCTGATGCGCCATGGTGTGGCCGATTACATCGTGACGGGTCAGTGGGCGAAGAAGGCCGCGAAGGAAGCGGAGATGTACGGAAAGGTGAATGTCGTTGCCAGCTCGGCCGACAAGACCTTCAGCTACATCCCGGATCTTCAGAACCTCGACATCGATGACGACGCAGATTATGTATACATCTGCCAGAACAACACGATCTACGGAACCACGATCCGTGAGCTCCCGAACACGAAGGGCAAGGACCTCGTATCCGATGTCTCCTCCATGTTCCTGAGCGAGCCGATGGATGTTTCGAAGTATGGCGTCCTCTGGGGCGGCGTGCAGAAGAATGTCGGTCCGGCCGGCGTGACCATCGTCGTGATCCGTGACGACCTCATCCGTGAGGACGTGCTTCCGGGCACCCCGACCATGCTCCGTTACAAGACCCATGCCGATGCGAAGTCCCTCTACAACACGCCGCCATGCTACAACATCTATATCTGCGGTCTCGTGTTCAAGTGGCTGAAGGAGATGGGCGGTCTCAGCGTGATGAAGGAGCGGAACGAGCAGAAGGCGAAGATCCTGTATGATTATCTCGATCAGTCCGCGATGTTCCGCGGTACCGTCGCGCCGAAGGATCGTTCCCTCATGAACATCCCGTTCGTCACCGGTGATGCAGACCTCGATGCAAAGTTCATCGCAGAGGCATCCGCCGCCGGCTTCAAGAACCTGAAGGGTCACCGTACCGTCGGCGGTATGCGCGCATCGCTCTATAACGCGATGCCGCAGGAGGGCGTCGTAAAGCTCGTCGAGTTCATGGACGCATTCGAGAAGAATAACAGATAAGAGGATAATATCATGAAGGATCGTGAAATTTACTGCTTAAACAATATCAGCCGTGTCGGAACTGGACGTTTCCGGAAGGGCTATACCCTCGTGGACGAGATCGACCACGCCGCCGGCGTGCTGGTGCGCTCCGCCGATATGAAGGCGATGGACTTCCCGTCGACGCTCCGTGCCATCGGACGTGCCGGTGCCGGCGTCAACAACATTCCGCTCGACCGCTGCGCCGAGCAGGGCATCGTCGTCTTCAACACCCCGGGTGCCAATGCAAATGCCGTGAAGGAGCTGGTGATCGCTGGTCTGATGCTGGCGAGCCGTGACATCATCGGCGGTAATCAGTGGATCCGGGCGCATGCGGATGTCCCGACCATCCAGAAGGATGCCGAGAAGGCGAAGAAGAACTTCGCGGGCTGTGAGATCAAGGGCAAGACCCTCGGTGTCATCGGCCTCGGTGCGATCGGCGTGCTCGTCGCAAATGCCGCCGTCGACCTCGGTATGGAGGTTTATGGCTATGATCCGTACCTTTCCGTGAAGTCCGCCTGGGATCTCTCCCAGAAGGTGCATCATGCAGCGATCCTCGATGAAATCTACGATAAGTGCGACTATATCACGATTCATGTACCAGCCGTGGACAGCACGAAGGGCATGATCAACCAGGATGCCATCGCCCGCATGAAGGACGGCGTCCGTATCCTGAATTTCGCCCGCGATGTGCTGGTGAATGACGAGGACATGGCAGAAGCATTGACCAAGGGCAAGGTAAAGGCCTATGTAACCGACTTCCCGAATCCAAAGTCGGCGGAGATGCCGGGGGCCATCGTCCTGCCGCATCTCGGTGCGTCCACCGAGGAGGCCGAGGACAACTGTGCGGTGATGGCGGTCGAGGAGGTACAGGATTACCTCGACAACGGTAACATCCATCACTCCGTGAACTTCCCGGATACCGATATGGGTGTTTGCAGCAGCGGCGGACGTATCGCCATCCTGCATCGGAACATCCCGAACATGCTCGGACAGATCACGAAGGCCCTCGGTGATGTGAACATCAACATCGACGGTCTCCAGAACAAGTCCCGCGGCGATTACGCGTATACGCTGATGGATATCAACCAGCACCTGACCGACGAAGGCTTCCACAATCTCGGTCTCATCGACGGCATCCTCCGTGTGCGGAAGGTGAAGTAAGCTCCATCCGGTGTTTGATCGGTGAATGCCGGTGGGACAGACAGATATATTAAAGTAAAGAAACAGAAGGAGGAGCTTATGGCAACCGTAAAACCTTTCAGAGCGATCCGTCCGGACGCCGCGTGCGTTCGGGAGGTGGCAGCACTTCCATATGATGTATATTCCCGTGCGGAGGCACGTGAAGCGGTGGCCGGTCATCCGCTTTCCTTCTTAAACATTGACCGACCGGAAACCCAGTTCCCGGAGACGCAGGATATGTATGCACCGGAGGTGTACCGGAAGGCTTCGGATATGCTGCAGGCAGAGATCGCAGACGGGACCTTCGTGCGTGAAACGGGCGCATGCTACTACATCTATGAGCTGACGATGGAGGGACGGGCGCAGACCGGCATCGTCGCGCTCAGTTCGATCGATGATTACCTGAACGGCATCTGTAAGAAGCATGAGAACACGGTGGAGGAGAAGGAGCAGGATCGTATCCGTCATGTGGATATCTGCTCGGCGCAGACGGGACCGATCTTCCTCGCCTATCGTGCACATGCTGGGATCCAGGCGATCGTGGAGGAGGTAAAGAAGGAGACGACGCTATATGATTTCGTGACGGACGACGGCGTCGGTCATCGGGTATGGAGAATCGCGGACAGCGAGCGGGTGGCGACGCTGGAGGCACTTTTCGGGAAGGTGCCGGCGACCTACATCGCGGATGGCCATCATCGCGCGGTGAGCGCGGTCAAGGTCGGTCTCCGGCGTCGGGAGGCGCATCCGGACTATGATGGCACGGAGGAGTTCAACTACTTTCTGTCGGTGCTGTTCCCGGATAAGGAGCTGAAAATCATGGACTACAACCGTGTCGTTAAGGATCTTCATGGGATGGATCCGGAGGACTTCATGTTTTCCATCGAGGAGGATTTTCAGGTGTTCCATCTGACACAGCCGATTTCTCCGAAGGTGAAGGGTGAGATCTGCATGTACCTCGGCGGAGAGTGGTTCCTGCTTCGCGCACGGTCAGAGCTGCTGTCGGCGCGTTCTATCGATCCGGTCAAGGCACTGGATGTATCGCTTCTGCAGGATACGATTCTCGGCCCGCTGCTGGGCATCGGGGATCCGCGTACCGATAAGCGCATCGAGTTCGTCGGTGGGATTCGGGGACTTGGGGAACTGGAGAAGCGCGTGAGTCAGCATACCTATGCGCATGCGATGGATGGCAGCCTCGAGGAGCTCGGCCCGGCGGTCGCCTTTGCGATGCATCCGACGGGGATCACGGAGCTTCTGGATGTCGCGGATCATCATCTTCTGATGCCGCCGAAGTCCACCTGGTTTGAGCCGAAGCTTCGCTCCGGTATTTTCATTCACGAGATCGAACGATAAACGGCGAGAGGGGTCCTTCGGGACCCCTCTTTATGTTTTGTGAATGGAACATGCAGGGAATCTTGATTTTGCAGGTGGCCTTCCGTATAATTATGTTTACTGCAAAAATGCAGCTGGCCATCCGGTGGACGAGATGCCGGCGGGTGAAAGAAATGGAGAACAGATGGAGAATAATAACAACCAGGGGAACGACGGCAGAGGCTTCCGGCATTCGGGGCAGACTTTTATGATTCTGATCATCGCCGCTGTCATCACCTTTTTCGTATATACACTGATTCGTGGCGTGTTTGTCACGGGCGTGACGCAGGAGATCAGCTATACCGAGTTTGTCACGATGGTCGACAGTGATCAGGTCCAGAAGGTGGAGTGGGGCGACAGTGATATCACGATCATCCCGAAGGAGGGTGCGTCGATGCCGTCGGACAGCGCCGGAGAGTACAGTACGTACCTGAATCAGGTGGATGTCCGCTACTATGTCGTGCCGGTCGGTGCAGACGCCCAGAAGCTCGTGGACCGTATGCTCGAGCATGGCGTCGTCATCTATAAGAAGAAACCGGACAATTCCGGATTTATCATGGAGGCCCTCATCAGCATCGTCCTCCCGTTCGTTCTGATTTTCGTCGTCATGAATATGACCATGCGCCGCATGGGAAACGGAAACGGCGGCATCATGGGTGTCGGCAAGTCGACCGCGAAGATGTATATGCAGAAGGAGACCGGTGTCACCTTTAAGGATGTGGCCGGTGAGGATGAGGCGAAGGAGTCGCTGATCGAGATCGTCGACTTCCTCCATAATCCGACGAAGTATACGGCCATCGGTGCGAAGCTTCCGAAGGGCGCCCTGCTGGTGGGCCCTCCTGGAACCGGTAAGACCTTACTTGCGAAGGCCGTGGCCGGCGAGGCACAGGTGCCGTTCTACAGTCTGTCCGGTTCGGACTTCGTCGAGATGTTCGTCGGCGTCGGTGCGAGCCGTGTACGTGATCTGTTTAAGCAGGCGACCCAGTCGGCACCGTGCATCATCTTCATCGATGAGATCGATGCCATCGGTAAGACGAGAGATACCCGCTTCGGTGGAAACGAGGAGCGCGAGCAGACCCTGAATCAGCTGTTGTCCGAGATGGATGGCTTCGATGCCTCGAAGGGTATCATGGTCATGGGTGCGACGAACCGTCCGGAGATCCTCGACCCGGCACTGCTGCGTCCGGGCCGTTTCGACCGTCGTATCGTCGTGGAGAAGCCGGACCTCAAGGGTCGTGTCAATATTCTGAAGGTGCATGCACGGGATGTGCAGTTGGATGATTCCGTCGATTTCAACGAGATCGCACTGGCGACCTCCGGTGCAGTCGGTGCAGACCTCGCAAACATGATGAACGAGGCAGCCATCACGGCGGTCAAGCATGGTCGTAAGAAGGTATCCCAGGCGGATCTTTTCGAGGCGGTCGAGGTCGTGCTCGTCGGTAAGGAGAAGAAGGACCGTATCCTCAGTCAGGAGGAGCGTCGTATCGTTTCCTACCATGAGGTCGGACATGCACTGGTTTCCGCGATTCAGAAGGATGCGGAGCCGGTACAGAAGATCACCATCGTACCACGTACCATGGGTGCACTCGGCTATGTGATGCAGGTGCCGGAGGAAGAGAAGTATCTGAACACGAAGGCAGAGCTTCATGCGATGCTGGTGACCTTCCTGGCGGGTCGTGCAGCGGAGGAAATCGTGTTTGATACAGTGACGACCGGCGCTGCCAACGATATCGAGAAGGCGACGAAGCTGGCGCGTGCGATGGTCACGCAGTATGGTATGTCGGAGCGCTTCGGACTGATGGGCCTCGAGAGTCAGGAGTCCCTGTACCTCAATACCGGACGGACGGTGATGAACTGTGGTGATGATACCGCGACGGCCGTCGACCAGGAGGTGATGCAGGTACTGAAGTCCTGCTACGAGGAGGCGAAGCAGATCCTTCGCGAGAACCGTGAGGCGCTGGACCAGATCGCGGCGTTCCTGATCGAACGGGAGACCATCACCGGTAAGGAATTTATGGATATCCTGCACCGGATCCAGCATCCGGAGGAGACCGTGGCGGATACACAGGAATCGATGATCGACGTGCAGGCGGAGAAGCTGGCGCAGGATGTGCGTAAGACCGAAGAGAAGGCTTCCTTCGAAGAGGTACGTGCACGCTATGCGGCACCGGACGTGGACGGTAAAGAGGGCGCATCGGCGTCCCCGGCATCAGAGGATGCCGATACGAAACAGGCATAAATGCAGAGCTGTCTGCTGGATGATCTCCGCAGACAGCTCTTTTCTCATTCATGTCCTCCGGCTTCAGGCAGCCGGTCGTGCCGTTTCATCGAGTCCCGGATGCGCTACGGATCCTGCAGTGTCGGAACCTCTTCCGGATGGAAGGTGAAAATCTCCGACGGAACGACGTCGAGATAGTCGCAGAGCATGGCGACGGATTTCAGTGAAATCGGCGCATCCGAACGCAGACGCTGCATCATGCTGCCGGAGATGCTCATATGGGCGACGAGATCGTACTGTGTCAGATTTTTTCTGTGCAATGTACGCCAGAAAGGCGCGTAGGAAATCATTTTGTCATATGAACGCTTTCGCTTGGATCTCATGGTGGATACCGTCCTTCTTTCTTTTTTTTCTTGGGATTGCATCGGAAAATAAAAGGCACATCGAACCGGTTTGAAACAGCCAGCGAGCGTGGTTTTCAGAAACAGGATTTGGCTGAGGAGAGGATATCAAACAGATAAATAATGTTCTTTAAATTCATTATATATAACGAGGGTGGGAGAGAATGCTGAGGATGCCCATTATATTATTACTGCTGATTATACCAGCCATTCTTTTAGCTATATCAAAGCACGAAAGAAGTATACTGATGCCGGAAAGATACAGCCTCTGCTCCAGCCGTATCCGGCGGCCGCATCGCTTCATTTTTCTTTCGGATCTCCATGAGGTTGAGTTCGGAAAGGACAACCAGCGCCTGTTGGAAGCAATCGACGCAGAGCATCCGGAGTTCATTCTGATCGGTGGTGACTTCATCCGCTGCCATAAGGTCCGGCCATGGACCGGTCATCGGCACCAGGACAGTGTCGAGGTGAGCTGCCGCTTTCTGGAGGCCATCCGAAACCGCTACCCGACCTACTATGCCATCGGAAACCATGAGGCACGCCTGCGGGAGAAAGCCGGAATCGTGCGTTGC
This sequence comes from uncultured Oribacterium sp., assembly GCA_937927445.1. Lineage (GTDB taxonomy): Bacteria > Bacillota > Clostridia > Lachnospirales > Lachnospiraceae > Oribacterium. The sequence continues at coordinate 13,875 of CALAOB010000143.1, read as the reverse complement.
ACGAGTGGGGCGAAATATGATACATATATACAGGATATGGCCCGGGCAGACTATGCACGACTTGAGGAGGCGCTGAAGGGCGTCCATGTACTGGATGATGACTGTGTGACGCTCGATGAGCTCGAGCTCAGTGGACTGACCCTGGATCTCAGCTACTTCCGGAACATGCTGACGCATCCGCGGAAGCCGCTTCGGGAAGAGGAGATCCGCGCGAAGGTCGGTACGCCGGACCGAACGAAGTTTTCAATCATGCTGCTGCATACGCCCATGTATGGGCATGAGGCCCTGCGACATGGCGAGGATCTGGTCCTCAGCGGCCACTACCATGGCGGCACGATCCGGATTCCGGGGATCGGCGCGCTGATGACACCGCAGTTTCAGTTTTTCGTCCGGGAGTGCGCCGGCATCTTCCGGGAGGGAGAGGGCACACTGCTCATCAATCGCGGACTCGGTACACATTCGATCAACATCCGCATCAACGATAAGCCGGAGATCTCCGTGATCACACTGCTGCCGGAAGGCACCGGCTCTGCACAGGAAAAAGAATGGCACAGGAATTAACATTTAAACTGGAAAAATTTGAGGGTCCGCTGGATCTGCTGCTTCATCTGATTGAGCGCGATAAGATCGACATCTTCGATATCCCGATCGTGCAGATCACGGCAGAATATATGGACTACATCACGCAGATGGAGGAGGAAGACCTCGATCTCGTCTCGGATTTCCTCGTGATGGCGGCGACGCTCCTCGAAATCAAGTCGCGCATGCTGCTCCCGAAGGAGGTGGATGAGGAGACCGGTGAGGAGGTCGACCCGCGTGCGGAGCTCGTTGCCCGCCTGCTCGAGTACAGGAAGTACAAGTACATGGCAGAGCAGCTCGAAAACCAGGAGGATGAGGCAGAGCTTTACTTCTATAAGCCGCCGACGATTCCGAAGGAAGTCGAGAAGTATGTACCGCCGATCGATCTCGATGCACTGCTGAAGGACGTGACCCTCGAGCGCATGCGGAAGGTCTTCGAGGATGTCATGAAGCGGAGAGACGAGTCTGTCGATCAGGTCCGCTCACGCTTTGGTGTGATCAAGCGGGAGAAGATCTCCCTGGAGGGCCGCATCCGCGATGTACTGAAGTATGTCCGCGGTCATCATCGCGTTTCCTTCCGGCACATGGTGGCGGAGAAAAAGGATAAGATGGAGGTCGTCGTCAGCTTTCTGGCCATCCTGGAGCTGATGAAGATGGGCCGCATCACGGCCGTACAGGAGCAGCCGTTTGGCGACCTCGATATCGCAGAGGTGGAACGCCCGGAGGACTCGGATGACGAGCTCGACATGAAGGGACTGGAGGATTTTGACTGATGGAAAAGGAAGAGCAGAAGACGAGGGGCGAGGAAACGGCGACGCCGGCCACTCCGACAGATACCGGCACCGCAGCAGCACAGGAGGACAATGCCTCCATCGGGCTCGATGCGGAAGCACAGAAGCTGGCCGAGGAAATCGATCAGGAGTTCTCCGCGGATCTTCTCGAGGAGGAGCGCATCGTCGAGGCACTCCTGTTTACGATGGGCCGCTCCGTCGGCCTCGATGAGATCGCGACAGCCCTCAATGCAGGAAAGAAAATCGCACAGGATGCGGTCGAGCGACTTATCGCGAAGTATGAAGAGCGTAAGGGCGGCATGGTAATCAGACGGCTCGAGAAGCGCTACCAGATGGCTGCGGATCCGGCATGTTATCCGGCCCTCATCCGCGTGGCGAAGCAGCCGAAGAAGCCGGTACTGACCGACGTCGTGATGGAGACCCTGTCCATCATCGCCTATAAGCAGCCGGTCACGAAGGCGGAGATCGAGCGTATCCGTGGCGTCAGCTCGGACCATGCGGTCAACCGTCTCGTCGAGTACGGCCTCGCGTATGAGGTCGGACGTCTCAATGCACCGGGCCGACCGGCTCTGTTCGCGACCACCGAGGAGTTCCTGCGCCGCTTCGGCGTGAGCTCCATCCAGGAGCTTCCAGACCTGAATCCGGAGGTCGAGGCAGAAATCAAGCAGGAGGTTCATGACGAGGTCGTCGATATCATGGGCCACGCCGAGGAGACCGCGCCGGAAGCAGAAAATGCAGCCACCGAAAGTGACACGCCGGCTGAGCCCGGCTGAGAATCGCAGCGATCGGACCACGCATCTACACAGCGTACAGCTCCGCCTCAGATCAGATGAAGGCGGATTCACAGAACAGGAAGGACAGCATGATGGAAAAAACAATGCGTATCAAATATCATTCCGATGAGATCGAGAAGCTCGAGTACATCGCCGGGAAGAGTGACTGGATCGACCTCCGTGTCGCCGAGAATGTCACCCTGCAGAAGGGCGAGTTCCGCCTCATCAGCATGGGCATCTCCGTGCAGGTGCCGGACGGCTACGAGATGCTGCTCGCACCGCGCAGCTCGACCTTTAAGAATTTCGGTCTGATCCAGACGAACTCTCTCGGCATCATCGACGAGAGCTACTGCGGTGATCACGATATCATCCGGATGCCGGTGTATGCGACCCGCGATACCGAGCTGCATGTGAACGACCGGATCTGCCAGTTCCGCATCCTCGAGCATCAGCCGCACATCGTATTTGAAGAGGTGGACTCCCTCGGCAACCAGGACCGTGGCGGCTTCGGCTCCACCGGGAAGAACTGAGGTGCCGGAGATGCATATGCTGAAGCCAATGAAGACGGCCGCATGGGTCGGATGCGTGGCCCTGCTGCTGACCGGCTGCGGGAATAAGGTGGAGGAGCTCCGCCTGCAGGGCATCGATCTCGTGGAAAAAGGGAAATATGAAGAAGCCATCACGACCCTCGATGAGGCGATGGAGCGGAGCAAGGGCCGGGTCGGTGCCGAACAGTATGACATCCTGCTGTATAAGGCGGAAGCCGAGTACATGCTCGGCGACTATGATGCGGCCCGGAAAATCATCGAAACTCTGCGTGAGGTGAACGGAGATCAGGAAATCTATCTCCAGTTCCAGACCCAGCTCGACGCGCGGCAGTACGTCGAAAGCGCGACGAAGGCGCTGAATGACGGCGATATGGACGCGGCACGCGAAAGCCTCGACCAGGCGAAAGCCGCCGGTCTCACGAATGATAAGGACTACCAGTTCGATGAGCTCGTGTACCTCGAGAAAACGGCACAGTGGACGGAGGCCTACGAGGCGGTCCAGACCTTCCTCGACAACTATCCGGGGGATGCCGATGCGACCCGCGAGCTCGCGTTTCTGCGGACCCGGATCGATGAACTCTCGACCAACACGGCTGCCGGCGGTACCGGCGTCCCATCGACGACCGGCTGAGAAGCAGGCTGTCCGTATACGATGTGACAGACGGCTGTCGGTGCTTCCGGTGCTAGTGGCTGCCGTTTTCGCAGGGATTTGCTGTGATTTTACCGAATACGGACGCAGAACATACATGGATGTTTGACAGCCTGATGCTTGCATGCGTCAGGCTTTTTGATTATACTTTTTTTGTTTCGTTTGTGCACACCGTTAGGAGGATCTCGCTATGAAATCATACACGAAGATGACGAAGGACGAGCTCGAGAAGGAGCTTCACGAGCTGAAGAAGCAGTACGAGAAGTATCAGGCGATGGAGATGAGCCTCGATATGAGCCGTGGCAAGCCATGTAAGGAACAGCTGGATCTCAGCATGGGCCTGATGGATGCACTGACCAGCGGCTGTGATATGTACTGTGCCGATGGTACCGACTGCCGTAACTACGGTGTACTCGGCGGTATCGAAGAGGCGAAGGAGCTGCTCTCTGATATGATGGAGAACAACCCGAACAACATCATCATCTATGGTAACTCTTCACTGAATGTCATGTATGATTCCATTTCAAGATCGATGACCCACGGCGTCATGGGTTCTACACCATGGTGTAAGCTCGATAAGGTGAAGTGGCTCTGTCCGGTACCGGGCTATGACCGTCACTTCGGTATCACCGAGTACTTCGGTATCGAGATGATCAACGTTCCGATGACACCGACCGGTCCGGATATGGACATCGTCGAGAAGCTCGTAAAGGAAGACGACGCCATCAAGGGCATCTGGTGCGTTCCGAAGTACAGTAACCCGCAGGGCTACAGCTACAGCGATGAGACCGTACGTCGTTTCGCACGTCTCCAGCCGGCTGCACGTGACTTCCGTATCTACTGGGATAACGCCTACGGTGTACATCACCTCTATGATAAGAACCAGGATTACCTCATCGAGATCCTCGCCGAGTGTAAGCGTGCGGGTAATCCGGATATGGTCTATAAGTTTGCCTCGACCTCGAAGATCACCTTCCCGGGTTCCGGCCTCGCAGCACTCGCGACGAGCTCGAACAACCTCGATGATATCCGTAACCAGATGAAGCACCAGACCATCGGTTATGATAAGGTAAATCAGCTTCGTCATGTACGTTTCTTCAAGGATATCCATGGCATGATCGAGCATATGCGCAAGCATGCCGATATCATCCGCCCGAAGTTCGAGACCGTAGAGGGCATCTTTGAGAAGGAGCTCGGGGGCTTAGGCATCGGTGAGTGGACGAAGCCGAACGGTGGTTACTTCATCAGCTTCGACACCATCCCGGGCTGTGCGAAGGCGGTCGTAGATCACTGCAAGAAGGCCGGTGTAAAGCTGACCGATGCCGGTGCGACCTTCCCGTACCACCACGATCCGGAGGATACGAATATCCGTATCGCGCCGACCTACCCGCCGGTCGATGACCTGAAGATTGCGGCAAACCTGTTCTGCCTCTGCGTAAAGCTCTGCTCCGTAGAGAAGATTCTCTCCGAGAAGACACACCAGGCCGTCGAGGTTCTGGATGCACCGGAGTCCGAGGCACCGGCACAGGCATAATAGCTGAGCTGAGAACGTAAAAAGTCCCCTGCAACGCTGTGTTTTCATCGAAGAAAACAGCAGTGCTGCAGGGGACTTCGTGCTTATCTGGAGTTTCAGTGAAATGTTTTGTGTTTTTCGGCGAAAAGCGATCCGGGACGGCCATCAGTGAATAGAATGGATCTGCCGGTGGAGGCCCTGTACATCAGCTCAGGAGCTGCTTCATGATGTGCGCGTAGATCTCCTGATTATTGGCGGCCCACTTCGCACACATACGCTCGGCGGAATCCTGATCCGGAACATTGATATCGACAGAGAAGAGGAGCGAGCTTTCCTCCCGGACCTCCATATGCACGATATAGTTTCCGTTATCATCCTGCTCATAGTCGGTATAGTTCGAGGACTCCTGACGGAGCTTCAGCTTGTTCGCCTTCAGGAACTTGTTCATATCCTCGATCGCACCTGACGAGATGTCGCTGCCGAAGAGCTCCAGTGTCTCGGAGCCCTCACGTGTGATCTCATAGCGTGTTGCGTTTCGCGCGGTATGCGCGGTGATCAGGTGCGCATCCTCCAGTGCGGAAATCGCCTGCTGCAGAGTGAAGTAGGTCGTATACTCATAATCCAGAAAAAAACCACTCAGCTGATTGTTCGTCAGCGGGTAGTTGATGGATTTCAGCAGATAGAGAATCATCAGCTTATACAGGGTTAGAGGCTCGGTAATCATAAAATGCCCTTTCTATCGTTCTATGTTTCATTATAATAACAGGAAAGAGGGCGTATTTCAATGTGACGGACCTTTTACACGCGGCTTTTCTGTGTTAAAATATACGTTCATGGAGATTTTTGATTATGAAAGAACGCATAAATAAGCTGGCCAGAGGCATCGTCGATCTGGCCTGTCCCGAGCTTCGTCTCAGCGATACGGCCTTCCACGGGATGGTCTGCGCGGGCGAGACCTTAAAGCTGGATCTGATCCTGACATCGGAGAATGGCATCCTTCTGAAGGGCCTGATCTACTCGGACAGTCCATATGTGACGATTCAGAAGAATACCTTTCTCGGACTGCGTACCCGCATCAGTGCGCTCGTCGACGCACGTGCACTGAAGGATGGCGATCATATCGAGGGGGGACTGTGCATCGTATCGAACGGTGGTGAAACACGGCTTCCGTTTGCCTTCGAGGTTCGTTCCAGTGCATCGGCCGAGGTGATTCCGGGCCTGCGTACGCCGGAAGACTTTGTAAAGCTGTACCAGACAAACGGGGACGCGGCTCTCCGTGTATTTGAATATGATGATTTCGTCCGTGCACCGTTTATGAACGATGCACGTTTTCGCGCGCTCTATGATGGCCTTCGGAAGGGACCGGACAGGGTACATGCACTCGAGGCCTTTCTGTATGCCATCCGGCATCCGGAGCAGGAGACGGCGACACGGGCACCTCGTGCAGAGAGCGGGTGCACGAAGGAGACATTGAACAGAGCAGACGTACCGGTGGAAGAGCTGGAGGACGCGGAGCTCATCGAGGAGGCGGCCGGCTGCTGTATACGTGCAGGTGCGACGACGGCGCTGGCGTTTCGGATCTATCAGCGGGCGATCGAGATGCAGTCACAGATCACCCGGCTGTATGAGTACTATATGTATGCGATGCCGAAGGGCTATCAGGGTCGTCTGCCACGCGAGGTCTATCTCTACTTCGCCTATGAGTATGATATCCCGGAGAACATGAAGCTGCCGCTGTACTATAACGTCGTGATGAATTTCGGCGCGGAGGAGGATATCTATCAGCGCTTCGAGAAGAAGATCCAGAAGTTCACGATCGATCAGCTGCTGAAGTCGGCCTTCGACCAGCGTCTGAGTGTGCTGTATGAGCGTATGATCCTCGCGGATATGGTCGACGAACGGATCGGTACGGTACTGCCGGCGATCCTTCGCGCCTGTCGCGTGTCGACCAGCGACCCGCGCATGCGCTATGTCGTCGTGCGCTACCTCGAGCTTGATCGGGAGGAGCTCTATCCGCTGAAGGAGGGGAGTGCGTATATCCCACTGTTTTTCGAGAACAGTGTGCTGCTGTTCCAGGATGCGTACGGCGACCGTTACACGGATATCGCGTATGAGAAGACCCGGATCATGGAGAAGCCGGAGCTCGAGAAGCGTTGCTTCCAGGTGGTGCCGGAGCAGCCGATGCTGAAGCTTGCCCGGGCACGGCGCATCGCACGAAATGGGATCCAGAGTGCAGAGGAGCTGCAGCTTCTCGAATCGGTGATACGCGAGATGCCACTCGCCGGACCATACCGCGCCTATCTTCTGAATGTGATTCTGAGATATCATGATAAGCTGCGGGACTCGGAGCCTGAGCTTAGTGAGGAGGAGAAGCAGTTCCTTGCGGAGATCCCTCTGCAGGAGCTCGACCACAGTGAGCAGAAGATGCTGCTTCGGACACTGATCCGGCAGAATATGTTTGAGGAAGCCTACCGCCGGATGCTGTCGAGCGGTGAGCGTGATCTGGAGCGTCTGTACCTCGAGCAGCTGGTACGAAGCCTTGTCGCCTCGGAGCGTCATACGCGTTCAGCGGAGCTCATGGATCTCGGCTACGATCTGTTTACGCTCGGCACGAAGGATAAGACGATCCTGCGTTATCTGATGGAGTACTACAACGGTCTGTCCGGGGATATGCTGGCGATTCTGCTGCGTGGACAGAAGCTGAAGGCGGATGGGCAGCGGGAGATGGCGGAACGTCTGCTGGCGCAGATGCTGTTCAGTCGGACCGAGCAGGGGCTCGACGATGTATTCGAGCTCTACCGGAGCTTCCCGGATGCGGAGAATGTGCTGCTGCGTGCCTATATCACGAAGCGCGCGGTGGATTATTTCATCGACGGCCGGGTGATCCGGGACAGGGTGTTCTCAGATATCTATGGCATCGTGCGGGATGAGCGCTATAAGGAGCGTGTCCCGGTGATCTATCTGCTGGCGATGTCGAAGCACATGTCCGAGCAGAAGGATCTGAACGGAGAAGAAAAGCTCGTGCTTCAGGAGACGATGGACTATCTGATCCGGAAGAAGCTGATTTTTGCATATACGAGAACGCTGTACCGTTTCGTGCGGATTCCGGACAGCGTGATGGACCGGTACTATATCGAGTATCATGGGCATAAGGATATCCGCCCGTCTCTGTATTTCCGTATCCTCCCGGATCAGGGGGATTTCGAGGAGGAAGAGATTACGAGAATCTATCAGAATATCTATGTGCGCCCGGTGACGCTGTTTGCCGGGGAGCGTGCAGAGTACCAGATCTATGAATCTGCGAAGGATCAGGTGCCGGCGGCCAGTGGCAGCATCGCCTGGGACGGTACCGTACGCCTGAAGGGGGACACCTACGATATTCTGAGTGAGATGTCCGGACTGATCGGGAAGGACCAGGATCAGGAGTTATACCAGGCTATGCACCGTTATGTCCGGAATGAAGCCGTCATCGAAGCCCTTTTCACGAAGGAGATGATGGAAGCGAAGAGTGTGGAGTAAGGAGAGCAGTTCTGTGAGTCGATATATAGGAATTTCACTGGACGATGACTATACAAATGTCTGTATCAATGATGAGACGGTAACGAAACCGCTGCCGACAGTCATCGCCAAACATAAAAAGGACGATCGCTGGACGGTCGGAGAGGAGGCCTATAAGGAGACCCTCGCCGGCTCTGGTGTAATCGTCGATAAACTGGTCAGCCTGCTCGAGAAAAACGGGACGGCCACCATCGCGCGTGTGAAGTATACGGCGATCGATATCGTCTATCATTACTTCCAGGAGCTTCTCCGGACAGAGGAGGATCCGAGCGAGGAGGATCGAAGCGGGGACATCGTCGTCGTCACGATCCGGAAGGCAAGCCGCACCATGGTGGAGAAGCTGCAGGAGGCCATTCTCCGGACCGGTGTCCGGGAGGAGAACCTGCACATCATCAGCCATACGGAAAGCTTCGCGCATTTCGTGCTGCACCAGGATTCCAGCCTTTACAATCGTAAGGTGGGCATGTTTGAATTAAATAATCAGTGTCTCTGCTACTATGAGATGCATGTATCCCGCGGAACCCGGCGCTTCGCGCTGCTCGGCTCCGAGGCGGAGACCGAGGCCTTCAATATCGATATCCTGAAGACGACCTCCGGCGGGAAGATCGCCGACCGGATACTGACGACCGTCGCGGAGCGGACACTGGGGAAGGACGCCTACTCTGCGGTATTTCTCTGCGGGCGTGGCTTCCGGGATACGAATTTCGCGACGAACTTCATGAATTTCATCTGCAATCGTCGCCGTGTACTGATCGAGCCGGGACTCTTCTGCATCGGTGCAGAGATTCATGCCCGGAACATCGATGAGGGAAAGAGCGAGGAGTACACGATTCTCTGCGATACACGCGTGAGTGCGGATATCTCTGCACGTGTCGTGATCAACGAGAAGGAAGAAAATCTGCCGATCGTGAAGGCCGGTACGAACTGGATGGACTCGAGAACCTCCTATGAGCTGATCGAGGACGACCAGGACTACATCGATTTTCAGGTCACCTCCCTCGCCCATCCACGTCGTCCGATCCGTCTTCGCATGATGCTCGACCGCTTCCCGAAGCGGGAGAACCGTACGACGAGGATACGCATGTCGACGGAGTTTGTGGATGCGGAGACCCTCCGTGTCACCGTACGGGATCTCGGCTTCGGTGATCTCTTCCCGTCCAGCGGACAGGAAATCACCGAGGAGATCGACCTCGCGGACAAGGTTTAAATAAGGCGGGAAATATGGGCTTATTACTATGTACAAGGTGTGCACAGCACCCGTTCTACTATGAAAAACTGGATATCAATCTCTGGTCGATCCAGGAGCTTTCCTATGTGATCTACCACTATCCGATCATGCTGCCGACCGATCTCGTGGACCGGAAGCTGAGCGGCTGGATCCGTGATGAGCTGCACATGGGTATCCTCGCCGCGAAGCTCGAGCAGTACATGGGTTCCGGTGAAGGCGGGGAGCTCCAGGAACGACTGCTGCTCATGATTCTCCGTGAGAGCAACTACTACACGCAGCAGGAGATCAGTTACTTCGAGAGCGAGTACCGGCGTCTCCGCCATATCGATCGTGACCAGTTCTATGACCTGCTCGGCGACGCCTACTTCCACATGGGCCGTTATGGCCGGGCGATCGAGGCTTATACCGAATCGCTGCACTATCAGGACAGTATGCTCGTCAAGATGAAGCTCGGCAGCGCCTGTGTTACGGTCATGCAGTTCCGCCGTGCATCGGATATCTTCGAGCAGGTCTTCGTCGAGACCGCGGCGCTGGAACCGCTTCGTAAGCTCTACTTCATCTCGAAGCTCGAACCGTCGGTGAAGACGATCGAAAAGTATATCGACCATATCGATACGGAAATGCTTGCAGATTGGGAGCTTCAGTATGATAATGTACTGACACAGGCCGAGGATTCCGAGCATGTCCGCCAGGTCGACGACGTCTACCAGCGGGATCGCAGCGAATTCCGGAAGGAAGCGAAGCTCTGGCTGGTCAAGTGGAAAAAGGAATACCGCGAGAAGGTATAAAAGAAGCGGCGTCGCCGTCCTGCAGAAGACGAGGTCAATGCAGACGACCGGAACGCCATCACCCATCTCAGAATCTAGATAGAAGAAGGAAATGATTATGAAAGAACTTGCAAAGCAGTACAACCCGGAGGAGGTTGAGGACCGCATCTATGATATGTGGCTGAAGGGCCACTATTTCCATGCGGAGGTCAACCCGAACAAGAAACCGTTTACCATCATGATGCCACCACCAAACGTGACCGGTCAGCTGCACATGGGCCATGCCCTCGACAACACACTGCAGGATTCCCTGATCCGCTGGAAGCGTATGCAGGGCTATGAGGCACTGTGGCAGCCGGGCAGTGATCATGCCGCGATCGCAACCGAGGTAAAGGTCACGAATAAGCTGAAGGAGCAGGGCATCGATAAGCACGAGCTCGGTCGTGAGGGCTTCCTGAAGGAGGCCTGGAAGTGGAAGGAGGAGTACGAGTCCAGAATCGTCAACCAGCTCCACAAGATCGGCTCCAGTGCCGACTGGGACAGACTTCGCTTCACCATGGACGAGGGCTGCACACACGCCGTTCAGACGACCTTCATCAATCTGTATAAGAAGGGCTACATCTATAAGGGCTCCAGAATCATCAACTGGTGTCCGGTCTGCCATACTTCCCTCAGTGATGCAGAGGTAAACCATGAGGAGCAGGAAGGCCACTTCTGGCATATCCTCTATCCGCTCGCGGATGGTTCCGGCCAGATCGAGATCGCAACCACCCGTCCGGAGACGCTGCTTGGTGATACCGCTGTCGCCGTCAATCCGGAGGACCCGCGTTATAAGGATATGATCGGTAAGATGGTGAAGCTTCCGCTCACGGATCGTGAGATCCCGATCGTCGGTGATGAGCATGCGGATATGACCTTCGGAACTGGTGCGGTAAAGATCACACCGGCACATGACCCGAACGATTTCGAGGTCGGCAAGCGTCACAATCTGCCGGAGATCAATATCCTGAACGATGATGCGACCATCAACTGTCCGGGTTCGAAGTATGATGGCATGGACCGCTATGAGGCGCGGAAGGCCATGGTACAGGATCTGACCGATCTCGGTCTGCTGGTAAAGGTCGTTCCGACGAAGCATAATGTCGGTACCCACGACCGCTGTGGTACCACGGTCGAACCGATGATCAAGCCGCAGTGGTTCGTACGTATGGAGGAGATGGCGAAGCCGGCGATCCGGGCGATCGAGACCGGTGAGCTCCAGTTCGTTCCGGAGAACTACAGTAAGACCTACCTTCACTGGCTTGAGAACATCAAGGACTGGTGTATCTCCCGTCAGCTCTGGTGGGGACATCGTATCCCGGCCTACTACTGTGAGGACTGTGGTGAGATGGTGGTCGGATTCGAGGCACCGGAGACTTGCCCGAAGTGTGGTGGACATCACTTCCGACAGGATGAGGACACCCTCGATACCTGGTTCTCCAGCGCACTCTGGCCGTTTGAGACCCTCGGCTGGCCGGAGGAGACCCCGGAGTACAAGTACTTCTATCCGACCGATGTACTCGTAACCGGCTACGATATCATCTTCTTCTGGGTCGTTCGTATGGTATTCTCCGGTATCGAGCAGACCGGTAAGGTTCCGTTCCACAAGGTGCTGATTCACGGACTCGTACGTGATGATCAGGGCCGGAAGATGAGTAAGTCTCTCGGCAACGGTATCGATCCGCTCGAGGTCATCCAGAAGTATGGCGCGGATGCCCTTCGTATGACGCTTCTCACCGGTAATGCACCGGGTAACGATATGCGTTTCTACTGGTCGAGAGTCGAGGCCTCCAGAAACTTCATGAATAAGGTATGGAATGCTTCCCGCTTCATCATGATGAACCTCGATAAGGCGGATCTTCCGGAGACGATGCCGGCAAACCTGACCATGGCCGATAAGTGGATCCTCAGCAAGGTGAACAGCCTCATCGCGGATGTGACCCGTAATCTGGAAGCCTGCGACCTCGGAATCGCCCTCGATAAGGTGCAGAACTTTATCTGGGAGGAGTTCTGTGACTGGTACATCGAGATGGTGAAGCCACGTCTCTGGAACGAGGAGGATGAAACGAAGGCAGCCGCCCTCTGGACACTGAAGCATGTGCTCATCACCTCATTGAAGCTCCTGCATCCGTTCTGTCCGTTCATCACCGAGGAGATCTTCGATACCCTCGAGAATCCGGAGACCCCGCTCATGCGTCAGGCATGGCCGGAGTTCAGTGAGGCGCTGAACTTCCAGGAGGATGAAGCAGAGATCGAGACCATCAAGGAAGCCGTACGTTCGATCCGTAATGTGCGTACGAATATGAACGTTGCACCGTCCAGAAAGGCGATGACCTACGTCGTGACAGAGAACGAGCGCGTAAGAAAAACGTTCGAACATAGTAAGGTATTCTTCGCTACCCTTGCCTATGCATCGGATGTTATAATTCAGAGTGATAAGACCGGCATCGCAGACGATGCCGTAACGGTAGCGATTCCGGATGCGGTGATCCATATCCCGTTTGCGGATCTCGTGGACATCGCAAAGGAGATCGAGCGTCTCGAGAAGGAGAAGCAGAAGTGGGAAGCAGAGATCAAGCGTTCCACCGGCATGCTGAATAACGAGCGCTTCACTTCGAAGGCACCGGCAGAGAAGGTAGAGGAGGAGCGTGAAAAGCTTCAGCGGAATACACAGCTTCTTCAGCAGGTGACCGAGCGTCTCGCTGCCCTCAGTAAGTAAACGTGGGAGGAAACAGATCATGAAACGTACACATGTAGTGGGTGTCGCTCTGGCACTGGCACTGTCAATGACTGCGCCAGTGGCAGCGATGGCGGCCGAGCACCCTGCAAGCGATGTCGAGCTTCAGGAAGTAGCGGCGACCCAGAAGAGCAAGTTCGCCTGGGAGAATACCGGGACGAGCTGGCGCCTTCTGTATCTGACACCGTCCAGCACACAGTGGACCTACGCCCATAAGTGGGTACAGATCGGTGCGAGCTTCTATTATTTCGATGATCAGGGCGATATGGTCGAGGGCTGGTTCCAGGATGCGAGCGGTCGCTGGTTCTTCGCGCAGTATGACAACATGGCTCGGAACAATCCGGATGCCGGAAAGGTCATCAACGGCTGGGCACAGATCCGCGCGACGAACGGAAGCATGCAGTATTACTACTTCGGAACCGATGCGACGACGGGGATCCCGAGCGGTATGTACGGAAGCGATGCAGCAGGCTACTATAAGAGCTATACCATCGATGGTCAGGAGTACCAGTTTGACTCGGACGGTCACTGTGTACAGACGATGATCGGCATGGCGAAGACCTACGGACGCAATCGAACGGAAGTAAGTGATCTATAAGGATGAAGGCAGGAAGCGGATGAGGCTCCCTGCCTTTTCGGGTGCGCCTGGCGGCGCACGTTTCTAACCGGTGTAAGTCCGGAGTTCGCCCGGTA
>CALAOB010000142.1 GCA_937927445.1 uncultured Oribacterium sp. | reverse complement strand
GGTGCGTCGAGCGCAGGTATGAAGCAGAGCCCGACAGCATTGGCCTCGGGTAAGGCGGCCGGCGTGAGAAGCGGTCAGGGCAGCAGTCTGTCGGCGCAGATCCTCGATGTGGCCGGGCGGGAGATCCGTGCGGCACATGAGGCGGAGACGCGCGGCGCCATCATGGTCATGTTCGGCGTGCTGAATACGGGCTACCAGTTCCCGGCGGAGCGCTTCGTGCTGCTCACCGAGGGCGACATGTTCGGCAACACGAACGCGGTTCAGAAGAAGCGGAAGCAGAAGAAGTTCGACGGTCAGCACATCGCGAAGCTGAGCGAGTTGAGTGTCGGCGATTATGTGGTGCATGAGGACCACGGCATCGGCATCTACCGCGGCATCGAGCGCATCGAGAGCCAGGGCGTGACGAAGGACTACATCAAGATCGAGTACGGCGACGGCGGCAATCTCTACCTGCCGGCGACCCGTCTCGAGGGGATCCAGAAGTACGCGGGCGCGGAGGCGACGAAGCCGAAGCTGAACCGGCTCGGCGGCACGGAGTGGACGAAGACCCGCTCGCGTGTGCAGCATGCGGTGAAGGAGATCGCGCGCGACCTCGTGAAGCTGTATGCGGCGCGGCAGTCGGAGTCCGGCTACAAGTTCGGACCGGATACCGTCTGGCAGAAGGAGTTCGAGGAGATGTTCCCGTACGAGGAGACGGTCGACCAGGACCTCGCCATCGAAGCGGTGAAGCAGGACATGGAGAGCCACAAGATCATGGACCGCCTGATCTGCGGTGACGTCGGCTACGGCAAGACCGAGGTCGCACTGCGCGCTGCCTTTAAGGCCGTGCAGGACAGCAAGCAGGTGGCCTACCTCGTGCCGACCACCATCCTCGCGCAGCAGATCTACAACACCTTCGTCGAGCGGATGAAGGGCTTCCCGGTGAACATCGCGCTGCTGTGCCGCTTCCGGACGCCGCAGCAGATCCGAAAGTCCCTCGACGACCTGAAGGCCGGCCGTGTCGATGTCGTCATTGGCACCCACCGACTGCTCAGTAAGGACGTCGAGTTCCGGAACCTCGGCCTCCTGATCGTCGACGAGGAGCAGCGCTTCGGTGTGACGCATAAGGAGCGCATCAAGAACCTGAAGAAGAACGTCGACGTGCTGACGCTGACGGCGACGCCGATCCCGCGGACGCTGCACATGTCGCTGGTCGGCATCCGTGATATGTCGGTGCTTGAGGAGCCGCCGATCGACCGTGTGCCGATCCAGACCTATGTCATGGAGTACAACGACGAGCTTGTGCGCGAGGCGATCAACCGTGAGCTCGCGCGAAACGGCCAGGTGTACTATGTCTACAACCGGGTCAACAACATCGCGGACGTCGCGGGGCATGTGCAGAAGCTCTGTCCGGAGGCGCGCATCGCCTACGCGCATGGCCAGATGTCGGAGACGCAGCTCGAGGATATCATGCTGCACTTCATCAACGGCGAGGTGAACGTCCTGGTGTCGACGACGATCATCGAGACCGGCCTCGACATCCCGAACGCGAACACGATGATCATCCAGGACGCGGACCGGATGGGCCTGAGCCAGCTGTATCAGATCCGTGGACGTGTCGGACGCTCGAACCGGACGGCGTACGCGTTCCTCATGTACCGCCGCGGCAAGATGCTGACGGAGGAGTCCGAGAAGCGGCTGAAGGCGATCCGCGAGTTCACCCAGCTCGGCTCGGGCATCCGGATCGCGATGCGCGACCTCGAGATCCGCGGTGCGGGCAATGTCTTAGGCGCGGAGCAGCATGGCCACATGGAGGCCGTCGGCTACGATCTGTACTGTAAGCTGCTGAACACCGCCGTGAAGGAGGAGAAGGGCGAGCTGCAGGAACAGCCGGACTTCGATACCCAGATCGACTGCGATATCGACGCGTTCATCCCGGATACCTATATCCCGAACGAGTCGCAGAAGCTCGACGTCTACAAGCGGATCTCGTCCATCGAGAACGGAGAGGACTACAGCGAGATGCAGGATGAGCTCATCGACCGCTTCGGCGAGATTCCGAAGCCGTGTGCGAACCTGCTCCGCATCGCCCTCCTCCGCGCGGAGGCGCATCGAAGCTACGCCACCGAGGTGGACATCCGGAAGGGCAGCTGGAAGATCCTCCTCGATCCGAAGGCCCGGATCCGCGTCGAGGAAATCCCGGCCCTCGTCCGCGAACAGCAGGGCCGCCTCCGCTTCGTGACCGGCAAGCAGGCGATGCTCGTCTACCGACAGAGCACCCGCGAAAAAGCCTGGACCCTGCTCGAAACCATGGACGACGCCGAAAAGACCCTGAAGCGCCTGCAGCTGTAGCCGGGAGCCGTTTCTTTGTTGACATGCAGAGGCGCAGAGATTATACTTTTTATGTCAATTTTTAAATATGGAGATTATGGGCTTTTTTCGACATCTGCCCGTAATCACGTGGAGGAAAACAAAATGAATAGAGTTGAATTAGTAGCAGCCGTTGCAAAGAGCGCAGACCTTTCCAAGAAGGACGCAGATGCAGCTGTTAAGGCCGTATTTGACACCATCGCTGATGCACTTGCTGAGAACGATAAGGTTCAGCTGATCGGCTTCGGTACCTTCGATGTCGCTGAGAGAGCAGCTCGCGAGGGCAGAAACCCGAGAACTGGTGCTACCATGAACATCGAGGCTTCCAAGGCTCCGAGATTCAAGGCTGGTAAGGCCCTCAAGGATAAGATCAACGGTTAATCACCGAGGCGGCCGCGAGGCCGCCTCTTTTGTATTTTAAGGAATTTCCATGAGACTAGACAAATACCTGAAAGTATCGAGACTCATCAAGCGTCGCACCGTGGCGAACGAAGCCTGCGACGCAGGCAGAGTACTCGTGAACGACCGTCCACAGCGCGCATCCTACGATGTGAAGGTGGGTGACGTCATCGAGATCCGCTTCGGTGAGAAATCCGTCCGGGCAGAGGTTCTGGCGGTACAGGAAACTGTACATAAGGAAGAGGCAGGAGACCTTTTTAAGTATCTATGAAACGAAGACAGCGTCCGCGTAAAAATCTATCCAGCAACCGTCTGGCGATCATCGGCATCACGATCGTAGTGCTGTTCCTTGCAATCGCCATCAACATCCGGGGCAAGACACTTCGACAGCAGGAGCGGGATTACCAGGCCCAGGAAGAGAGCCTCGATGCCGCTATCGCCGACGAAGAGCAGCACGGTAAGGAGCTGGAAGAGAAAAAGGTCTACGTAAAAACGAAGGAATTCACGATGGAGAAGGCCCGCGAGATCTTCGGACTGAAGCTGCCGGACGAAATCATCATCAAACCGGATGAAAAGTGAGAGATTACTTAGTAAAATGAGGTGGAGGGACGCAGGTTTCTCCGCCTTTGTTTTTGAGAGGAGCTTCGCATGGATGCGCTTATGCTGGAAATCAAACGATATATCGAGAAAAATCAGCTGATCCGGCCGGGCGATGGCGTCGTGGTCGGGCTTTCGGGTGGTCCGGACTCGGTTTTCCTGCTGTATGCGCTGCACACCCTGCAGGCGCGGATGGGCTTTACGCTGCGGGCGGTGCATGTCCATCACGGCATCCGTGGTGCGGAGGCGGACCGCGATGAGGCGTTTTCGGCGGAACTCTGCGCGAAGCTCGAGATCCCGTTTCAGGCGGTGCATGTCGCGGCTCCGGCGTACGCGGCGCAGCAGGGGCTCAGTCTGGAGGAGGCCGCGCGCATCCTCCGCTACGAGGCCCTCGAGGCCGCGCGGCAGCAGCTGGAGGCTCCCACCGCCTGGATCGCGGTGGCGCATCATCTCGATGATCAGGCGGAGACCGTCCTCCATAATCTCGTGCGCGGCGCGGGCCTTCGCGGCCTCGCGGGCATGGAGAATCGGCGAAATCACGTGATTCGGCCATTGCTTTCCATAAAAAGAGAAGATATACTGAAATGGCTTGAACAGAATAAGATAGCGTACGTGACGGATTCGACGAACGCGGATCCGCACTACACCCGGAATCGCATTCGCAGCACGGTACTGCCGGAGCTTCGCGAGATCAACCCGGAGGCGAGCGCCCATATCGCGCACAGCGCAGCGCTCCTTCGCGAGGCGGATGCGTACTTTCATGCGCTCGCGCTTCGGTACGTGGACGCGCACGCAACGCTGACGGCGTCTCCGGTACCGTTACCGGAGTCGGACACCCTGGGCGAAAGTACAATCCCGAGGCCGTCTGCATTGGCAGAGGACAGGGTGGAGGCCGAGACAGAAGTCCCGGTCGAGGCGACGATTTTGAGGTCGATTGCATTGCCCGTGACAGAGCTGAAGGCGTACCCGGAGCTCGTGCGGCAGTACGTCTACAGCGAGCTGCTCCGCCGGATCGGAACGCCGCAGAAGGACTGGAGTGCCGTGCATTACCGGGACATCGACCGCCTGATTTTCGGGCCGGGCGGCGCGCATCTCGACCTTCCGTACCGGATGAGCGCAGAGTATCGTAAAAAAACCTTGATTCTACAGGAGAATCGAGAGGTTATCAGTGTAAAAAGGAGAAAAAATCATGGCTGAGCATGTCAGAGTCCTGATCCCGGAGGATCAGATCGAAGCACGTATCACAGAAATTGCGGATCAGATTTCCGAGGCTTATAAGGGCGAGTCCCTCCACCTCATCTGCATCCTGAAGGGCGGCGCGATGTTCATGTGTGAGCTCGCGAAGCGCATCCATGACGTGGATGTATCCTTCGACTTCATGTCCGTCTCCAGTTACGGCGGCGGCACGACCTCCAGCGGCATCGTGAAGATCGTGAAGGACCTCGATGAGCCGCTCGAGGGCAAGCATGTCATGATCGTCGAGGATATCATCGACACCGGACACACGCTGAACCACCTGAGCAGGATGCTCCTCGACCGGAAGCCGCTGTCCATCGAGATCTGTACACTGCTGAACAAGCCGTCCCGCCGCGAGAAGGAAGTACCGGTGAAGTACTCCTGCTTCGAGATCCCGGACGAGTTTGTGGTTGGCTATGGTCTCGATTATGACCAGCGCTACCGCAACCTTCCGTTTATCGGCGTGGTAGAGTTCGATCAGTAATTTCAATTTCAGTTAGCCTGGCATCTGCCAGGCTGCTTTTGCTGTGTCGACGGCCTGTGCGCAGGGGGATATCCGCCAGGCATCGATCGGAGACACTGCAGAAAGTCCCGGCAGAGGAACGGGCACAGAGAATAAGTCAGTAGGGAAGTAGTAAAGCAAATGAACCAGAGTACGATTAACCAGGAGGCACTGTACACCTCAGGAACGGCCAGCTACCGTGTCCCGGAGGAGCCGAATCCTGGAGATACCGTTACGCTCCGATTTCGGACAGCACGGCAGGACGTGGATGCCGTCTATATCTTTTTCCACGAAGCCAACAGCAGCACGAAGATGCAGCTCGTCGAGAGTGACGCACGCTTCGACTATTACGAGCATAAGGTCATGGTCGGTCAGGCCACCCAGAGCTACAGCTTTTTCATCGTGAAGGGCGCAGAGCGACTGCATTTTAACCGGCTCGGCGTCTGCGACGACATGAACCGCGAGCTCTCGTACCGCCTGATGCCGGGCTTCCATATCCCGGACTGGGCGAAGGGGGCCATCATGTACCAGATCTTCATCGACCGTTTCTGCGATGGCGACCCGACGAATAACGTCGTCGACAACGAATACATCTATCTCGGCCGGGCAGCGCGTGGCGTGCAGGACTGGAACGCGCCGGTCGAGGCCTTCGACGTGCACAGATTTTACGGCGGTGACCTCGCCGGCGTGCGCTCGAAGCTCGACTATATCCAGCGCCTCGGCGTCAGCGTCATCTACTTCAACCCGCTTTTCGTGTCTCCGTCGAACCACAAGTACGACGCGCAGGACTACGACCACATCGATCCGCATATCGGAAGGATCGTGAAGGACGGCGGCACCCTCGTCGAGGACTGGGAGGACGACAACGCCCGCGCGACCCGCTACTCGATCCGCACCACGAGCCGTGAAAACCTCGAGGCCAGCGACCAGCTCTTCATCGAGTTCGTCGAGGCCTGTCATGCCCGCGGTATGCGTGTCATCATCGACGGCGTCTTCAACCACTGCGGCTCCTTCCACAAGTGGATGAACCGTTCCGGCTTCTATAACTATAAGGATCGGGCCAATGCTTATGCCGCGGGTGCGTACCAGCGCAAGGACAGCCCGTACCACGATTATTTTGCGTTCAGCGATAATCGTGACGAAGCCTGGCCGAACAACAACAGCTACGAGAAGTGGTGGGGCAATGATACCCTCCCGAAGCTGAACTATGAGGGCTCCCGCGATCTCGCCGAGGCGATCCTCGAGATCGGACGCAAGTGGGTGAGCGCACCGTATAACGTTGATGGCTGGCGTCTCGACGTCGCCGCCGACCTCGGACACTCCGCGACCTACAACCACATGTTCTGGAAGAGGTTCCGTATGGTGGTGAAGGAAGCGAACCCGAACGCCATCATCCTCGCCGAGCATTACGGCGACCCGTTCAGCTGGCTGCAGGGGGACGAGTGGGACACCATCATGAACTACGATGCCTTCATGGAGCCGGTGACCTGGTTCCTGACCGGTATGGAGAAGCACTCCGACGCGAAAAACGAGGCGATGCGCGGGGACGGTGAGATGTTCTTCAACGCGATCCTCTACCACATGTCCCGCATGCCGGAGAACTCGATTCTCTGCTCGATGAACCAGCTCTCGAATCACGACCACAGCCGCTTCATGACCCGTACGAACCAGACCGTCGGCCGCATCGGGTCGAGCGGTTCGGCCGCGGCAGATGCCGGCGTTTCCCCGGCACTCTACCGTCTGGGCGCGATGATGCAGATGACCTGGCCGGGCGCACCGACCCTCTACTACGGCGACGAAGCCGGCATGACCGGCTGGACCGAGCCGGACTGCCGCCACCCGTACCCGTGGGGACAGGAGGATCTCGAGCTCATCGAGTTCCATAATTACCTCGGCGGTATGCATAAGCGTAACCCGGTGCTGAAGAGAGGCGCCCTCATGAAGCTGATGGCCGGCCATAACTATGTGGTCTATGCGAGACAGTATGAGGATGAGGTCGCCATCATGGCCGTGAACTGCGGCGAAGAGGCGATGACCCTGAACATCCCGGCCTGGGTGACCGGGATCGAGGACGACGTCGAGATCCGCCGTCTCCTCCGTACCGACGACATGGGCTATAATGTCGGCATCACGAAGCGTCACAGCGAGGATGGCATCCTCGTATCGCAGATGCGTGCACACACCGGAAAGATCTACTACGCGAAGAAACCGAAGCTGGAAGGCTGACAGCAGGGCTCGAGGAGCGGCAGCTGCCGCTCCTCGAGCCCTCTGAAACCTTGGTCAGTTGTAAAAGCTAATTCCAGTTTGTAAGACTAAATTCCACCTTGTAGGA
>CALAOB010000141.1 GCA_937927445.1 uncultured Oribacterium sp. | reverse complement strand
TCTAAGCCGGGGACCCTAAGCGGCACTAGGCCCTCTGCAATCGCTGAGTTTTCTTGATGAAAACTCAGCGTTGCTAGAGGGTTCCAAGGAGAGATAACACCAAGTGCCGCTAAGGGGACCCGGCTTGATTTCACACGGTCTCTCCGTATAGCCTCCATTGCCGGCCCTCCGGGGCAGCGGCTCAGAAAGGAGCATTATGGGAAAAGATAAAGATACGGAGAACGGAAAGACCGATCTCGAGAACATCCTGGAGATCCGTGCGAAGCTGCAGGCGATGCTGAAGCCGTCGCGCTATGAGCATTCACTGAGTGTGAGCTTCACCTGTATCTGCCTTGCGATGCGCTATGGTGTGGATCTGCATCAGGCGGAGCTTGCGGGGCTCGTGCATGACTGTGCGAAGCAGTTTTCGAACGAAGAGCTTCGGACGGCGTGCGCGCAGGACGGCGTGGCGCTCAGCGAAGACATGCTGCGGGCACCGCAGGTGATTCACAGCGTCTACGGCGCTACGTACGCCCGTAGATGCTTCGGCATCGAGGACCCTGAGATTCTGTCCGCCATCTACTTCCACACGCTGGGAAAGCCGGATATGAGCCTTCTGGAGGCCATCGTGTTTACGGCGGACTACATCGAGGCGCGACGGGATAAGGCGGCGCGGCTCCCGGAGATCCGGCAGCTCGCATTTACCGACCTCGAGCGCGCGGTGTATGAGATCAATCACGACACGATCAAGTATCTCGAGGAAACCGGCGGTTACATCTGTAAGGATTCGTACGATACCTACCGGTACTACCGCGCACGGATGCTGGAGAGGGGTCTGTCCGTTTCGGATTGACTTGATATCCCGGAGGGAGTCTCTCTTCGCAGGCGGGCGCGTGTCAAGACGGATGCGTCTGGAATCAGGACCGGATGTGCCGGGCAACAGGTGTCCGAAATCAGAACATAGAAAACCTTAGAAAAAGGAGAACGATATGAGTAATTCAAAGGATATGGTAAAGGTAGTCTACGCTGCACTCGAGGAGAAGCAGGGCAAGGATATCTCCTTCATAGATATCGGCGGCGTGTCGGTCATCGCGGATTATTTCGTGATCGCGACCGCGGACAACATCCGTCAGGTGGATGCACTCTGCGACGAGGTCGAGGATAAGATGGCCCAGCACGGCTACGAGCTTCGCCGCCGTGAGGGTGTGACCAACAGCGGCTGGATCCTCCTCGACTACAACGACATCATCGTGCACATCTTCGACAAGGAGCAGCGTCTCTTCTACGACCTCGAGCGTATCTGGTCGGACGGAAAGAAGATCGTGTCGGTGGACGAGCTGTAAATACATCATCAGCATCGTGCTCATGGAAAATATGCCGGTCCCGCTTATGTAAGTGAATACGATTATCCGGTAAAGCTGACCTTCGCGGGTCAGCTTTTTTGTATCCATACGTTCTTCATACATGTGTTAACTGCCGGTAATTTAAAGGTTGACAGTAAGACCTCTGATGCCGTATATTGTAAACCGACTCAAAAACGGAGGTTTACTGATGAATACGAAAACGAAGAGTATGGTTTACTGTGGGCTGTTCACGGCGCTGATTGCGGTGGGGGCGTTTATCAAGGTGCCGGTTCCGGTGGTGCCGTTCACGCTTCAGTATCTGTTTACGATGCTGGCGGGGCTGCTGCTGGGCGCGAAGCGTGGAGCGATCGCGGTGCTGGCGTATATGCTGCTGGGACTCGCGGGTCTTCCGATCTTTACGGAGGGCGGCGGACTCTGGTATCTTCTGAAGCCGAGCTTCGGCTACATCATCGGCTTCGTGATCGGTACCTATGTGACCGGTCGCATCGCGGAGACGATGCCGAAGAAGACGATCCCGCACTATCTGCTCGCGAATCTCGCGGGGCTCGCCATCGTCTATGCCTGTGGCATGAGCTACTACTATGTGATCTGTAATTACGTGATCGACACGCCGATCGCCGTATGGCCGCTGTTCCTGTACTGCTTCATCCTCGCGGTGCCGGGTGACATCGCGCTGAGCGTTCTCGGCGCGGTGATTGCGAAGCGCGTACGTCCGCTAGTGTTCAATGTTTTCGGCCAGGACACCGTCACGGAAGCCGCAACAACAGGGAGGGCATAAAGATGGAGAGACAGCATACCACTACAGCAGAGGCAGCAGGCGCTGACGTGCAGCCATCTGGAGCCGCGCTGGAGACATTGGACCCGGGTGCACTGGCGGACGAGATCATCGCGGGGCGGCGCATCACCCGCGCGGACGATCTCAACTGGTTCCTGCACTGTGATCTCGAGGCACTCTGCGAGGGTGCGGACAGGATACGCGCGGCCTGTGTGGGCGATCACGTCGACCTCTGCTCGATCATCAATGCGCGCAGCGGTCGCTGCCCGGAGGACTGCAAGTACTGTGCCCAGTCGGCGCATCACCACACGAACTGTGAGGTCTACGACTTCCTGCCGGAGGAGAAGATCCTCGAGGCCTGCCGCATGAACGAGCGGGAGGGCGTGCATCGCTTCTCGATCGTGACGGCCGGCAAGGCGCTGACGGGTGCGGAATTCGAGCAGGCGATCCATGCCTACGAAACGATGCACAGGGAGGCTAAAATCGAGCTTTGCGCGTCGATGGGATTTCTTACGGCGGAGCAGCTTCACCGCCTCCACGAGGCCGGTGTGACGTCCTATCACCATAATATCGAGACCTCCCGTCGGAATTTCCCGAATATCTGCTCGACGCATACCTACGAGATGAAGATCGAGACCCTGAAGAAGGTGAAGGCCGAGGGCATGTGTGCCTGCTCCGGCGGCATCATCGGCATGGGGGAGAGCTGGGAAGACCGTCTCGACATGGCCATCAGCCTCGCGGAGCTCGGCATTGACTCGATCCCGCTGAACGCGCTGATGCCGATTCCGGGCACACCGCTCGAGCATCTGCCGCGGCTCACGGAGCCGGAGATTCTCCGAACGATCGCGTTCTTCCGCTACATCAATCCGGAGGCGAACATCCGTCTCGCGGCCGGTCGCGCGCTGCTGACGCATGATGGCGAGACCGCCTTCCGCGCCGGTGCCTCGGCGACCATCACCGGCAATATGCTGACCACCGTCGCCTGCGCGACGATCCGGAGTGACCGGAAGATGCTCGCGGAGATGGGTCGCGATGTAACGCCGCCGTGGGAGGTTTCCAATGAGTAAAGCAGTCTTTATCACCGGCACCGGCACGGATGTCGGAAAAACCTATATCACGGGGCTGATCGTGAAGAAGCTTCAGGAGGCCGGGAAGCATCCGGCTTACTATAAGGCGGCGATGAGCGGCAATGTGCGTCGCGCGGATGGGAGCCTCATCCCGGGGGATGCGCTGTTCGTGCAGCAGCTCTCCGGAATTACGCAGCCACTCGAGGAGATGTGTCCGTACGTCTATGAGCACGCTTGGTCCCCACACCTCGCATCCCGCGTCGAGGGGCATCCGGTCGATCTCCAGGTGGTCCGTCAGGGTTACCTCGAGGTCGCCGCGAAGTATGACTACATCACGATGGAGGGCAGTGGCGGGATCCTCTGCCCGCTCTGCGTCGATGAGCGCCGTATCCAGCTCGAGGACGTGCTTCGGGAGCTTCAGCTTGCCAGCATCCTCGTCGCCGATGCCGGCCTCGGCACGATCAACAGCGTCGTGCTGACGGTCGAGTATATGAAGGCGCATGCACTTCCGCTGAAGGGCATCATCTTCAACCACTACCACGCGGGCGACACCATGGAAGAGGACAATATCGCGATGTGCCGTCAGATGACCGGCCTGCCGGTACTGGCGACGGTCAGTGACGGGGCAGAGGACATAGACATTGACCCGGAGGTACTGGCGGGGCTTTACGAAGAGATCTGTCTCGTCTGAGGCCAATGCTTCGGTATATACATGAATGGATGGGCCGTCCGCTCGTCGGCAGCAGAAAGCGCTGCGACTGGGCGGCTCGTTTTAGGAGGACATAGATGATCTGGTATCCATATGAACAAATGAAAACGATGAAGGCACCGTACAAGATTCTGGACGCAGAGGGCGTCTATCTCTACACGAAGGATCAGAAGCTGATCGATTCGGTGTCCTCCTGGTGGTGCATGATCCACGGCTACAAGCACCCGGAGCTCACGGCGGCGATCAAGGAGCAGGCGGATCACTTCTGCCACGTGATGCTCGGTGGCCTCACGCACGATCCGGTTGAGAAGCTCTCTGCGAAGCTGCAGGCATTTCTGCCGGGCGACCTCGATTACTGCTTTTTCTCCGATTCCGGCAGTGTCGCGGTCGAGGTGTCCCTCAAGATGGCGCTCCAGTACAACACGAACCAGGGCCGCAAGCGTCCGCTGGTGCTGGCCCTCGAGCACGCCTACCATGGCGATACCTTCAAGGCGATGGAGGTCGGTGACGACGAGGACTATCACTTCGCCTTCGACCAGAAGGAGGGCGTGGTGCACATCCCGACGGAGATTCCGGCGCTTGAGGAGGCGTTTGCGAAGTACCACGACCGCCTGAACTGCTTCATCGTGGAGCCGCTCCTGCAGGGCGCGGGTGGCATGCGGATGTATGACATTGCCTTCCTCGAGCGTGCACGCGAGCTCTGTGACCAGTACGATGTGCTGCTGATCTTCGATGAGGTAGCGACAGGCTTCGGACGGACGGGGCATCGCTTCGTCGCGGATCTCGTGCTCCCGGACATCCTCGTGCTCGGCAAGGCGCTCACCGGCGGCTACATCGGCCACGCCGTCACCGTCGCGAATCACAAGGTCTACCAGGCGTTTTACAGTGACGATGACCGGAAGGCGCTGATGCACGGTCCGACCTTTATGGGCAATGCACTCGCCTGTGCGGTGGCACTGAAGGGGATCGAGATCTTCGAGCGGGAGGACTACATGGCGAAGATCCAGCGCATCGAGGATATCTCCCGTCGTGAGATGGCGGAGTTCACCGATCCACGCATCCGCGAGGTACGGATCATGGGCGGCTGCACCTGCGTCGAGGTCTACGATTCAGCGGATCTCGAGGGCTTCCAGCAGTTCGCCTACGAGCGTGGCGTGTTCAACCGGCC
Source organism: uncultured Oribacterium sp. (assembly GCA_937927445.1). Taxonomy (GTDB): domain Bacteria; phylum Bacillota; class Clostridia; order Lachnospirales; family Lachnospiraceae; genus Oribacterium. The sequence continues at coordinate 9,912 of CALAOB010000141.1, read as the reverse complement.
GTTCCTCAAGTATATGTACTCGATGGTCCCGTACGTCATCGAAGAAGAGGAGCTCGTGAAGATCTTCGACGTCATGAAGGCGTGGTTCCGGAGATAAAGCATTTCTGAGTACAGATGTTTCTGATTTGTCTTGCAATGAACGCCTGTTCGTGGTATTATGAAGGCAACATAGAATGAAAAGGAGTATACCATGGGCAGACATAAGAAGCAGCCAGATCCGAATCATATGACGCCGAAGCAGCAGGCCGTGTTTGACTATATCAAGCAGTGCGTGCTGGAGCGGAACTATCCGCCATCCGTACGTGACATCTGTGCGGCGGTCGGACTCAAGTCTACATCCAGTGTATTTACGTATATTAACGACCTCGAGACGATGGGCCTCATCAAGAAGGACCCGGCGCATCCACGTGCGCTGATGATCACGGAGAAGGAGTTCCGTCAGGATACGATGCGTGATTCCTTTGCGGAGCGTGCGGCGAGTGCGACCGTGACCTCCTCCGAGCGGGAGATTGCGGAGATTCCGCTGGTAGGGACGGTAGCTGCGGGTTTACCGCTGCTTGCCGAGGAGAACATCACGGATTACTATCCGATGCCGGTCGATATGCTGCCGAATAAGAAGGTCTTCATTCCATGATCAACTGCGGCATCCTCAGCGGCGACCGTGTGATCGTAGAGCAGCAGAACACCTGCGAGAACGGCGAGATCATCGTGGCGCTGGTCGACGACAGTGCGACCGTGAAGCGCTTCTATAAGGAGAAGGGCCACATCCGCCTTCAGCCGGAAAACGATACCATGGACCCGATTATCGTCCCGGACTGCCAGATCCTCGGAAAGGTCATCGGCCTCGTACGACTCGGCATGAAGTAAATAGAATGAAGCATAAAGTGGCAGACTCCATCACGGAGCCTGCCACTTGGTCTTTTCAAATCTCGTCGTCGGAGCGCAGATGGACCTTGTTGCGGGCGCTGCGTCGGCGCTCATCCTCGAGGGCGGCGTAGTGCTTTTTTGTGGTATTGACGTCATTATGGCCGAGTACATCTGCGACGAGATAGATATCGCCGGTTTCCTTATAGAGGTTTGTGCCATAGGTGGAGCGCAGCTTATGCGGTGTGATATGCTTCGTCGGTGTGACGGTTTTCGCATATTTCTTTACCATATACTGGACGGAGCGTACGCTCATGCGCTGCATGCGAAGGGAGAGGAAGAGGGCGCCATCATGGCCCGGCTCCGTGGTCTGGTGCTTCCGCCACTCGACATACGGACGGAGTGCATTTTCGACTTCGTCGCCGAAATAGACGGTGACCTCCTTGCCGCCCTTACGATGGATGTGAATACCATCGTTATTAAAGTCCACGTCGTTTATATTCAGACCGACGCACTCCGATACACGGATGCCGGTGCCGAGCATCAGCATCATCATAGCCTCATCACGAAGCTCGGTCTTATCGTGGAAGGCCTGCTGGTGGCGGGTGAGCTTTTCACCGTTTTCAACCTCATCGAGGAGATCGGCGACCTCGTTTGCATCGAGGCGGATAATGTCTTTTTCCTTTAATTTCGGCATCTGCAGGAGATCCGCCGGATTCGTTTTGATCAGGCGATCCCGGTACAGATAGCGGTAAAAGGTCCGGATCGACGCCACCTTACGCTTGAGCGAGGTTCTCGAGTTGATGACTTCCTTTTCGATTTTATTGCCGTTTTTATCTTCGGAAACATCTGTTCTGTATTTGATATACTCGAGATAATCCTCGAGATCCGTGACCGTGAGCTTATCGAGGTCCTCCAGCTGAAAATCCCGCGGAGAGTAGTCTTTATAGAGCGGGTTTTCATGAATCAGAAACTGGAAGAAAATCTTCAGATCACGTGCATAGGCGATGCGTGTACGGGAACTCGTCGTCGTTTCGATGCCACGAAAATACATCGTGCAGAAATATGGAAGCTCATCGAGTAATTCACGAAGCTTTTTGGTGTTGTCACGATCGATCTGTTCATAGTATTTTAAAGCCATAAGAAATACCTTCTGTAAAAAAATAAGTGAGCGAATGTCTGCACTGCAGATCGCGACCATGCATCGCGCGAAGATATAAATATCCGCCGGATATATTATAAACGCATCATCGCGTACATGATAAATAGAATAAAAATATTTATATATTCCGGGGCCAGCGGGCCGGAAGTCGGACATCTGTGAAGCAGAGCACACTGTCATTGCACAATCCGAATTATTGCGCATAACCATAGTTTAACGCAATAATACAGCGAAATCAAGCGTTATCTGCGCAATTGCAACAAGCGATAATCAACATGTGCTGTTTATGCAACGCAATCAAGCTTATGGGGTCAGACCCCATTACGAAATTCTTAAGATAAATGAGCGGTCTCTCGTAAAAAAAGAAGGATGCGCGATGCATCCTTCTTTTAAACGTATGATCAGTTCGACTTCCGCCAGGTTCTCGGCAGGAATAAAAGCATCATCGGGAGGATCTCCAGTCTTCCGGCGAGCATGTCGAAGGTCAGGACGATCTTACTGAAGTCGGAATAGGCGCTGAAGTTGCAGGTCGGTCCGACGGCGGCGAGTCCCGGTCCGATGTTGTTGAAGGTCGCTGCTACCGCGGAGAAATTCGTCGTGAAGTCGAAATTATCTGCGCATGCGATCAGGAACACGGAAACCATGAAGATCACCACGTACATGATGAGGTAACAGTTGACGGAACGTACGACGCTGTGCTCGAGGCTTTTATTCTCGAGGCGGATGTGCTTGACGGCCTCCGGGTGCACCAGGACGAGCAGCTCCTTTCCGATCTCCTTCACCATGATGATGAGTCGGGAAATCTTGAAGCCACCGCCGGTGGAGCCTGCGCAGGCACCGGTAAACATCAGGAACAGGATCAGCATCTGGCTCGCCTGCGGCCAGGTCGCGAAATCGAGGGTCGAGTAACCGGTGGTCGTGATGATCGCGCCGACCGTGAAGAAGCTGTGATGCAGTGCATACAGGAAATCACCGCCGTACATCTTCACGATGTTGAACGCGAAGAAAAAGGTACTGAAGGCGACGATGCCGAGGTAGACACGCGCCTCCTCACACTGAAACGCATCCTTGAACTTCCGCTTCTGCATCAGGTAGTAGACATTGAAATTCACACCGAACATGATCATCGATACCGAGATCAGGAACTGACTCAGCATGCTGTAGTCGGCCATACCGGAGTTCCGGACGGCGAATCCACCCGTGCCGGCGCTGCCGAAGGCGATACAGATCGAATCATAGATGCTCATGCCGCTCAGGAGGAACAGGACGATCCAGAAGAGGGTCAATGCTGCATAGATCTTATACAGTGCCTTCGCGGTATCGGCGACACGCGGGACGATCTTGCTGACATCCGGTCCCGGGGACTCGGCCTTCATGATCATCATATTGTAGCCGCCGCCGAGCGGAAGGATCGTGAGCACCAGGACGAGAACGCCCATGCCGCCGACCCAGTGGCTGAAGGAACGCCAGAAAAGGAGGCCCTTGCCGAGGTGCTCGACCTCCGCGAGGATCGAGGCACCGGTCGTCGTGAAGCCGGATACGATCTCGAAGACTGCATCGATGTAGGACGGAATCGTACCCGTCAGATAAAACGGCAGCGCGCCGATCAGGGACATCACGATCCAGCTCAGTGCACAGATGACGAAGCCCTCACGCGCATAATAGTCGGTACGCTTCGGCCCCTTGATCGTGGCCAGGGTGCCGATGACGAGCGACAGTACGGCGGAAACTGCGAGGGCCTGTACGGCCCAGAATTCCTGATAGATCAGTGCGCAGATGATCGGCAGGATCATGATGCCGGCTTCGAGCTTCAGCACCCATCCGAGCACGTAAATAATCATACTAAAGTTCATTTCCCGAACGCTCCTTATGCGAGAATATCTTTGAGATCGTTGAAACCGGTGTTCGTGGTGATCACGATGACGCTGTCACCCGGCAGCATGAAGTCGGCGCCGCGCGGCGTGATGATCTGGTTTCCACGGACGATGGCCGCAATCAGGACGTTCTTCTTAAATGTCAGATCCGCGAAGGTATGATTGCAGAGGGCGGGATCATTGCCCACCTTGAACTCGAGGGCCTCTGCTCTTCCATCCGCGATCTTATACAGGGTCTCGACGTTCGAGCCCTCGGAGTTCTTTAGCGCACGCACATACTGTACGATGTGGTCGGCGACGATCTGCTTCGGGTAGATCACGGAGCCGAGGTTCATCTCGGAGGTGACGTTCTCGAAGGCGATACGGTTGATCTTCGTGATGAGACGCGCGTCGGACAGCTTACCGGCATAGAGGGACAGCATGATGTTCTCCTCATCGAAGCCGGTCAGGGAACAGAAGGCGTCGGTCTTCTCGATGCCCTCGCGGATCAGGAGATCCTGGTCGGTACCGTCCCCGTTGATGATGGTCGCATCCGGGAACTCGCCGGCGAGGAACTCGCAGCGGTCACGATCGAAGTCGATGACCTTCAGCTTGCACTTCATGTGAGAGTCGTGCATGTACTTCGCGATGTAGTAGGTGACCTTACCGCCACCGACGATCATGCAGCTGCGGATCGGCTTGTAATCGATGCCGAGCTGCTTCACGAACTCGTTGGACTGATCCGCACTCGCGATGTAGCTGATGACATCCCCGTTCATGATGGCGTCATTACCACTCGGGATGATGACCTGGTCGCCGCGCTCGATGGAGCAGATCAGGACATTGACCTTCAGAATACGCGGGATGTCATACATGCGGATGCCGACGATGTTGCTGTTCTCCGGCACCTTGACACGGATCAGGTCGATCTTGCCGCGGGAGAAGCTGTCGATCTTCATGACCGACGGGAAGCGAAGCAGACGCTCGACCTCCTTGGCGGCCGCCATCTCCGGGTTGATGACCATCGCGAGGTTCAGCTCGTCACGGAGGTAGTTGATCTCATCCTTGTACTCCGGGTTACGGATACGCGCGATGGTGTTACAGTTACCTTCCTTCTTTGCAATCAGGCAGCACAGCATGTTGATTTCATCGGAGTCGGTTGCGGCGATGAGGACATCTGCATTCTTGACACCGGCCTCCTGCTGGATCGCCAGCATGGCGCCGTTTCCGTTGATACCCATGACATCCAGTGAATCCACCGCATGCCGGAGAACCTTCTCGTTGTTATCAATGATCGTTACGTTATGGTTCTCCTTGTTCAGCTGACTGGCGAGAGAATATCCCACCTTACCACAGCCAACCACAATAATGTTCATAGCTCTAAACTCCTCCGTCGTCTATCGAACGTTCTTTGTGTCGAGCGGCCTCCACCCCGGGGTGTCCGTTCGAACATATCCGATCCGCACATGCGGCTTCGGTCACGGTATGTCGGCACCATCCTCTTCTGCCGATCCGGCGCGATCCCGCTCGTCGAGATCCCGCTGCAGCGGCTCCAGATAATGCACAAACATATCTTTGTGAGACCGGATCCGGTAATTCAGATCGATCTCCTGGATATTAAAGGATTTCTTACCGCCGTTCTGCATACGGTTCCAGAAATACTGAATATCCCGGAAGGGAATGTAGTACATCTCCTTCCGGGTCGTAAATGAAAGTATGATGAAGCTGATGCCGCCCTGCTCCTCAAAGGCCTGCATGAAGCGGACCTGGTGCGGATGCAGATTCTGCAGCGGCCAGAAATTCGTGGCACACTCCTTCGCGTCGAAGCAGACCGGGATGCCCTGTACGAGGCCAATGTAGTCGACCGTGGACTTCTGATCGAAGTAGGCCAGTGTGATCTGCGTATGGTCCTCGTTCATGTTGATCGGCGTGATCGGCGTCGGAATCTTCTGCACGACCGCCAGCTTCTTCTCGAGGTAGGCCTCGTTCGTCCGGTTGATGAGCTCCTCCAGCTGTGAGCCGCGGAGCCCGCGGGACTTCCAGGTGCCCATCAGTTCTTCGTATGGCTCTCGTTCAGCCAGGACTCCCAGCTCTTCACCATCGCGTCCTTATCATCGAAGTAGTTGATCTGCATCGCTTCGCGGCACTCGTGAAGCGTCTGGTTCGTCACCTGTACCGCGTGATCGGTACCGGCCTTCAGGATGTCATAGACGTCGTTGATGTTGGTCTCCCACTTCGCACGGTTCTCACGGATCGGCTGAAGCATATCCTCCATGACCTTGAGAAGGAACTTCTTGCACTTCATATCGCCGAGACCACCACGCTGGTAGTGCTCCTTCATCTCCTCGAGGTTCTGATAATCCGGGAGATAGTCTGCGAACTGGCTGTCATCACGCAGGAAGGCGTCGAGGTAGGTGAAGACCATATTGCCCTCGACATGACCAGGATCTGCAACGTTAATATGGGTCGGATCCGTGTACATGCTCATGACCTTCTTCTTTACGGTCGCGGCGTCGTCGGACAGGAAGATACCGTTGCCGAGGGACTTCGACATCTTCGCCTTGCCATCGATACCCGGAAGACGACGCTGGGCTGCGTTCTCCGGGATCAGGATATCCGGCTCGACGAGCACATCGCACTTGTAGATCGTGTTGAAGCGGTGCGCGATCTCGCGTGCCTGCTCGATCATCGGCATCTGGTCCTCACCGGCTGGTACGGTGGTCGCCTTGAACGCTGTGATATCAGCGGTCTGCGATACCGGATAGGTGAAGAACCCGGCTGGAAGGCCGGCAACATTGTCATCCTCCGACTCGCTGCCGTTAAAGCCACGCATGAGCATCTCGGACTTGACGGTCGGGTTTCTGGAGAGACGCTGGGTGGTTACGAGGTTCATATAGTAGAACGTCAGTGCGTGCAGCGCCGGGATACCGGACTGAATGCAGATAAAGGACTTATCCGGGTCGATACCTGCAGAGAGATAATCGAGGGTGACCTCGATGATGTTATCACGTACCTTCTTCGGGTTATCCCAGTTATCGGTGAGCGCCTGGTCGTCGGCAACGAGGATGTTGATCTCGTCGAACTGGCCGGAGTTCTGAAGCTGTACTCTCCGCTGGAGAGAACCCACATAGTGTCCTAAATGAAGTTTTCCGGTCGGACGATCGCCCGTCAGGATGACTTTACGCTTACAATCTTTTGCTAACATGCCTGCCTCCATAAAATGCACAAACTTATCATGAGTATAGCATACTAAAATGCGTTTTGAAACAGTTGTATCTTGTCATCGTCGATCGAGACGACGTCGAAGCGACACTTCGTTTCGGTCTGAGATCGCTTCGTGTAGCTGAGATATGCTTCTGCTACCCGGCGGATCCGCTGCTGTTTCGCATGGTCGACGGCCTCGCAGCCGTAGCCGTGGGCGCTGTCCTGGCGTTTCTTCACCTCGACGAAGACGAGGGTATCGTCCTCCATCGCGATGATGTCGATTTCGTTCCGGTGAAAGCGCCAGTTCCGTTCGAGTATACGGTAGCCCGCCGTCTCGAGGTACGCCGCGGCCATGTCTTCCCCGCGAACACCATCTGCGTGGTTGCCGCGACGCGCGTCGGAGCGCTTCTTCGATGGCGCTTCGGTTGCGGGCTTCTGCTTGAATATTTCCGGGACTCCTTTGAAGTACATGGTGCACCTTTACTTTCTTGGAGACAGGTGCATCGGAGGGCCGGCAATCGAAGTACAGTACTACGAGCTCGGAAAACTCTAAGTCGGGGACCCTAAGCGGCACTAGGCCCTCCGCAATCACTGAGTTTTCTTTATGAAAACTCAGTGTTGCAGAGGGTGCTAAGGAAAATAGTACCAAGTGCCGCTAAGGGGACCCGACTTGATTTTTCACGACCTCTTCGTATGACTTCGCTTGCCGGTCCTCCATGCGCCTGTCTGAACAGTACTCTTTGATTGAATTATCAAACGAAATGCCCAATAAATGAATGACGGTGGATCGGGCAAGGGCCGAGGCGCTTCAGAGCTTCGATGTGCTCTTTCGTGCCGTAGCCTTTATTACGGGCAAAGCCGTATTCCGGGTACAGCGCGTCGTACTCCTCCATGAGGTGATCCCTCGTGACTTTCGCGAGGATGCTGGCGGCGGCGATGGAGACGGACTTCGCGTCGCCCTTGATGATCGATTCCTGCGGGATGTCGACGCCCGGAATCGTGACGGCATCGTTCAGGAGAAGCCCTGGTGCATCGGCGAGGCCTTTCGCCTGGAGCATCGCGCTCGTCTGCTGAAGGGCGATGCGCATCGCTTCGTAATCTGCCTGAAGGATGTTGATCTCATCGATGCGTTTCTCATCTATGATGCCGATTCCGTAGGCGATGGCCTTTTCTTTGATTTCCGGCAGCATCGCTTCGCGGCGAAGCGCGGTCACCTTTTTCGAATCGTTAAGATAGAGGATCACGGCATCCTTCGGGAGGATGCAGCAGGCGGCCACGACCGGGCCCGCCAGCGGACCTCTGCCGGCTTCGTCGATGCCGGCGATGAAGCGGACATCGGCGTGTGCGTTTTCGTATTCGTGCATCGCTGCTAAGCGCGCGAGCTCCTTCTCCAGACGCTCGCCCTTCAGTTCTCTCGCCATGAAATTCCTCTTTCTTAATTATTGATTTACTTACAGGGGTCAGACCCCCTTCTGAAAGCCGGAAGGAGGTCGCAGAATTTACGCGTGGGTCAGACCCTCTGGCCTCTCGCTTATTCAGTTTCTACCAGGGTGTCAGAGACCGCCTGGCCGGCGCTGGTCGGGACGTGCTCGAGGGTGATGGCGCCGAGACGTCCGCTACGGAAGTCGTCGAGGATGATCTTCGCGGTTTTCGTGTAGTCGATGTTGCCGCCCTTCATGATGCAGCCGCGGCGACGACCGATCTCGTCGAAGACCTGGATCGCTTCCTCGAGGCCTTCGAGGGAGCTGCCGTAGCGTGCGATCAGTGCCTCCGGGTAATAGCGCACGAGGTACTTGATGAGGTAGAATACGAGCTCGTCAATGTTGAGGATCTGGTCGTTGATGGAGCCGATGAGGGCCAGATTCAGTCCGACGATCTCACGCTCGAACTTCGGCCAGGTGATACCCGGGGTGTCGAGCAGCTGCAGCTTTTTATTGACATTGATCCACTGATTACCACGGGTGACGCCCGGCTTGTTTCCGGTCTTCGCCATGGATTTCCCGACATAGGAATTGATGAAGGTGGACTTGCCGACGTTCGGCACGCCGAGGACCATCGCACGGATGACCGGGGTCTTGATGCCACGCTTCAGGTTCCTCTCGACGAGCGGCTTCGTCGCCTCATCGATGAGCGGGTTCAGCTTCTTTAAGCTGCCCTTGTTTCGCGCGTCGATTTCGAGTGTATAGTAGCCGCGGGCGGCGAAGTAGTCTGCGAAGCGCTTCGTCTCACGACGATCCGCGAGATCCGCCTTATTGATGAGGAGGATGCGGGCCTTATCCTTCGCGAAGCTGTCGACGTCCGGATTACGGGAGGATTCCGGACAGCGGGCGTCGATAACCTCGATGACGAGGTCGACCAGCTTCAGGTCCTCGCGGATGTTTCGTTTTGCTTTGGCCATATGGCCGGGATACCATTGAATCGTCATAATTCACCTATCTTCTATACTTCTATATAAATCATCATTGACTGAGCTTACGTGACGGCCTGAGGAGCCATACAGACTACGATCTGCGGACGGGCCAGACGCTCGATCTTTTGAAACGAGCTTAGGGGGCCGTATCACCTGATGAGGCCGATTTTTTTAAACGGCAGCAGCCGGAACCAGATGCGTCCGAGGATCTGCGAGCGTTTGACGTTGCCGACATTGATGAAACGGCTGTCCTCGGAGGAGTCTGCATTGTCTCCAATCAGGAAGTACTCGTCTTCCATCAGTTCGACCGGTTTCTCCGCGATGCCGCCGAGGGAGATGTCGGAGATCTGATCACTCTCGAGCAGCGTACCGTCGATGTAGATGCGGCCGTTCTGGATCACGACGGTCTCGCCCGGCAG
>CALAOB010000140.1 GCA_937927445.1 uncultured Oribacterium sp. | reverse complement strand
CTCCACGTCCTCCGTATAGACATTGCCGGCGATGTTCGGACGCCGATCGATCACCCTCACCGACTTCCCCGCCTTCCGCGCCTCATGCGCAAACACCGCGCCGTACAGTCCGGCACCCACTACCAGATAATCATATTTCGCCATATCACGCTCTCCTTCCGCTGATTTCATTCACTTTTTATCTATAACATCCCGCTCGGGTGACACGCCAGGAAGCATCCCTTCACGCGGTCCGCCCGCTCCGGCATCCGTCTAGCATTTTCACAGAAGCTGCTGCCGGCCAGGTCTCAGCACGTCACCTTCAGCAGTTCGCTCTGTCCACGGATCTCGAGGCCAATGCTGTCAGCCGGCACGAAGATGCAGTCGCCTTTCCGGAACGAAAGCTCCACATCCTCGCCGCTGAGCGTACCGCTGCCATCCACACAGAGCAACACCTCGAAGGACGCCGGGCCCGTCGAAAATCGAACGGCTTCCACCGTTTTTTCGCCCGCCGTCCACCTTGATGATGCATCCTGCGACTTCTCTGCAGAAGTGTTATCCACATGTGTGTCCTGTGCATCCACCGGCGCTTCCTGTGCCGCTGTCACTGATCCGACCTGCCCCGACTGACCTCCAGACTGCACCGTCTCAAGGCGAATTCGCTCCGTCCGGAAGTACTTGCACTGCTCGAGGAGCTCCACGCTGTAGCCGTCGTATTCCTCACGCGCGCGCTGCAGCTGCTCCGGCAGCGGTTTCCGCCGAAGATCCACGACGTCCAGCGCCTTCGCGATGTGCAGCTCCCGTGGTTTTCCGTCCTTCCCGAGCCGATGATAGTCGTACATACGGTAGGTGAGGTTCGAGCTCTCCTGGATCTCCACGATCATCGCGCCCGCACCGATGGCATGCACCGTGCCGGACTCTATCATGAAGACATCGCCGCGATGGATCTCCACCTTCTGGAGATACCGTTCCACCGTGTCGTCCTCGAGTGAAGCCGCCAGCATTGCCCTCGTGAGGTCCTGGCGGAAGCCATAGACGAGGCTCGCCCCCGGCGCCGCTTCGAGCACGTACCACATCTCGGTCTTTCCGAGCTGCCCGTGCTCATGGGTCCGCGCGTACTCGTCACTCGGATGCACCTGCACCGACAAATCCCGCGCCGCATCGATAAACTTGATCAGCACCGGCAGGCCGCCCTCGCCGTCCGTCTTCGGATGCGTCCCGATGAACTCCGGATGCGCACGAAGCACATCCACGAGCTTCTCGCCCGCAAATGCACCACTCGCCACCCGCGATGGCCCATCCGGATGCGTCGAGCACTCCCAGGTCTCCGCCAGCGGCGTCACATCTATATGTTTATTATACTCCTCGCGCAGCCGCGTACCGCCCCAGATATAATCTTTGGCCGCCGGCGACAGGAGGAAAGGTCTGTTTTTCACTTGCATACTACAAAAAATGAGAGCCATGCTGTACGCACGGCTCTAATAAATATTTATCAATTTCACGTGTGGGATTATAGTAACACATCTCGGATAATTGTCAATCTTCGGGTGAAGTGGAGCGCCTAAGCATTTTCAACCTCGCACTTGCGTCGTTTGCGTCGCAACTTTCATGTACAGCATGCTAAGTCATCAAGATTCTGCGATCAGCTTTCGCTCTTTTGCAAGCTCTTCATTCAGCACTACTATCTGCACACGCCAAATCTTTCGGATTTTAAACAGCCTTGCGTTTAGTTCTGCCATAGGCCCTGCCAGCCATTCGATTTTCGCATTTTTAATAACTAAGCAGAATTTAAGTTCCATGTCCTGCAGTCCATTCGCCGGCATCAGCTCGTTCCCGATTTCCGATATATCCTGAAATCTACCCACCATAGCAGCGATATATAGATGTAATGATGACACGAATTTTTCCGTTAGTGCCGTATAGTATTCTTCGAACTTAGCTGTCTTATCCGTCGATTCGTTTTTATTTGATTCGTTCGGGCAGGTTTTCTTCGCTTCGAGGAATAGTATGGTATCTTTCTTATATTTCAGAATAAATTCCACAGTTTTGATTCCGGTACCAAGTTCTTTATAGATTCTTGATTTTTCTATATGGAATATATTCGTCTCGTCGAAATCACCGAAATTCATTTCCGATTCTGATATAGCAATCACTTCAGCATAACTCCTATTTCTTCTCTATAAAGCTGCCTAAACGTATCCATGATCGTATTATGTTCCAGTAATTCAAATCTTTCAGCTATTTCACACTGCACCTTATTCTCTTCATTCTTATAAAAAGAAATATATCGCACAGCACTATCCTGATTCCGCTTTACTTCGATGTATTTTGATAAGAAATAGTCATGTGTTGCGACAAATATCTGTACACCTTCGTGCTCTAACATGATAAGAAGCTCTGCTAATACAGGAATATATTTCGGATTAATATTCGCTTCAGGTTCATCCCAGAAAAGTATCGATCCCTTTTCAAGCGTCCCGTTTTTTACCAGCTGCCACAGCAAAGCTATCTTACGTAATCCCTCCGCAACTAAATTAAACTCAATTTTAGCCTGGGTACCCGGCTTAAGATAAAATCTGTCATCCAGTAATGTAACTTTACCTGTGCTGATTTTCTGCAGAATTTCCAAATATCTTTTTCTTTCTGCAGAGTCTGCGCCTCTGGATATGTCGATTTTAGCAGCCGCAATAATGTCCAGATATGTATCATCAAATTCTACATTTCCCATCTTAACTGCAGCTTCTAGATTCCACGCATTGGACAGAATCTCTTTAGCCGGAATAAAGACACTGGTCAGGTCCTGCTTTTCCCACTTTTCTTTTCCCCTAACCTCTGCATCCCATTTTTTCGTGCGAGTAGTAAATACCATACCCAGTTTCGCCCGGTCAGAATCCACAGAAACATGCGCAGTATTATTACTGTTCTTTCTTCTGTTTACTAAGCGACCGATATTTGACTGATCCGGTCGAAAAAGCATCGTTGATTTCTGAGAGAAAGACACATCATGTTTAGATGCCCAACACGCAGCATACAGCAGCTTCATTATGTGCGTTTTTCCCATCCCATTTTCGCCTATAAATACATTCAGTCCTTTACAAAAATCAATACTTATATCCTCGAATACAGTAAAGTTGGCTGCTTCAATTCTTTTTAATGGCATTTTCATCACTCCGATTTCAGTATACTATGCTAATTTCAATCTTACCACATAATAGAAGTCACAAGAACCCCCAAAAATGGCACCTTAACCTTGCGTCGTTTGCGATGCTAATACGACGTCATGGATGCTTCGTTTGTCAGAACCCGAAATCGTCAGTAGTTCGCAATAATGCGACCACGACAATTTAGCAAACACCGTCTGTTGAATTTGATAACTCCGATAGAAACGTCGTTCTTTTCGAGGCCTGGCCCCGCCAGACCTTATATCCATAATTTTAAGACTCCTCTCAATCTACTTTTTCTCCATTCTGATCAAAAGTAAATTTCCGCTCGTACTCACCCTCATTTTTACAAGCTATTACAATGCTTCTCTGTCCAATCGTCATGGCTCCATCATTCCAGTCACCGAAGTAGTAAGTAGCGTATTCCCATGCGTAAGGATCGCTGTCCAGAAGTTTTGAACTACCTTTGTTTATCCAGCCGTAAAGCATATGGCCATTTTCGTCAAACGCGTACTTTTTTCCTTTAATATCTCTTATGACATATTTTCCACTTAGCTTACACTTGTAAGCTTTTCCATCGCCCCCAAAGTACATCCACCAATAATCGGCATCTTTGACCAGATCCTCATCACTTTCTTCAAGTGCCACAGCCTTCCATGTCTCTGTCACCATCGCACCATACTTGTCCACATAATAAATAGGTCCATTTGTATCTTCGATCAATTTATCTGTCACCATATTTCCATTGATGTCCAGATAAAACCATTTTCCGTTGGCAGTTTTCCATTCATCTGTAATCGGATTACCATCTACCAAATATCGCCATTTTCCTGTGGTATTATCCCATCCATTTCCAACATTTTTAGACTTTTCCCTGTTAAGCTTATCTTTATTCAGGTCAACATCTTTTTGCGATAATCTAATCGGCTGCGAAGTGGCAACATCATCTTTGTATAAACCAGAATAATTACTATCTTCTATATCCTTCTGGCTATGCTGCATAGCTTCTTCTATCAAGCCAAAAATACTCATCTGATAGGAATAATCATCCTCGTTTTTAGTATAGATACGCCAGTTTGATACTCCCTCATCATTTTGATTTGCGATTTTAGATTTCAACCTTCTATTTTCAATTATTCTTGTGAGAATTTGTAAATCCCGACCTGAATAATTATTGTCTATTTTAAAGGTATGTTCCAACAGTTTACAGTTTTTTCCAATCATTTCATCGGACCGCGCCGGAAACACATAATTTACGTAGGTATGCCAATCATCCATCAACTGATTTTCACATACTGTCGCAGCTTTAATTGAAATATACTTTACACCCACAATAGCTTCAGCTTCCTGGTTTTTCTGTATATACTCCAAGAGAAACTGCGGGAAAATATATTCCGGCTTAAAGCTGCCGGATTCATTCCTTACTTTAATCGAACACAGAGCAAGTAGAGGCCAATACAGAAGATATTCCTCGGAAGTAAACTTCAACTCTTTTTTTAAGTACGGCAGTCTCTGTGGGATATTACTCATATCAACAATTGAATAACCATCCGCTCCTGGTGTCGTAGCTATCGCTGCTACTTGAAAGTCTTCAAAGGCCGGACGATTGAGTTCCACCCAACACGTATACACAGAGGCCCCCAGATATAAACACGGAAGTCCGGGAAAGCTATATCTCTGTGTCGAGATGATCCTACGACTGTCCAGTGGAATATGGAACATCTCTTCATCTTTATAGTCCTTAGCCATGACGTCTCCACTTCTGTTCTCTCTTGCACGATACATTAAGGCATCTGGAGGGATAGATGCTTTTAACAGTTCAGACTTCGAAATATTCAGTGCATTCACTGCCTTTTCAAAATTTTTATACGCATTCGAATGAATCCCTTTCAGGTAATTCTTCAGTGATTGTCCGCATAATCTCCGAAATTTCTTAATACGCCCCAGAGCAGCTTGTGATACTCCTTTATCCTCTAACGCACGAATATATGCTTTCAGCAAATTATCAACTTCTGTTTCAAAATCATCACTTTCGAATTCTACTGGTATTTTCAATTTCGGACCAAAATTGAAATTCGAAATGCTACTCCTCTAATCGCAAGTTGCATTTAGTCT
>CALAOB010000139.1 GCA_937927445.1 uncultured Oribacterium sp. | reverse complement strand
GTTTCGCTTGCGGCGACAGTTGGATACTTTACCAGAGAGACCCGACCATGTCAAGCGTCATTTTCACTTTTTCCAAAAAACTTTTCAGTAATGGTCCAGGTGCCCGGAGGGCTGCCATCGGAAGCACAGTACTCCGAAGCTGGAAGACTCTAAAATCCTGCCCTTAAGAAGTACTAAGCCCTCTGCAATCACTGAGTTTTCTTGATGAAAACTCAGCGTTGCAGAGGGTGCGAAGGAAAAATGCTCTAAGTACTTCTAAAGGGCAGGATTTTGATTCTTCACATCTTCTACGTATGGCTTTCGATGGCAGTCCTTCGGGCACTCTGGATCCGCTCAGTGCATGTTTACGTCAATGGTCTGGTATGGAATGATTACGTGGTGTTCATTGAATGCCTTGATGATTTTTTCACGGAGTTCGCTGCAGGCACGGAAGTTCTCATCGACGCTATGCGTCCAAACCGTAAACTTGAAGACGACGCCATTCGGGCTGACGCGGTTCATCATGATGTTCACGTTCTTCTTACTGACCTCCGGCTGGCTTTCAAGGGCCTGACGGATCAGGGAACGGACGAGGTCAAAGTCCGATTCGTACGCGACCTCGAACTCGAGGAAATTGCCTGTACCCTCCACGTAGTCCGCATTGACGATCACCGCCTGATCCACGAGGCTGTTCGGAAGGATATTGCTCTGTCCGTCATAGCTCTGGATCACGACATGGCGGAAGGTCATATCCTTGACGATGCCTTCGCAGATCTGTGTGCCACCCTGCATGATTTTCACCTTCTGCCCGATTTCGATCGGGCGGGAAGCCGACAGCATGAAGCCGGAAAGCACGTTTCCAAGGGCCTGCTGCGCCGCAAAGGTCGCCACGGCGATGATCAGAGTACCACTCTGCAGGATGACTGTACTGATCTCACGCGCCATGTCGAACTGTGACAGCACGGAGTAGATCGCCGACGCGAGAAGGACGACATAAACTACGCTGTTCAGAAATTTATAGAAGATACTGTTCTTTCGCTGATTGATTTTCCGGAAGACCCGATTGGTGATGGAAATCAGAACCGCAAACACCACGACGATGATCGCAATCGAGATCAGCTTCTCGAGGTGTCCCTCTGCCATGATATATTCTTTCATTGAACCTCCATATTTCGTTCCACATGCTGTGCAACGATCATCTTCCCGCCAGCTCGCAGCGTGTTTCTCTCGTTAAAATCACGGTCTCGACAGGGCATACAGATGTAATCATTGGCCTACGAATGCGTTTTCGCCTCAATATACGCTTCATCCGGGATGCCAATGTCTTCGACCAGCACCCGCCCGGCAAGTTTCTGGCCGGCGCCGCACACGAGGCCGGTTTTGTTCCGCCCGAAGGTTATGGTGACATCTGCTTTTATGCCACAGCCCATGAGCGCACCGGTATCGGTATTGATGCCGGAGGGCGCGTCGATGGCGAGGACGAAGCCGTGGCGGCGGCGATTAGCTTCTTCTATAAAGAGGCGATAGTCACCTGCAATTTCGCGATGCAGGCCGATGCCGAAGATGCCGTCAATCAGGATGTCGTCGTCCGGGAGCGTATCCGTCGAGGCCGAGAGCGCATCCTTTGCCGGAGCATCTCCGTGCGGGCACGCAGACGAACTCTCTGCATCGCCAGCATTGGCAGTATCCCTGTTCGGACGATACATCGTCACCGCACCGTCCGCCTGCTGGAAATGGCAGAGCTGGTAGAGGAACTCCCAGCTGGCTTTCTCCAGGTTTCCGACGATGTATACATGCGGCTGGTAGCCTTCACTGAGAAGTATACGCGACGCGCAGACACCATCGGCACCGTTATTGCCGACACCGCACAGCACGGAAATCTTATATGAAAGCGGATAGTGTTTCGTCACGTATTCCGCGATTTTACTGCTCGCCGTTTCCATCAACGTCAGAGATTTGAGCCCCATCACATCCATCGCGTAGCGGTCGGCTGCTTTCGCCACCGTGCCGGTGATGCACGCTGTATTTATATCCCCATTCTTATCTGGCATATTTCGTCCTCTTCCCATAAAGAAATATAGTGGTATTTTACCACAGATTCGCCCTTAAAGCACAAGGCACTGCAATCGCGTTTCCGCCCGTAAAACCTAAAAAAGGAGCCCGGCTCGCCCCAGTGATTAGTACTTTCATATTCTCTTCCATCTACATGCTTCACCAAAAACCGGAGCGCTGCGCTTCTGCGCCAGCCCTCCGGTTTTCCGACTGAACTTTAATTCGATTTCTTCGCCTGCTCTGCGGCGCCCGGCTTCCCGCGGAAATCATGCGGCGCGGAGCGCTGGATATAGCGCTTGTCATAACTGTAGAAGTAGGTCTTCATCATACCGTTGTAGATCTTCCGGTTCTTGTCGGCCTTACCGAGGTACTTCTGCGCGTCCTCCCAGGCCGTGATGAGGTGCATGGACCAGCTGTCGAGGCCCTGATAGGCCTCCTTCAGTTCGGTGTACAGCAGTGGCAGATTCCGCTTATCCTCGATACGCTCACCGTATGGCGGGTTCGTGAGGATATAACCGAACTTTCCACTGTGCGAGAAGTTCGCGATGTCACGCACCTGAAGATGCACGATTTTATCGACGCCGGCACGCTCTGCGTTCTCACGCGCCACCGGAATCACCTCCGGATTGATGTCATAGCCCTGGATATCCACCTTCTTGCCGAAGCGGTTCACACCGGTATCCAGCAGCGTCTGGTCGACGGCCTCATTCGCCTCGTCGAGTGCATTGTACCAGCACTTCTTATCGATCAGATTCGTCCACGCCTCGGATACGAAGGCACGATCCATGCCTGGGGCAATGTTGGCGGCGATCATCGCAGCCTCGATGACGAAGGTACCGGAACCGCACATCGGATCGACGAAGGCGTGATCCTCACGCCAGCCGGACTGCAGGATGAGGGCAGCGGCCAATGTCTCGGTGATCGGCGCAAGGCCCTGCTTCAGACGGTAGCCACGCTTGTGAAGGGACTCGCCGGAGGTATCGAGGCAGACCGTGAAGATATCCTTATACGCAAAGACACGTACCGGATACTTCGCGCCGTGCTCCTCGAACCAGTCGACGCCATAGTATGCGCCCATGCGGGCAACCATGGCCTTCTTCATGACCGACTGGATGTCACGGGTCGAGAAGAGCTTCGACTTGATGGAGCTCGCCTTCGTAACCCAGAAGCTGCCATCCTTCGGGACGAAGTTCTCCCATGGGAGCGACTTCGTCGCCTGGAAGAGTTCTTCCCAGGTCTCTGCCCGGAAGGAGCCGACCTTTAAAAGGATACGCTCCGTCGTACGGAGGAAGACATTGGCACGCGCGATGGCGTCCGCATCGCCGATGAAGCTCACGCGTCCGTCGGTGACCTCCGTGATGTCGTAGCCGAGATTGATGATTTCTTTTTTCGTGACGGCCTCGAGACCGAAATGGCAAGGCGCAATCAGTTCAAATGTTTTCATTATATAAACCTTTCGTAATACAGTGGGCGAAGGGATGCTGTTCGGTAAATGTCGCCCGTCCGTTCGGGACAGGCGGTGCTATGACCGAGACGCAGTAAATGTCCAGCCATCCGGGCGTCGTAAACGCGCCGGACTAGTGATTTATGATGCCCTTGATGAGCCAGAGTACAACGAGGACCACCAGCAGTGGGAGCAGCACAGGCGAAAGGAAGGCCAGTACCCCGCCGATGAGGCCCACGAGGACCTGGAATACCAGGAAGAAGATGATGAAGACGGCGATGCAGCCCCAGCCGCTCGCGTCAAACACATGCACGTTGCTGCCCGTGTTCTGCTGCGCCTTCCGCTCGTTATGATGGCGGTAGAACGGGTCGCTCCAGCCGTTGTCGTTTCGCTTTCCGTTCTCGGCGTAGCTCTCACGCTCCTGGTGGTTTTCATCCTCATAGCCCTGGCGCACGGTCTCCGCGTCCTCTGTCTCCGTCTCGCAGCTGCGCGCACCGGCGCCGCTGTAGTTCTGACGGAAATGGTCGAAGGCATCGGAATCCGGCTCGAGATCGACCGTACCACGGATCTCATCATCCTGGTTTGCAATCGGATCGCCTGCCGCCTCGGCGGTATCAATGATGGTCTTCGCCAGCAGTCTCGGCGAACCGAGCTCCTCGATGACCTCTGCCTCGGATCGGCCCTTCCGGACCTCTCCGCAGATATAGCTGTCGTAATATGCGATCTGCTCACGAATCACCTGATCCGAAACGTTCAGATTGAGCTGGACCGTTAAATCATGTAAGAATTGTTCCTTATTCAAATTCCATCCTCATTTCTATCCATGATAAGTGAAATGTTCTTAGAATATACAATAAACCGAGACCTGCACAACGCGCAAGTCCCGGTTAATATTTTCACAGAAAATTTGAAATTACGCTTCTGTCTCCGTCTCTTCCTCCTCCGGAACCACGGCGATGCCGAGGTCGGTGAGCTGTGACTCATCAAATACCGGTGCCGGTGCATCCATCATCGGATCGGAGCCGTCCTTGATCTTCGGGAAGGCGATGACGTCACGGATCGTGTCGGAGCCGACCATCCACATCGCGAGACGGTCGAGGCCGTACGCGAGACCGGCGTGAGGCGGTACACCGTACTTGAAGGCCTGCATCAGGAAGCCGAACTGCTTCTGCGCCTTCTCCGGTGTGAAACCGAGCTTCTCAAGCATCTTCTCCTGGACGTCCGCCTGGTGGATTCGAACCGAACCACCGCCGAGCTCTGTACCGTTGAGAACGATATCGTATGCCTTCGCACGTACGGCGCCCTGATCGGTATCGATCATCGGGAGGTCCTCCTCCATCGGCATCGTGAACGGATGATGCATCGCCTGGTAACGACCGAGCTCATCGGACCACTCGAACATCGGGAACTCGGTTACCCAGAGGAACTTCCACGCCTTACGGTCGATGAGATCGAGGTCTGCACCGAGCTGGAGACGAAGTGCACCAAGCGCGCTCCATACGGTCGTGTTCTTCGTGTCGGATACGAACATGAGGAGGTCGCCCGGCTCGCCGCCCATCTCTGCGCAGAGTGCCTTCAGCTCCTCTTCGGTCATGAACTTCGCGAAGCTGGACTTATAGCTGCCATCCTCGTTGATTGCGAGGTATGCGAGGCCCTTCGCGCCGTAGCCCTTCACGAGCTCGGTGTACTTATCGATGTGCTTACGCGGCATCTTCGCCTGGCCCTTGACATTCAGACCCTTGATCATACCGCCGTCCTTCGCGCATGCGGAGAACACGCCGAAACCACAGTCCTTCACCACCTCGGTGACATCGTGGAGCAGCATCTCGAAACGCATATCCGGCTTATCGGAGCCGTACTGGTTCATCGCGTCGATCCATGGCATCCGCATGATCGGGAGTTCAATGTCTACATCGCACACCTCCTTGAAGATGTACTTCAGCAGACGCTCATTGACCTCGATGACATCATCGACGTCCACGAAGCTGAGCTCCATATCCACCTGGGTGAACTCCGGCTGACGATCGGCACGGAGGTCCTCATCACGGTAGCAGCGTGCGAGCTGGAAGTAGCGGTCGAAGCCGGATACCATGAGGAGCTGCTTCAGGAGCTGCGGAGACTGCGGCAGTGCGTAGAAAGAGCCGTGGTGCATACGGGACGGTACGAGGAAGTCTCGTGCGCCCTCCGGGGTGGACTTGATGAGGGTCGGAGTCTCGATCTCGAGGAAGCCGTTCTCACTCATGAAGCTGCGGATCAGGTAGGCGATCTTCGCTCTCGTCATAATGCGCTTTGCAAGCTCCGGACGACGAAGGTCAAGGTAACGATACTTGAGACGGGTGTTCTCGTTCGTCGGGATACCATCTTCGATTGGGAATGGCGGCGTCTCGGACTCGGCGAGAATACGCAGTGCTCTGGCAGAAATCTCGATGCTTCCTGTCTTCATATCCTTGTTGGCATCCTTGCCACGGGAACGAACGATACCGGTCACCGCGATTACGAACTCCGAACGGAGCTTCGCTGCCTTCTCAAATACCTCGGTGCCACACTCGGACTCCTCAAACACGATCTGCAGGAGACCGGTACGATCACGAAGGTCTGTAAAGATCAGACCGCCCTTGTTTCTGGAGCGCTGAACCCAGCCCATCATGGTGACTTCTCTGTCGATATAGGACTCGTCAAGCTCTGTACATCTGCACGTTCTGTGCAGACCTTTCATAGACTCTGCCATAGCTTTTACCTCTTCATGTATAGATTACGCTGTCGATCGGGACAGTTACTTCTTAATATAATACTTCCAGGTGCTCTCGGGCACCTCTTCTATCTTTCCGGCATCACGCGACGCGCGTGCGGATCGCATCCGCTTACTGTAACGAATCCTGATAGAACTCCTTAAACTCGGTATATCCCTCGGATGTAAGCTGCTCCTTCTGGAACTTCTTGTTCTTATTCATGCGGGATACCAGGACGGTCTCACCCTGAAGACGACGTGTCATCGCTTCACTGATCGCCTCGGCGGTCTTCGCACGGTCGAGGTTCTTATCGAGGAGGAAGGCCACCTTCGTGCCCTCACCCGGAACCTTCTCGTCTGCGTCGAGCATGATGGTGATGATACGCTCGAAGCCGATGGAGAAGCCGACGGCCGGGGTATCCTGACCGGTGAACTTGCCGACCATACGGTCATAGCGTCCGCCACCGCCGACGGAGCCGCTGAAGCCCTCGGCACGAATCTCGAAGATCGGACCGGTATAGTAGCCCATACCACGTACGAGGGTCGGATCGAAGAGGACCTTTACATTGACGCTCTTGACCGCTACCACCGTCTCCACGATGGTGGCGAGGTTGTCGGTGACGCTCTCCGGGAGCACATCCTTCAACTTCTCACCAAGGGTACGGATATCCTGTGCGCCGGTACCGATGGTGGCGAGCAGTGCCTGATACTTATCGATCACGCTCTCCTCGTAGCCGAGGGAAAGGAGCTCTGCCTTTACGCCGTCGTTTCCGATCTTGTCCGCCTTATCGAGGCTGATGCAGACCTTCTCGAAGTCGTCTGCAGGGAAGCCGGCGTAGGCCTGCATGCCGCGGAGGATCTCACGGTCGTTGATCACGATGGAGAAGTTATACTTCTCACCGAAGCCGATGCGATTAAGCAATGTCGAGATGGCGAGGATCAGCTCAATCTCCGCAACGTTGCTGCCATCGCCGAAGATGTCGATGTCACACTGCACGAACTCACGGAAACGGCCCTTCTGCGGACGATCCGCACGGAAAACAGGTCCGATCTGGAGCGCCTTGAACGGGCTCGGGAGCTGTGCCTGGTTCTGGCTGTAGAAACGGCTCAGTGGAAGGGTCAGATCATAGCGGAGGCCGGAATCTGCGAGTGCATCCAGATCGCCAGACTGGAATGCGCTTTCCAGCTTATCGCCGCGCTTCTGTACCTTAAAAATCAGCTTCTCGTTATCACCACCCTGCTTGCTGAGCAGGTTCTCGATGTGCTCAACGACCGGGGTCTCAATCTCTGTAAAGCCGAACTCCTTATAGGTTCTGCGGATTTCGCTCAAAACATACTGGCGAAGCTCCATCTCTCTCGGGAGGATGTCCTTCATACCGGTGACCGGTTTCTTCTTTAATGCCATAGCTGTACCTCATATCAATGTTAATACGGCCTTTAATTATAACAACAGTCGCGCAAATACGCAAGAACCTCGCACGGTGCGAGGCCTCGGCAATTCGCCGAAATCACGAAACCGCACCTCTGGCTCGAGGTGCGGTTTTTACATCATGATGTATGCATTGATCAGAGGTACTTCTTCATACAATCATCGATATCAAGCGTTGCGAAGTAGTCCTTCGGGGTCTCGGCACGGCGGACGAGCTTGATGGAGCCGTCTTCGCGGAGCAGGAGCTCGGCGGACCAGAGCTTGCCGTTGTAGTTGTAGCCCATCGCGAAGCCGTGTGCGCCGGCGTCGTGGATGAAGAGGTAGTCGCCCTTCTCGAGCTCCGGAAGCGGACGGTCGATGGCGAACTTGTCGTTGTTCTCGCAGAGGGAGCCGGTCACGTCATAGGTATGATCGCATGGTGCGTTCTCCTTGCCGAGGACGGTGATGTGGTGGTAAGCGCCATACATCGCCGGGCGCATGAGGTTGACCGCACAGGCATCGACACCGGCATACTCCTTATAGGTATGCTTGAAGTGGATGACCTTCGTGATCAGTGCGCCGTAAGGTGCCAGCATGAAGCGGCCCATCTCGGTAAAGATGCGGATGTCGCCGAGGCCGTGTGGTACGAGGACCTCATCGAATACGCGGTGAACGCCCTCACCGATCGCCTCGATGTCGTTCGGCTTCTGGTCCGGCTTGTATGGCACGCCGACACCGCCGGAGAGGTTGATGAAATCAAGCTCTACGCCGGTCTCTGCCTTGATCTTGACGGCGAGCTCGAAGAGCTCCTTCGCAAGGGTCGGGTAGTAATCGTTCGTCACGGTGTTCGATGCGAGGAAAGCGTGCATGCCGAAGTGCTTGACGCCGCCCTCCTTCAGGATACGGTAGCCCTCGATGAGCTGTGCGGTGGTCATGCCGTACTTCGCATCCTGCGGGTTATCCATGATGGTGTTCGCGATGCGGAAGTATCCGCCCGGGTTGTAGCGGAGGCTCATGGTCTCCGGGAATCTGCCCAGGGTATCCTTCAGCTCCTGGATGTTCGTGAAGTCATCGAGGTTGATGATGGCACCGAGCTCGTTCGCTACCTTATACTCCTCGAGTGGTGTGTCGTTCGAGGAAAACATGATGTCGTGGCCGTGGAAGCCGCAGGCGTCGGACATCTGAAGCTCGGTGAGGGAGCTGCAGTCCGTACCGCAGCCTTCCTCCTTCAGAATACGAAGGATCGACGGGTTCGGGGTCGCCTTGACCGCGAAATACTCCTTGAAGCCCTTATTCCAGCTGAAGGCCTTATATACCTTCCGTGCATTCTCACGGATGCCCTTCTCGTCATACAGATAGAAAGGGGTCGGGTAGGTCTGTGCGATTTCCTTTACCTGGTCCAGTGTGATATATGGTGTTTTCATGTTTCCTCCACGTTTGTAAAATCTAATGTCAAGCCTGCATAACGCGCATGATATTCGTCGCAGTTACCGGCTGGTTGCGGGTCATGCGGGACAGTACGCCGGCGGTGATGACGCAGAGGTCGCCCTTCTCGACGATGTTGCGCTCGCGGAGCTCATCCATGGAGGACTCGAAGAGTTCGTCGGTAGTGTCGGCTCTTCTCGCCCAGATCGGGGTGACGCCCCAGAGGAGCATCATCTGGCGAACGGTTCCCTGGCTCGGGGACATCGCATAGATGTGGGTCTTCGGACGGTACTTCGAAATCAGCTTCGCGGTCGAGCCGGACAGGGTCGGCACTATGAGTGCCTTGGCGTCAAGCTCACTCGCGGTGGTGACAGACGCTGCGCAGACAGCATTGGAGATGTTTGCGTAGGTGCTCTCATCGACGTTCCGCTTCTTATACTGTGTGTAGTCGAGGAACTGCTCGGTGTACTCGACGATGGAAGCCATCATATCGAGGGCCTCGATCGGGTACTTGCCGGCCGCGGTCTCACCGGACAGCATCACGGCGTCGGTGCCGTTGTAAACGGCATTCGCAACGTCGGTTACCTCTGCTCTCGTCGGACGCGGATTACGAATCATGGAATCAAGCATCTGAGTCGCCGTGATAACGAGCTTGCCCGCATAGTTACACTTGTGGATCATCTCCTTCTGGAGCTGTGGCAGACGCTTCGCATCGATCTCGACACCGAGGTCACCACGGGCTACCATGATACCATCGGCTGCGGCGATGATCGCGTCGAGGTTATCCAGACCCTCCTGGGACTCGATCTTCGCGATGATCTTCATGCTGGAGCCTGCCTCATTGATCAGCTGACGGATCTGCTCGATGGTCTCTGCATTACGTACGAAGGACGCAGCGACAAAGTCGAAGCCCTCCTCGATACCGAACTTGATGTCCTCGATATCCTTCTCGGTCAGGCCCGGAAGACGGATGCTGACATTCGGCACATTCACGCCCTTCTTCTCGCCGAGCTCACCACCGTTTGTGATGAGGCAGTGGATGTCCGCGCCCTCGACGCGCTCCACCTTCAGCCCGATGAGGCCATCATCGATCAGGATGGTGCTGCCCTCCTGGACGTCTTCATTGAGCCCGTCATAGTTAATGTATACACGAGATGCATTTCCGATGCACTCGTCGATGGTCAGTACGATCTCCTTACCGGTCTCCAGCATCACCTTCTTGTGATCCTCGAGCTCACCGGTACGAATCTCCGGTCCCTTCGTGTCCAGCAGCGCTGCGATCTCGCGGCCGGTGTCCTTACGCGCCTGCTTCAGCAGCGCGAGACGGCCGAGATGCTCCTGGTGGCTGCCATGCGAGAAGTTGAAACGTGCCACGTCCATCTTCTCTGCGAGCTTCTTCATCAGCTCGTAATCGTTCTCATTCGGTCCAAGTGTACATACAATCTTCGTCTTTCTCATAAAATTCTCCTCTTTTTAGAACCGGCCGGTACTGTGTCCGGCATTTATGTCAAGCGCCGGGAAATCCGGTGCATGCTCGCAGTTTTTTAACGGAAGTCCCGCATGTTGTAGATGTTTCTGTTCTTCGGTCGCTGATTCGTCAGGAAGAAGAACAGTGCTACATTCAGAAGGCTCGTAAGGATCGCTACCTTATTGCCGAGGCCCGGAAGGGCCACGAAATAGAAAAGATACAGGACCACTTCTGCAATAGCCAGCCACTTCGCCTTGATCGGGATGATGAAATACAGAAGGAAGGTCGTATCCGGAAATGTCAGGGCATACGCCAGGAAGATACTGAAGGTCATGTAGGTCGGATACAGCTGCACCGAATACCCGGTCACCAGATAAATCAGGATCGCCGACAGCACCAGGAGAATCACACCTGTAAAATAGAAGAAATTATACTTAAACGTCCCCCAGACACGCTCCAGCGTCATCCCCAGACTGTAGTAAACGAACAGTGCGACGATCATCCACAGAAAGCTCGTCGATGGCGGATAGAAAATAAAGGTGATGATCCGCCAGATATGACCATGCAGAATCGCCTCCGCATCCAGATCCAGATAATAAAAATAGAGAAGCGGATTAAACATCTGGATGAGGTAACCCACCACATAAATCACGCAGATATACTTCATAAGATTCGGAACCGCATACTTCCCGAATCTCCGCTCCAGCTTCTGATAAAAGGTCAATATATTCTCCTTTCAGTTCATTACACAGTTATTAAATTATCAATTTCGACATTCAGATACTAGTAACCCATCATGAACGTGAAATACTTTAGAAGTATAAATGTTGCCTCTTTCTTTTTCAAGCAAAATATACGTAAAGGTGAGGAAATACAGGCCGGAAGGGGTGGCAACGGATGCCATACGTAGAGACCGTGTGAAATCAAGCCGGGTCCCCTTAGCGGCACTTGGTACTTTTTCCTTAGCACCCTCTGCAACGCTGAGTTTTCATCAAGAAAACTCGGCGATTGCAGAGGGCCTAGTGCCGCTTAGGGTCCCCGGCTTAGAGTTCACCGGTCTCGAAGTACTGTGCATCCGTTGCCACCCCTTCGGCCCATACATCTCCCGCGATATGCCCAGAAAACATAATTAAACCAACGAAAGCGTTACAGATTTCACAAAACTTTTATGATTATGCCGATTGAATGCCCATTTTTTAAATGCTACAATGCTATATCGTTATTCTATATAAATATAGGTAGCTATTCAGAACACTTTGATCTTTCTAATTATATAAGAATCAGGTGCCACGAACGTATATAGGTAATATGAGGTTATTTCATGCAAGAGTATAGACTCGGAATCGACATTGGTTCTACAACCGTAAAGATCGCCATCCTCGATCAGGCGAAACAGCTTCTGTTCTCGGACTACCGCCGTCATCACGCGGATATCCAGGGCACGCTGGCAGATATTCTCGAGGAAGCGAAGGAGACGCTGGGTGAAATCCGCCTCGCGTCGGTCATCACCGGCTCCGGTGGACTGACGCTGAGCAAGCACATGCATGTTTTCTTCTGTCAGGAAGTCGTCGCGGTCGCGAGCGCACTCAAGGACTACCGTCCGGATACGGACGTGGCCATCGAGCTCGGCGGTGAGGACGCAAAAATCATATATTTCAAGGGTGGTGTCGACCAGCGAATGAACGGTATCTGTGCCGGCGGTACGGGCTCCTTCATTGACCAGATGGCCTCCCTCCTTCATACCGACGCGGCGGGTCTCAACGACCTCGCTGCCGGTTATCAGATGATCTACCCGATCGCTGCGCGCTGTGGTGTCTTCGCAAAGACCGATATCCAGCCGCTCATCAACGAGGGTGCGGCCCGTGAGGATCTCGCGGCGTCCATCTTCCAGGCGGTCGTCAATCAGACCATCTCCGGCCTCGCACAGGGCAAGCCGATCCGTGGCCACGTCGCCTTCCTCGGCGGCCCGCTCCACTTCATGCCGGAGCTCCGCAAGGCCTTCATCCGCACCCTCCATCTGCAGGGGGATGAGATCATCGAGCCAGAGAACAGCCATCTCTTCGCGGCGATCGGTTCCTGCCTGAACTGTCCGGAGGACGCAGAAGCGATTTCCATCTCTACGCTCATCGAGCAGCTCCGCCATGGCATCCAGATGGATGTCGAGATCAAGCGCATGGCCCCGCTCTTCCGCGACGAGGCAGAATACGCAGAATTCACAAATCGTCATGCACAGGCGCGCGTAAAGACGGCTGATCTCAGTACGTATCACGGCAATGTTTTCCTCGGCATCGATGCCGGCTCCACCACGACGAAGCTGGCCCTCGTTTCCGAGCAGGGCGAGCTCCTCTACAAGTTCTATGCAAACAACGAAGGTTCACCGATCGCGACGGCCATCAAGTCCATGAAGGAAATCCGGGACCTGTTGCCGTCCGACGCACGCATCGCCTACAGCTGCTCCACCGGTTACGGCGAAGCACTCCTGAAGTCCGCCTTCCAGCTCGACGAGGGCGAGGTCGAGACCATCTCCCACTACTATGCGGCGGCGTTCTTCGAGCCGGAGGTCGACTGTATCCTCGACATCGGCGGCCAGGATATGAAGTGCATCCGTATCAAGGATGGCACCGTCGATTCGGTGCAGCTCAATGAAGCCTGCTCGTCCGGCTGTGGCTCCTTCCTCGAAACCTTCGCGCGCTCACTGGACTACTCCGTGATCGACTTCGCGCATGAGGCACTCTATGCGAAGAACCCGACCGACCTCGGCTCCCGCTGTACGGTCTTCATGAACTCGAACGTCAAGCAGGCGCAGAAGGAAGGCGCGAGCGTCGGCGATATCTCTGCCGGCCTCGCCTACTCCGTCATCAAGAACGCCCTCTACAAGGTCATCAAGGTGACCGATGCAAAGGATCTCGGCCGGCATATCGTCGTACAGGGTGGTACCTTCTATAACGATGCCGTCCTCCGTGCCTTCGAGAACCTCCTCGATG
>CALAOB010000138.1 GCA_937927445.1 uncultured Oribacterium sp. | reverse complement strand
GAGGGGGCAGGGGGTGTTTGAAGATGCCCGTTTCACAAACGGGCATTTTCTTGTGAAAAAGTTCAGGCTGACCATCCGGTCTCCTGTCTCGAAATTTACATATCGTAAGAGAATTTTAAATGTACAGCGGCCATGACATGGTATAATGTACATTTATACAGATGAAATTTAGAGTGGAAAGCTGTGCGGTGTATCCTGCACAGTGAACACGCAACAGAGAGGTTACGAATATATGTTAAATCGAAACTTTACCCGTCTGACAGCACTGATGCTGGCGGGCAGTATGCTGGTGCTGACCGGCTGTCAGCAGCAGATCGGGGATACCCGGATGGCGACCGAGACAGAATCAGAGATCGTGGTGACCACCGCTCCGGAAGCCGCCACGGTCGATGCCGTCGCCGCACTGGGTATCAACTCGAACGTCCTTCCGTCCATCGCCGGTGTCACCATCGACGGATCTGCCGAGGACCTCGCCCCGGTTAACCTGACGGTCGGCGTCATCAACTCCGTCGTCGCCGATCTCCAGCAGCGCCTGATGGATCTCGGCTTTATGGATCCTGATGAACCGACGACCTACTATGGAGAAGCGACCTCACAGGCGGTCAAGTATTTCCAGCGTCAGGCCGGCATGGCGCTGGATGGTATTTGCGGTGTCCAGACCTGGGATGCGATCATGAGTGATACGGCACCACACTATGCGCTGAAGCCGGGCTTCCAGGGTGCGGATGTTACGAATGCGCAGTATCGTCTGTATAACCTTGGTTATCTCTACCACGCGTCGGATGTCAACGGCACCTATGATGAAACCACCGTGGAGGCGATGAAGAAGCTCCAGGCCCAGAACGGACTGAATGCAGATGGTGTATATGGAACGGCCACCTATAACCTTCTCTATTCAGATGAAGTCAAGGCAAACATTGTCGCCCTCGGCGAGCAGTCCGACCTCGTAAAGAAGTACCAGCAGTACCTCATCAACCTCGGTTACCTCAGTGGGGAAGCGGATGGTAATTTCGGACAGGGCACGCAGGCGGCCATAAAGGCTTTCCAGGCACGAAACGATCAGATCGTCGACGGTTACCTCGGCCCGGATACCAGAGCGGCCCTCGAGAATCCGAACGCGATGCCGTTCGCGATGCGCCTCGGTGAGCAGTCCGATTCCGTCAAGAACCTGCAGGAGTACCTCGCGAAGTACGGCTACCTCGATAAGAGCAACATCACCGGCTACTATGGCGAAGTGACGAAGAACGCCGTCGCAAGCTTCCAGAAGGTAAACGGACTCGGCCAGGATGGTGCGGCCGGTGCACAGACCATGAACATGTTCTACAGCGGCAAGGCGAAGTCGAAGCCGAAGAACAGCTCGAGCAGCACAGGCACGAACCGGAACAACAGCAGCTCGTCCGGTAATAAGAGCAACAGCAGCAGTAAGAATAACAGCAGTGCAGTGAGCGGCAATGTCGGCGGCGGAGCGACGGTCTCCGGATCCGCAGGTGCACTGGTATCCATCGCAGCATCGAAGATCGGCTGCCCATACGTATGGGGCTCCAAGGGACCGAACAGCTTTGACTGCTCCGGCTTCGTGTACTGGTGTCTCAACCAGGCAGGCGTCGGTGTATCCTACATGACCTCCTCCGGATGGCGTAATCCGGGACGATTCCGTCGCGTATCCTACAACGAGCTGCAGGCCGGCGATATCATCGTCGTATCCGGCCACGTCGGCATCTGCGCAGGTGGCGGCAGCGTCATCGATGCATCCTCCTCGAACGGACGTGTCGTACATAGATCACTCGGTTCATGGTGGGCGAACCACTTCATCGCCGGCTGGAGAATCTTCAGCTGATCAATATAAAAACTCCGTTGGAAAGGGACGTTCCCCTCTCCAACGGAGTTTTTTAATGCCGAAGCTTGACGAACTCCTGCAGCAGCGTCTCCGCCGCCGTCGACAGTGAACGTGACTGATCGACGACCGCACAGAAGGTCCGGTCCGGCAGCGGGTCGGTGAGCTGGATACGATAGATCTCGCCACGCGCGAGGGCATCCCGCGCGAGTGCCTCTGGATAGAAGCCGATCCCGAGATCATACGCCACCATCGGCAGGATCTGGTCCGTGGAGGAGGCCTCCAGTTCCGGATCGAACGGCAGCTGATGATTCAGAAAGTACTGCACATAGAGCTCGCGGGTGCCGGTATCGCGACCGACGCTGATGAGTGGATAGGTATCGAGCTCACGCAGAGACATGGGCTGCTCGGCGAGGTGCCGGAGCCCCGGACCGACGATGGGGATTTCCTTAAAGGTAAAGAGTGGCTCCATCGAGAGCGTACCGTGAATCGACAGTGGCGTGGTCACGAGTGCGATGTCGGCGAGGCCGTCCCGCAGTGCCTTCAGTGCGCGGGGCGTCGAGTGATTTGAGATGCTGATGCTGATTTCCGGGAAGTTCTTTTTAAAGTCCCGCAGCACCGGCAGCAGCACGAGACGAAGTGCGTTCTCGGAGGCGGCGATGGTGACGTGACCGGTTTCCATATTGACATCCTTCTGGAGCTCCCGCTCGCCGAAGCTCAGCTGCTCGTACGCGATCGACACATGCTCGTAGAGCTTCTGCCCGACCTGTGTCAGGGTGATGCCGCGCTTTCCGCGGTGCATGAGCTTACAGCCGAGCTCTGCCTCGAGGCTGTTCATCGCGCGGCTCACGTTCGGCTGATTCGAGCCGAGCATGCGTGCCGCCTGGGTGAAGCTGCGACAGCTGCCGACATAATAGAAGATGCGATAATAATCATATGAAACCATAGGGACCTCTTCGCTCAATAGAGGTAACAGTTCAGGCCGGCCGGGTCCCCTGCCTGAACTGTTACCAATAGAGATTATTTCCAAAAATACAATATAAGCTTGTGATTAATATATCAAAATGAACAATCGAAGTCAAAATGACATGATAAATATATAAAAAATACGGCTTGAATATGAAAAATTGCGGAATATAATAGCAACCGAAGTAATCGGGAGCACTATGCCTGCCCGGAAAAGGGGGCTGCCCTGCATAGTTGAATTCCGTTGGCCGGTTTCGGTACGGAATTTTTTTATTGCATACGGCACCCGGAGCGGCATCACTCTCGAGCACTTACGCAAAAGAAAATGGAGGTAGTAGAATGGAGCAATTTACTTCGGAACTCCAGGAACAGCTGCAGGTCGCCACTGCATTCACGATTCCGGTGTTCGGAGGGATTCAAGTTGCCGAATCGACCGTCATCACCTGGGTGATCATGGCTGTACTGGCTGCGCTTTCCATCTATCTGGGCTCGAACCTGAAGGTACACAACCCGGGTAAACGTCAGCAGGTCGCAGAAATGATCGTCACCTTCCTGGACAACTTCATCAACGGGATGGTGGGAGAGAAGGGAAAGCAGTATGGAACCCTGATTTCCGTCATCCTCATCTATATCGGAGTGTCCAACGTGATCGGTCTGTTCGGACTGAAGCCGCCGACCAAGGATCTGAATGTCACGGTCGGTCTTTCACTCATCAGTATCGTGCTGATCGAGGTCGCGGGTATCCGCGCGAAGGGCGCGAAGGGCTGGCTGAAGAGCTTTTCACAGCCGGTCGCGATCGTAACACCGATCAATATCCTCGAGCTGGTGATTCGTCCGCTGTCCCTGTGCATGCGACTTTTCGGTAATGTACTCGGCGCATTTATCATCATGGAGCTGATCAAAATGGTCGTTCCGGTCGGCGTTCCGGCCATCTTCAGTCTCTATTTTGATATATTCGACGGACTGATTCAGGCATACGTCTTCGTATTCCTGACATCGCTTTACATCCAGGACGCGGTGGAGTAAACCGCAGCCGTCCTGAGACTGTCTCCCCGGATTCGGCCAATGCCGTCGACCGGGAGATCGTCACGCAGCAAATGTGAAACAGCCCCTTCATTTGAAATGAAGAGCGGTAGGCATCGGACGACCATCCAGAACAGAATAAGCCGTGATGGTCGCTGATTTGTAAATGAATTTAAAGGAGAAAAATTATGAGCGTAACAGCAATTGGTGTCGGTTTAGCAGCATTCGCCTGCATCGGTGCAGGTCTTTCCATCGGTATCGCAACTGGTAAGGCAGCAGAGGCCATCGCAAGACAGCCGGAGGCAGACGGCAAGATCATGAGAATCCTTCTTCTGGGCTGCGCCCTCGCCGAGGCAACCGCGATCTACGGCTTCGTTCTCGGTATCCTCTGCATCTTCTTCCTGGGCTGATCTTTGTTTGAGACAGTAGTACAGTGAAGACAGGAGAAGAAACATGTTAAGAGTAGATATCAACTTATTATTTACCGTGATCAACCTGCTGTTCCTGGCTTTCCTTATGAAGAAGTTTCTCTTCAAGCCGGTGCGCGCGGTCCTCGAGAAGCGTCAGAACGAGATCGAGGCATCGTTTAAGAACGCAGATGCCGTCAATCAGGAGGCAGCAGCGCTGAAGGAGAAGTATGAGGCGAGCCTCTCGAACATCGAGACGGAGCGTCAGGAGACCATCAATCAGGCGAAGATCGATGCGTCGAAGGAGTACGACGAGATCATCCACAACGCAAACAAGAAGGCCGACAAGATCATCGCCGAGGCGAAGATCCAGGCCGAGAAGGATGCCGAGACGAAGCAGCATGAGATGCAGCAGCAGATGGCCGTGCTCGTCGCACAGGCAGCCTATAAGATTGCGACCTCTCATGACAGTGCAGCGAACGACAGCCAGCTGTTTGATCAGTTCCTGAACGACAGTGAGGGGCAGCAGCCGAACGGCACGAAGGAGGCATAAGCGATGACGCAGAATGCAAGAGAGATTGCAGAACGTTTGATTCAGCTGCAGGTTTCTCCGAGCGTGATGAGTTCGACCTCACGTATCTTTGAGGTCCTGCCGGAAACCCTTTCCGAGCTCGGTGATCCGACCGTGTCACTGGAGAAGAGAAACACCATCATCGACAGTGTGTTCCCGACCGAGGTGCGAGATACCCTGAAGCTTCTCTGTGAGCAGAATGCGCTCGGAAGCTGGAAGGACATCGCACAGCAGTACAGTGAGATCCGTGCGAATGCAGAGCGCCAGACCCAGGTTCGTCTTCGCTACGTGACGAAGCCGACGGAGAAGCAGCTCCTGAATATTCAGAAGTTCGTTTTTGATAAATATAAGACCCAGCATTTCGACTTTCAGATGCAGGAGGATAAGGCACTCGGTGGTGGCTTCATCCTCGAGGTAGGCAACGATCAGTACGACTGGTCGACGAGCGGCCGCCGGAATCAGTTCCTCGAGCAGCTCCGGAATACCCGTTCCAACCTCACAAGCGATGCCGACATCCTGACGATTCTTCAGAAGGGCATCTCAAACTTCGACCTGAAGGCCGAGAAGAAGGAAATCGGCTTCATCGAGAGCGTCGGTGATGGTATCGCCATCATGAACGGCCTCGATCATGCCATGTATGGTGAGGTCATCGAGTTCGATAACGGGACGAAGGGTATGGTACAGAACATCGAGCGGAACCGTATCGGTGTCATCCTCTTCGGTGACGAGACCGGACTCGGCGAGGGCAGTCGTGGTATGCGTACCGGTCGTATGGCCGGCGTACCGGTATCCAACGACTACCTCGGTCGTGTCGTAAACGCCCTCGGTGAGCCGATCGACGGTCTCGGTCCGATCCATGAGGACGAGTACCGTGCCATCGAGCAGCCGGCACCGGGTATCATCGATCGTCAGCCGGTCAATGAGCCACTGCAGACGGGTATCCTCGCGATCGACTCGATGTTCCCGATCGGTCGTGGACAGCGTGAGCTGATCATCGGCGACCGTCAGACCGGTAAGACCTCCATCGCGATGGATACGATCCTGAACCAGGCCGACAAGAACTGTATCTGTATCTATGTCGCCATCGGTCAGAAGGAGTCGACCGTCGCTTCGCTGGTCGAGAACCTGAAGAAGCACGATGCGATGAAGTACACCTGCGTCATGGCAGCCACCGCGGCTGATCCGGCGCCGATCCAGTACATCGCACCGTATGCGGCGACCGCCCTCGCCGAGTACTTCATGTACAAGGGGCAGGATGTCCTGATCGTCTACGATGACCTCAGTAAGCATGCCGTCGCCTACAGAGCGCTGTCACTGCTTCTCGGTCGTGCACCGGGACGTGAGGCGTACCCTGGCGATGTCTTCTATCTGCACTCGAGACTCCTCGAGCGTTCCTGCCGTCTCAGTGAGAAGCTCGGTGGTGGCTCCATCACCGCACTTCCGATCATCGAGACCCAGGATGGTGATGTGTCGGCCTATATCCCGACGAACGTCATCTCCATCACCGATGGTCAGATCTTCCTCGAGAGCAACCTCTTCTTCGAGGGTCAGCGTCCGGCCGTCAACGTCGGTCTGTCCGTATCCCGAGTCGGTGGTGCGGCGCAGGCGAAGGCCATGAAGAAGGCCTCCGGCTCCCTCCGTATCGATCTCGCGCAGTATCGTGAGATGGCTGTCTTCACGCAGTTCTCCTCGGATCTCGATCAGAACACGCGTGACCTGCTCACACAGGGCAAGGTGCTTATGGAGCTTCTGAAGCAGCCACTCGGTCATCCGATGTCCCTGGCGGATCAGGTCATCACCCTCGTCACCGCGCTCAATAAGAAACTGATGAGCGTCGAGCCGAAGCATGTCAAGGAATTTCAGGGGGAGATGCTCACGTATTTCGCGCAGCGCTATCCGGAGATCGGTAAGAACCTCGAGATTTCGAAGGTGCTCGATGACGATGCGAGGAAGAGCATTCTGAGCGTTGCCGACGAGTTCCTGAAGGTCTGGGACAGCGAGCACAGCACATCAGGAAGCACGAGCGCAGTCTAAGCGTTTCATCATATAGCGCCAATGCTTCCGGCGAAGCATCGTCGTGCAGCGGAGTCGAATCGGCTCCGGGACATGAGGATGCCGGCGGGAAGCATTGGCGGAAGACAGGAGTACATCATGGCAACAACAAGAGAGCTTCGGGATCGTATCTCGAGCATCGATAATACGCTGAAAATCACCAACGCCATGTACCTCATCTCCAGTACGAAGCTCCGGAAGGCGAAGACGGATCTGGCGAAAACCGAGCCGTATTTCTACACGCTGCAGACGATGATCCAGCGTATCCTTCGTCATCTGCCGGAGGATTTCACGCATCCATACCTGGATGTGCGTCGTTCGGTTCGTGAAACGATGGAACCGAGGGATTATAAGACGGCGGTCATCTGCGTGACAGCAGATAAGGGCCTCGCCGGTGCCTATAATCATAATGTGATCAAGCGGACCGAGGAGATCCTCCGGGAGCGCCCGAATCATCAGCTGTTCGTCGTCGGCGAGATGGGCCGTGCATACTTCCATGCACAGAACGAGCCGATCGCGCACCACTTCCACTATACGGCGCAGAATCCGACCCTGCATCGGGCACGTGTCATCACGGGTCATATGCTGGATCTTTTCGAGGCACATGAGTTCGATGCGCTCTACATCGTGTATACACGTATGAAGAACAGTCTGGAGATGGTCACCGAGACCGAGCAGCTGCTTCCGCTGGATAAGCTGAACGGCGGTGTGCTGGGGACGACGGTGCCGATGGTCGCGGGTATGGAGGAGTTCCGTATGCGTCCGACACCGAAGGCCATCATCGATAACGTCATCCCGGACTATCTGAACGGTTTCATCTACAGTGCGCTGGTCGAGTCCTTCTGCTCGGAGCAGAATGCACGTATGACCGCGATGGATGCCGCGAACCGGAGTGGTAACAAGCTGAAGCAGCAGCTGAGCATACAGTATAATCGGCAGCGTCAGGCACAGATCACACAGGAAATCACGGAGATCGCTGCGGGCGCCCGCGCACAGCAGCGGAAGTAGTTAGGAGGATACATGCAGACAGGAAAAATCGTGCAGGTGATGGGACCGGTCGTCGATGTGGCGTTTGATACCACACCGCTTCCGGAGATCAAGACTGCACTTAAGGTAGATAATCATGGCAGAGAGTGTGTCATGGAGGTGGCACAGCAGATGGGGCAGAGCGTCGTGCGCTGCATCATGCTGAGTGCATCCGAGGGACTCGAGCGGGACATGGTCGTCACGAATACAGGTGCCGGAATCACTGTTCCTGTAGGTGAGAAGACCCTCGGCAGACTGTTTAATGTGCTGGGCGATGCGATCGATGGACAGCCGGCACCGGAGACAGAGGAGCACTGGGAGATCCACCGGAAGCCGCCGAAGTTCGAGGACCAGAATCCGGTACAGGAGGTTCTCGAGACCGGTATCAAGGTCATCGATCTGCTGGCACCGTACGCAAAGGGTGGTAAGATCGGTCTGTTCGGTGGTGCAGGTGTCGGTAAGACGGTCCTGATTCAGGAGCTGATCCGAAACATCGCGACGGAGCATGGCGGATACTCGATCTTCACCGGTGTAGGTGAGCGTTCCCGTGAGGGTAATGATCTCTACAGCGAGATGACCGCGAGTGGTGTTATCAAGAACACGGCCCTCGTCTTTGGACAGATGAATGAGGCACCGGGTGCCCGAATGCGTGTGGCGGAGACCGGCCTTACGATGGCCGAGTACTTCCGTGATGTGCAGCATAAGGATGTGTTGCTCTTCATCGATAACATCTTCCGTTTCGTACAGGCAGGTTCCGAGGTTTCGTCTCTGCTCGGTCGTATGCCGTCGGCCGTCGGTTATCAGCCGACCCTCGCGACGGAGATGGGCCAGCTGCAGGAGCGTATCGCGTCGACGAAGGAAGGTTCGGTTACTTCCGTACAGGCCGTCTACGTTCCGGCCGACGACCTGACCGACCCGGCACCGGCGACGACCTTCGCGCACCTCGATGCGACGACGGTTCTGTCCCGTAAGATCGTAGAGCAGGGTATCTACCCGGCCGTCGATCCGCTGGAGAGCTCCTCCAGAATCCTGACCGAGGAAATCGTCGGTAAGGAGCACTATGATACAGCACAGCGTGTACTGCAGATCCTCGAGAAGTACAAGGAGCTGCAGGATATCATCGCCATCCTCGGTATGGAAGAGCTGTCCGAGGAGGATAAGATGACCGTATACCGTGCACGTAAGATCCGTAACTTCCTGAGCCAGCCGTTCTTCGTCGGTGAGCAGTTCACCGGTATCCCGGGCAGATATGTACCGCTCGCTGATACCATCAAGGGCTTCAAGGCGATCATCGATGGTGAGATGGATGAGTATCCGGAGAGTGCGTTCTTTAACGTCGGTACCATCGAGGATGTGAAGAAAAAGGCCGAGGATATGGCGGCTGCAGACGCGAAGAAGGCGTAAATGTTGAGAGAGGTTTTGAAATGGCAGACACACCAGCACTGTTCAGTTTACAGGTGATTGCATCGAATAAGGTTTTTTATGATGAGCATGCACAGTATCTGAAAATCAATACTTCGGATGGCTTCCGTGGCCTGATGGCGCATCATGCGCCATGTGTTGTGGCTGTCGAGACCGGACCGATGGAAATCGTGAAGCCGGACGGCGAGCGCATCGAAGTCCTCGTCAGCAGCGGCATCATGAACTGTGCGAATAACCGAATCACGGTGCTCGTCGATACCTGCGAAACCGCAGAGGAAATCGATGTGCGTCGTGCGGAGGAGGCGAAGGAGCGTGCTCTCGAGCAGCTCCGCCAGAAGCAGTCCGTCGGCGAATTCAAGATGACCCAGTCATCCCTCGCCCGCGCACTGTCGCGACTGGAATTTTCGTCACAGAAGAAACACTACATTTGATTAGTCAGGAGCCCGGAGGGTCAGCAACAGAAGCACAGTACTCCGAGTTCGGAAAAATCACAAATCGGGCCCTAAGAACCAGTAGGCTCTCTGCAAACGACTGAGTTTTCTTTATGAAAACTCAGTGTTGCAGAGAGTGCTAAGGAAAAATTACTCCAACTGGTTCTAAGGGCCCGATTTGGATTTATTCACGAACTCTGCGTATGGCTTCTGTTGCTGGCCCTCCGGGCGTCCTGACATCCGCTGCTATCGAAACGGAGCTTTATCTGCGTCAGGAATGTTATAGCTTCATCAGTAGTTGCCGGTGGCTCCAGCTGAATATTCTCGATTACTTTGCTTATTCACCCTGGATGGCTTTGACGGCATCGATGACGGCGCCGCGGAAGCCGTGCTCTTCGAGGGAAGCGATGCCGCGGATGGTTGCGCCGCCCGGTGAGCAGACATCGTCCTTCATTGCAGCCGGATGCTTTCCGCTCGCAAGCTGCAGTGCAGCGGTGCCTTCGAGCATCTTCGATACGAGCGGATAGGCCGTCGCACGCGGGATGCCGTACATGACGGCTGCGTCAGCAAGCGCCTCCATGAAGACCTCCGCAAAGGCAGGCGCACAGCCACCGATGATGCCACCGATATTGAGCTGCGCGGTCTCGACCGGAATCACCATGGAAATCTTCTCGAGTAAGCTGTGAACCAGGGTTTCCTCCTCAGATGTAAGGCTCGTCGCCTTCTCGGTGATGAAAATGCCCTTTCCGACCGAAACCGGGATGTTCGGGATGGTGCAGAGAAGATGTGCCGATGCCGGGAGGATTTCTTCCCTCTCGTAACGTGCGAGGTCATAGCCCCACGCTACCGAAACGACCAGCTTGTCGGCGAAGTGCGCTGCATATGGCTTGATGACCGTCGGAATTTTTACCGGCTTTACGGCGATAAAGATGATGTCCGACGCATCGGCCACTTCTGCGACATCATGGCAGGCATGAATGCCCGCTTCGTTTTCAGCATCTGAAGATGCAAGCGCAGAGATTTCCGCACAGCGTGCGCTGAGCTTATCGAAGTGTCCACCACAGGCATGGATGTTGCCCGCCGGGATGCCCGCACGGACAAAGCCCTCCGCTACTGCGCCACCCATATTGCCTAAACCGATAAAACCGATATGAAGTTCATTCAGTGATTTCATATATAAGTCCTTTCATGTTTCACTGGCAGCTATTGAACACCTGCCGTTATCATTTTCCCTAGTGTAGGCCGAGGGCACCGCAGTGTCAAGAAGACAGCCAGGACCCCCGGAGGGCCGGCAAAGGATACCATACGGAGAGGCCGTGTGAAATCAAGCCGGGTCCCCTTAGCGGCACTTGGTGTTATCTCTCCATGGAACCCTCTGTCAACGTCGAGTTTTCATCAGGAAAACTCGGCGATTGCAGAGGGCCTAGTGCCGCTTAGGGTCCCCGGCTTAGATTGAACCGGTCGCGGAGTACTGCGTATCCTTTGCCGGTCCTCCGGGCATTCTGGCGTGTGTGGCCTTATAATAAAAACTTGTCAGCGCTTCGGAAAGAGTGTATTATATAGGGCATCATTTGAAAAACGAAGATATACAGATTTAAGGAGATAAATCGATATGATGAGTCCGAAGCAGAAAAAGACCGTATCCGCGGTTATCGTCATTGCCCTCGTTGCCGCAATGGTGCTGACCATGGTTCTTCCATATATTCTTTGATGGATACAGAATGACGGAGAGACAGCCCAGCGGGCTGTCTCTCTTTTTATAGAAACAGTGTGAGAGACTTTATGAAACATGATATCACTCCTGG
Source organism: uncultured Oribacterium sp. (assembly GCA_937927445.1). Lineage (GTDB taxonomy): Bacteria > Bacillota > Clostridia > Lachnospirales > Lachnospiraceae > Oribacterium. The sequence goes on along the minus strand of CALAOB010000138.1, from coordinate 30,299 downwards.
CCAGGATCTGGTCATGATCGGTGAGGTCGGGACGTATGCGCTTCGGGTCCTCCTCGATCAGCGAATGACAGACATCAGAAAACGATTCGGTACGGCGTATCTCGCAGAGGAAGTGGCGAAGCTGGAGAGCCTGGAGCGTCCGCTCCGAAACGCAGCTTCGGCGTCCGGGCAGGCCGCATCCGCAGCAGAGCTTTCCGCGGAAGGGAAGGAGCTGCAGGCGCAGGCAGAGGCACGACCGTTGCAGGAGGGGCTGGATGCTCGAGCCTGCCGCCCGGAGGGCTCTCCTTCGGGTTCGTGTGATCCGCTGGAGCAGCTGCTTCCGGGTTATCAGAAAATGTATGGCGTTACGAAGTGCTGGCCGGTGGCGAAGGGCGGTGTCCTGAAGGCACTATGGGACTTCTGCGTATCGGAGGGCATCGATCCGGAGACCGGGAAGAAGCGAGGCGACGGTGTGGGCTGCGAGTTCCGCTATGACCGCATCCCGATCCGCCAGTTCACGATGGAGGTCTGCGAGCTGTTTGACCTCTTCCCATACCGCCTCTGGTCGGAGGACTGCTGGCTGCTGGCCGTCGATCGTGGCAGCCAGCTGGTGGAGGACTTCCTGAAGACGCAGAACGGCCTTGCGAAGGCCGATGCGGATGCAATCTTCGAGCAGGGAGACCGCGCCGGCTTCGACGCATCCCATCGCCGGACAGAGGAGCCGGTTCAGGCGGCGGTCTTCGGCCGCTTCACAAAGGGAAAGAAACGCCTCCGCGTGGATGGTGCCGAGCCGGCGTACCTCACCCGTGAGGATTACGAGGAGCTGGAGCGCTTTCTGGAGGGCGCAAAGCGAAAGTAAATATTAAGTTGTCTACAGCCTGCCGGATGTTTACAATAAATATGTTGTGCGCCGGCATCTGAAAAAGAGGAGTATAGAACCATGAGAGAGAAGATTCTTGCAATTATTGAAAAAAATTCACGTCTGACTACAAAGGACATCGCCGATATCCTCGGTGAGAACGAAGAGAGAGTGAAGGCAGAGATCGAGAGCATGGAGCAGGAGGGGATCATCTGTGGCTACCATACGCTCATCAACTGGGACAAAACCGCCGACGAGCGTGTCGATGCGCTGATCGAGGTAAAGGTGACCCCGCAGCGTGGACAGGGCTTCGACTCCATCGCCCATCGTATCTATCAGTATGATGAGGTGGATGCCGTGTACCTCATGTCCGGATCCTTCGATTTCACCGTGATGATCAAGGGCAGAACCATGAAGGAGGTGGCACTGTTCGTTTCCGAGAAGCTGTCCCCGATGGATTCCGTCCTGTCCACTGCGACGCACTTCGTACTGAAGAAGTATAAGGATCACGGCACCGTCATTGAGCAGCCGCGTGTTGACGAGAGAATGAAGGTGTCCTTATGAGAAGTCCATTAAATGATCGAATCACAGAAATCCAGCCGAGCGGCATCCGTAAGTTCTTCGACATCGTGACGGAGATGGAGGATGCGATCTCCCTCGGTGTCGGTGAGCCGGATTTCGATACGCCGTGGCATGTGCGCGAAGAGGGTATCCACTCACTCGAGATGGGCCGTACCTTCTATACGTCCAATGCCGGCTTAAAGGAGTTACGTACCGAGATTTCAAATTATATCAACCGCCGCTTCGGTGTAAGCTACGACCCGATCAGCGAGTGCATGGTCACCGTCGGTGGCTCTGAGGCAATCGACCTCGCGATGCGCTGCATGCTGAATCCGGGCGATGAGGTCCTCATCCCGCAGCCGAGCTACGTTTCCTACACACCATGCGCGATCATGGCCGGTGGTGTGCCGGTGCCGATCGAGCTGGAAGAGAAGGACGAGTTCCGTCTGACCCCGGAGAAGCTCCTCGAGAAGATCACGCCGAAGACGAAGCTCCTCGTACTGCCGTTCCCGAACAATCCGACCGGTGCCATCATGGAGAAGGAGGACCTCGAAAAGCTCGTGCCGATCATCGAGCAGAACGACCTCTATGTCCTCAGCGATGAGATCTATGCGGAGCTCACCTACAAGGGTGAGATGCACAGCATCATCGAGTTCCCGGGTATGCGCGACCGTACGGTATACATCAACGGCTTCTCGAAGGCCTATGCGATGACCGGCTGGCGTCTCGGCTACTGCTGTGCCCCGAAGCCGATCCTCAAGCAGATTCTGAAGCTGCACCAGTTCGCCATCATGTGCGCACCGACGACCTCGCAGTATGCGGCCGTCGAGGCTCTGAAAAACGGCGATGAGGACATCGCCCGCATGCGCGAGGCCTATGACCAGCGTCGCCGCTTCCTCGTGACCCGTCTTCGTGAAATTGGCATGGACTGCTTCGAGCCGTATGGTGCATTCTATGTCTTCCCGTCCATCAAGCGCTTCGGCATGAGCTCCGATGAGTTCGCGAACCGCCTGCTTCGGGAGGAGAAGGTCGCGATCGTCCCGGGTACCGCCTTCGGTGACTGTGGAGAGGGCTTCATGCGTATTTCCTACGCCTACTCTATCGAGGACCTGAAGAAGGCACTCGACCGTATCGAGGCCTTCGTGCGGAAACTTCCTGATTCTACTGGTTTTCGGAGGTGAATATGGCCTGGTATGACAGTGCTGTCTTTTATCATATGTATCCCCTCGGCATGGTGGGTGCCGAGAAGCAGAACGATGGCGGGGAGATCCGTCACCGCTTTTCCGAGCTCGATGCCTTCATCCCGTACCTGAAGGTGCTCGGCTGCGACGCCATCTACATCGGCCCGCTCTTCGAGTCCGGCAGTCATGGCTACGACACCACGGATTATAAAACCGTCGATCGTCGATTAGGAACCAATGAAGACTTCCGCCACTTCGTGGACACGGCGCACAATTACGGCATCCGTGTCGTCGTCGATGCCGTGTTCAACCACACCGGTCGCGGCTTCTTCGCGTTTAAGGATATCCAGGAGAAGCGCTGGGACAGCCCATATAAGGACTGGTATAAAGGCGTCGGCTTTGACGGCGGTTCTCCATGGGGCGACAGCTTCCACTACAGTGCATGGCGTGGTGCCTGGGAGCTTCCGGAGCTGAACTTCAACTGCGAGGGCGTCCGGAAATACCTGATCGATGTCGTGCAGTACTGGATCGATACCTTCGACATCGATGGCCTCCGTCTCGACTGTGCCGATGTGCTCGATATGGGCTTCCAGCATACGCTCCGTTACTTCACGAACCAAATGAAGCCAGAGTTCTGGCTGATGGGTGAGGTGATCCACGGTGAGTATGCACGCTGGGTCAATCCGGAGACCCTGCACTCGGTGACGAACTACGAGCTGCACAAGTCCATCTACAGTGGCTTCAACAGTCATAATTTCTTCGAAATCGCGCACAATGTGAATCGTAATCTCACGATCGGCCGGGATCTGTATCTTTTCCTCGAGAACCATGATGTGGACCGTATCGCATCGAAGCTCGAAAATAAGAACAACCTCCGTCCGTGCTATATGGCGATGTTTACCCTGCCGGGCAAGCCGTCCATCTACTATGGTGGTGAGTTCGGCCTCGAGGGTGTGAAGCAGGGACCGGATGATTCACCGCTGCGGCCGTCCATCGACCTCGATGAGATGAAGCCGAACGACTTCACCTCCTATGTGGCGAAGCTTGCCGAGATCCATGGCAAGAACTCGGAGCTCCACATGGGTCAGTATAAGGAGCTGTATCTTCAGAACCGTCAGTGGGCCTACGCCCGCGTGGATCATAACAGTGCGGTCGTGACGGCGCTCAATAACGATGAGCAGCCGGCGGTGTTCTATGTGACCCTGCCGATGAAGGCGGAGCTCGCTTTCGACCTGCAGACCGAGGAGTCAATCCCGATCGAGGCCGATAACCGCATCATGATCCGCCTCGAGGCGAATTCCGGCCGGATGATCAAGGTGAAATAGTACTGGCTTCTGGTGGCCGCCCTTCGGGCGTCTCAGACAGAACTGCCAGAGAACAGAAATGTGTCGCCTAATAAACAGCTCTGCACAATATAGTAAAAATGTCAAAACGAGGGGAAAAACCCCTCGTTTTGTTGTATAATATTCTCACGACAAAACATGAACGGAGGACATCATGGCCACCAGATCCAGGAAAGCAAAACCGGCCGAAAACACAAAACCGGCTACGAATGATACACAGAAAACCACGGTGAAGAAAAACGCACCGAAGACCGCGAAACCAGCGGCGCCGGCGGCACACAAGAGTGCCCCGAAGCCACAGGAGAAGAAGCCCGTGACAGACGCTTCGTCGGAAGCATTGGACCCGGTCTTCATCACCGAGCTCGATCGCTACCTCTTCGGTGAGGGCCGCGATTATAAGATTTATGAGAAGATGGGTGCACACCCGGCGACACTGCACGGAAAGAAGGGCATGCACTTCGCGGTCTGGGCACCGCACGCGAAGGCGGTTTCCATCGTCTGTGACCGGAACGAGTGGGATGTGGAGGCGAACTACATGCTTCCGCTCGAGACCAGCGGCATCTACGAGGGCTTCATCGAGGGTATGGGCTTCGATGAGATCTACAAGTTTGCGATTCATACACAGCACGGGGATATCCTGTATAAGGCAGATCCGTATGCATTCTCCGCAGAGTTCCGTCCGGGTACCGCCTCGAAGACTGCGGATCTCGCGGGCTATGGCTGGGGCGACCAGAACTGGATGAGCACGCGCGCGAAGACTCCGGTGTTCGCACAGCCGCTGGCGATTTATGAGTGTCATCTCGGTTCCTGGCGGAAGAAGAACCGCGAAGAGAAAAACGGTTTCTATACCTATACCGAGGCGGCACATGAGCTCGCCGAGTACTGTAACGATATGGGCTACACCCACGTCGAGCTGATGGGCATCGCGGAGCATCCACTGGACGCCAGCTGGGGCTACCAGGTGACCGGCTATTTCGCACCGACGAGCCGCCATGGCTCCCCGAAGGAGTTCATGTACATGGTGGATTATCTTCACCAGCACGGGATCGGCGTGATTCTCGACTGGGTACCGGCGCACTTCCCGAAGGATGCGCAGGGACTGGCGGATTTCGACGGCACCCCGACCTACGAGTATGCCGACCCGCGGAAGGGCGAGCATCCGGACTGGGGCACGAAGATCTTCGATTACGGCAAGAATGAGGTGCAGAACTTCCTCATCGGAAACGCGCTGTACTGGTATGACGAGTATCATATCGACGGACTCCGTGTCGATGCAGTGGCATCCATGCTCTACCTCGACTATGGCCGCAAGGATGGCGAGTGGGTACCGAACAAGTACGGTGGAAACGGAAACCTCGAGGCCATCGAGTTCTTCAAGCATCTGAACTCCATCATCCTCGGACGGAAGGACGGCAGCCTCATCATCGCAGAGGAGTCGACCGCATGGCCGAAGGTGACCGCAGCGCCGGAGTATGACGGCCTCGGCTTCACCTATAAGTGGAACATGGGCTGGATGCACGATTTCCTCGATTATATGAAGCTGGACCCGTATTTCCGTAAGGGTGCGCATAACAAGATGACCTTCGGTATGAGCTATGCCTCTTCCGAGAAGTTTATCCTGGTATTGAGCCACGACGAGGTCGTCCATCTCAAGTGTTCGATGATCAACAAGATGCCGGGCCTCTACGAGGATAAGTTCCGGAATCTGAAGTGCGGCTACCTCTTCATGTTCGGCCACGCCGGCAAGAAGCTTCTCTTCATGGGCCAGGATTTCGCACAGCTGCACGAGTGGGATGAGAAGGTGTCCCTCGACTGGTACCTCACCGAGGAGCCGGAGCACAAGGGCGTGCAGAATTTCATGCGTGACCTCCTCCACATGTACCGGAAGTACCCGGCGATGTGGGAGCAGGACGACAGCTGGGAGGGCTTCGAGTGGATCAATGCAGACGATGCCGACCGCTCGATCTTCAGCTTCATCCGGAAGGATCATACCGGAAAGAACAGCCTCGTCTTCGTCGTCAACATGACTCCGGTGGAGCGTTCGGACTATGCCGTCGGTGTTCCGACCCGCGGCCGCTATACACTGATTTTCGATGAAAACGGCGCCGTCAGCTCGAAGGACGGACGGAAGAATGCCTACCAGGCGAAGAAGGGCGAGTGTGACGGAAGACCGTACCACGTCGCGTACCCGCTTCCGGCGTATGGCTGTGCTGTCTTCCGCTTCCAGTATGATCGAGCCGATATAGATAAAAAGTTATAAGAAGAAAATTTGTTATTAATTTAACAAATTTATATTCCTTTTCTCATGAAGTGTAGTAAAATAGACGCATACTTAAAAAAGGAGAACAACTATGGCTAGAGAATTATTATCGAAAAAAGCGGGCAAGAGTGTTTATCGCGATGGTGATAAGATCCTGAAGATTTTTGAGAAGTCGTTTGACAAGTCAGAAGTATTTCATGAAGCCTTCGCACATGCACGTGTAGAGCTCATCGAAGGCCTCCATGTACCGAAGGTTCTCGGAATCTACGAGGAGGATGGCCAGTGGGTGATCGAGCGTGAGTACATCGCCGGTAAGACACTCGAGGAGCTCATGAAGGAGCATCCGGAGAAGAAGAACGAGTACATCGCACAGATGGTCGATCTTCAGATGCTGATGTTCACGAAGAAGGCTCCGCTGCTTCAGAAGCTGCGCGATAAGCTGACCTACCAGATCAACGGCCTCAACACCATCGATGCAAGCACACGTTACGAGCTGCTGACCCGTCTCGAGTCCATGCCGAAGCACTTCAAGCTCCTGCACGGTGATTTCCGTCCGGATAACATCATCGTCGCAGAGGATGGCACGATGTACCTCATCGACTGGGTACATGCCACCCAGGGTAACGCAAGCGCCGATGTAGCGAGAACCTACACGACACTCTACCTCGAGGATCGTGATGCGGCAGAGCAGTACTATCAGGATTTCTGCGCGAAGACCAACACCGATAAGAGCTATGTGCACAAGTGGCTTCCGATCGTCGCCGCTGCAAACCTCACGAAGCAGCGTCCGGAGGAGAAGGAGATCCTTGAGAGCTGGCTCAATGTCGCCGATCTGATGTAACGCGTATATACGCCGGCGTCCGGCAGGTGATAAACCTGTGCCCCGGAGGTGTATCGGTTCTGATTGACAAGTATTAAAAAAAACGAATATGATAAGAGCGCTGTCGAACTGTCGGCAGCGCTTTCTATTTAATTGAAGCACGCACCGAGCGATACGGTGCGTCGATCGTTTTTTATATGAAAGGCAAATCTATGCTTGATCAATTTTCGAGAACCCGTCTTCTCCTCGGTGCAGAAGCGGTCGATATTCTGCAGCAGGCCCGTGTCATCGTCTTCGGTGTCGGCGGCGTCGGCGGTTTCGCGGCCGAGGCCCTCGCGCGCGCCGGTGTCGGTACGATCGATCTCGTGGATAACGATACCGTCTGCCTCACGAACATCAACCGTCAGATCATCGCCACTCACCAGAGTGTCGGGCGCTATAAAACCGAGGTGATGGCGGAGCGCATCCATGACATCAACCCGGACTGCGTCGTTCATCGACATGAGTGCTTTTTCCTACCGGAAACCAGTGCGGAATTTCATTTCGAAGACTACGATTATGTCATCGATGCCGTCGATACCGTAACGGCGAAGATCCAGCTCGTCATGGCCTGTCAGGCAGCCGGTACGCCGATCATCAGCAGCATGGGTGCCGGTAACAAGCTCGATCCTACGAAATTCCAGGTCGCGGACATCTATCAGACCTCGATCGACCCGCTTGCCCGCGTCATGCGCCACGAGCTGAAGAAGCGCCAGGTGAAGCATCTGAAGGTCGTATACTCCACGGAAGAAGCATTGACCCCGCTTACAGACGAGGAGGATCATGTCTCCGCCGGGGAGATATCACCGGACGTCGAACACATCAGTAATCGCCGCTCGACCCCAGGCTCCGTCGCGTTTGTGCCATCTGTCGCCGGGCTTATCATCGGTGGAGAGGTGATCAAGGATCTTACGAATGCTGCACAGGAAAAAGCTCGAGCGAAGACCTGAGCTGAAAACCAGGAGATAAAAGCTATCGGCGAAGTGCTCAGAACAGAGCAAATTTTTCCATGGATAGAATTTCGAACAGATATGAGACATTTGCATGCTTTCTTTACACAAAACTGAACTTTTAATTTACGAAAAGAATGATAAGATTATAACAGACGAATAAAAGGTATAGAAACGGATCTATACGTGTGGAGGAAGAATGAGAGCATCATCCAATCTGAAGGATTTCGTATACAAGAGCATAGAGGCCGATCTTCTGGCAGGAAATCTGCATTCCGGAGATATCATTAATGAAAAAGATCTGGTGGAAAAGTATGGTGTGAGTAAATCGCCGGTGCGTGATGCGCTGATCGCGATGTGTGCCGATGGTATCTTGAAAAATATTCCACGCTATGGTTATGAAGTGATCACCTATTCGGTAAATGATGTTTACTCTATGCTGCAGTTCCGTTATATTTTAGAGAGCGGCTTCATACGTCGGAAGATCGATACCTTGACAGAGAATCAGCTGAATGAACTCGAGCAGCTGAACGAAGATTGCAAGAATGATGAAAACACGCCGTTTGAGCATTGGGCAGCGAATGAAACCTTTCACCTTAAGCTTATGAGTTTCTGGCACAACGATTATGCGCTGCAGGAGCTTCGTCTTACGATGCATCGCCTTACACGTGCTTATGCACAGTTTTACTGGAATAGTAATCGGGATGTACTACTATCTAAAGATACCGAGCACCATACCGATATTATCGCCAGCCTTCGAAATAAAGATGTAGAAACTGCCATCGAATATATTCGTTTGGACCTTCATAACTTCGGCGGTTTTGAGGATTTCTTCCTTCAGGCAAGATAAGTGAATACCAATAACAGACAGAGCCGTCGCACGATAGGATTAAAATCCGGTTGTGCGACGGCTTTTTTAAAAAGAAATCAGGAAAATCCCACAGTAGTGGTTTTCGCTATTCTTTTTTGAAAGTTATGAAACGCGATATGGGCACAATTTACAAGAAATCAATGAAATTTTGGCAATTATTTAGATTATCACACAATATTCTTTGTGATAATATGTAGCCATGAGCACTGATATTATCAGTGGTATGGTTAATGTTATGAGCAGACGAAGAATGTGGAGTTTGAGTGTTCATTCATCCAGCACTGTGTATCATCAGTAAAGTTGTCCGGAGATGTTCCGGATGGCAAGAAAAGGAGGAAAAATAGCGTATGAAGCTGAGTGAAAATGATTACAAAAATTACACAGCGATCTTACGTGCGGAGTTGATTCCGGCGATGGGCTGTACGGAGCCGATAGCGATCGCGTATGCGGCAGCCGAGACTCGGAGACTCCTGGGAGAGATGCCGACACGCATCACAGTTAACTGCTCCGGAAACATGATCAAGAATGTAAAGGGCGTAACGGTACCGAATTCTGGTGGACAGAAGGGTATCGAAGTAGCTGCCATTCTCGGTATGGTCGGTGGTGATCCGGACAAGAAGCTCGAGGTTATCGCCGGTGTGACCGATGAGGATCGTGAGGAGTGTAGACGACTCAATGAGACGAAGATCTGCGATGTGAATCTCGCGGAAAATGTTCCAAATCTCTATATCGAGATTATAATGGAATCAGAAGAGCATACAGCCTGTGTACGCATCGCAAACCACCATACGGATATCGTCTATATGCAGAAGGATCAGAAGATTCTTCGCGATATAGAGAATGCTGTTGTGGAGGAGAGCGCAGAAGAAACCGTACTCGCAGATCGAAACAGGATGAGCCTTCAGGGACTTCTCGAGTATGCAAATACCGTAGACCTCGATGAAATCAAGGATGTGATTCAGCGCCAGATCGAGATGAACTCGAGAATTTCACAGGAAGGCCTCGATAACGCATGGGGTGCACAGATCGGAAAGACCATCCTCGAAAGCTGGGGTGATGATGTCCGTACCGAAGCCTGTGCAGCGGCAGCGGCAGGTTCTGATGCACGTATGAGTGGATGTCCACTCCCGGTTGTGATCAATTCCGGCTCTGGAAATCAGGGCATTACGGTGACGATGCCGGTTCTCGTGTATGCACGTGAGTGGCATATTTCCGAGGAAAAGATGTATCGGGCGATGCTCGTTAGTAACCTGGTTTCTATCTATATCAAGCACTATATCGGCGCACTTTCCGCATTCTGTGGCGCTGTAAGTGCATCCTGTGGCTCGGGTGCTGCCATTACATTTATGGCAGGTGGTGACTACCAGCATATCGGACGAACGATCACCAACACACTGGCCAATGTCGGCGGTATCGTATGCGATGGCGCGAAGCCAAGCTGTGCAGCGAAGATCGCCGCTTCGGTTCATGCAGCGTTGCTTGCGCACTATATGAGCATGAGTGACAAGCAGTTCCAGGCAGGCGAGGGTATCGTTGAGAAGGATGTAGAGGAAACTATTAAAAACATGGGATACATCGGCAGAGTCGGTATGAAGTCCACGGATAAGGAAATCCTGAATGTCATGATCGATAAGGCAGATGTAGACGCAAACTTTTAAAGGGTTAGGAGTATGAAATGGGAGAAAACGTAAAGAAACAAAAGAAGAGTGGATCGATTAATGCATTCGTTATCGTATTCCTCGTAATCGTAGGCTGCTACATCATGTCACTGTTTATCAGCCCGGGCGCATTTGATCGTGAAGTGCTGAATGGCAGAACTGTTGTTATCGCGAACTCTTTCCACGCAACAGAAAAGACGTATTTAGGACCGCAGGCGATCTTCCAGTCGATTCCGAACGGACTTGTATCCTCAGGCGGCATGATGTTCCTCGTTATGCTCGTTGCAGGATGTATCGAAGTTTACAAGCGGACTGGTGCGCTGAACAAGGGTGTAGCTCGTATCCTTTCGAAGTCTGAAGCTGTCGGTTCCGAGAAGATTCTGGTTCTGATCATGATCATCTTCGGTTCACTCGGTGGATTCCTCGGATGGAATGAGCAGATCGTTCCGTTCATTCCGATCGTTCTGTCGCTGGTTCTGGCACTCGGCTATGACCTGATGACGGGTATCGCATGTTCCGCTATGATTGATATGATCAGCTTCTCTTTCTCACCGACCAGTGTGTACACGGTAGGTATTTCTCATGAAGTTGCAGAGCTTCCGATGTTCTCTGGCTTTGCATTCCGCCTGATCCTGCTTTGCGTTGCTGATTTTATCATCATTCTTTACGTACTTCGTTATGCACGTGGTGTTCGTAATGGAAAGATTCAGTCCATCACCGCAGACCTTGATTCTGATAAGTTCCGTGTAGATTATTCTGAGGAGATGAAGACTCCACTGACTGGCGGACAGAGCATGGCGCTCCTGCTTTTCCTCGTTGTATTCGTAGCAGCCATCGCAGGTGTTGCAAAGTTTGGATGGTCTATGAACGATCTTTCTGCATGCTTCCTGTTTGCTGCAGTCGCTGCTGGTCTTCTGAACAAGATGGCACCGAATGACCTCGTAAATGCAATCTGTGCCGGTGCGAAGGATGGTCTTACACCTGCACTTGTAATCGGTCTTGCAAGAGGTATCCAGTGGATCCTTACCGAGTCCGGTATCATCGACCCGATCATTTACAGCATTTCCAGACCTCTGAAGAACCTTCCGGGTTCGATCGCAGCCATCGCGGTTATGTTCGTTATCGCAATCTTCAACGGTCTCCTCACTTCTGGTTCGGCCAAGGCTATGGCGCTCATGCCTATCCTTATCCCGCTTGCAGATATCATCGGTATGACTCGTCAGACCATGATCCTCGCATTCCAGTTTGGTGATGGTCTTACAAACTCTCTCTGGTTCACCAGTGGTACTCTTCTGATCTTCCTTACGATCGCAGGTATTCCTCTTAAGAAGTGGTGGAAGTTTGTTACTCCGCTGATTTCGATACTGTTTGTTGTCTGCGTGGTCGCACTGATTATCGCAACCAAGATCAACTACGGCCCATTCTAATATTTAAATTCCGCAGCCTTCCGAATGCCGATGTTTTCGGAAGGCTGTACATAAAAAAGAATAAAACATATGTGTTTCACATCATTCATTAGGAGGAAATACAAAATGGATGTCATCACAGAAGGAAAGAAAATTCAGAACGAATTAGTAGAACTTCGCCGTTATTTCCATGAGCACCCTGAGTTACCATGGGAGGAGTTCAATACACAGAAGAAGATTATGGAATACCTTGATGAACTCGGAATTCCATACCAGGAGTCCAGCAAAACCGGCGTGATCGCCACCATCAAGGGACCGCATTCTTCCGACAAGATTCTCGGAATTCGTGCAGATATCGATGCACTGCCGATTACAGAGCAGGCAGCGTGTGAGTGGAAGTCTCAGAATGAAGGCAAGATGCATGCATGCGGTCATGATACACATATCACCATGCTCCTCGGAGCAGCCAAGCTTCTGAAGCAGATGGAAGATGAGCTGACCATCACCGTACGCCTTCTTTTCCAGCCAGCAGAGGAGTGCATCGAGAACAGTGGCGCTGCACTGATGAAGGATGATCCGGCACTTCTGGAGTGTGATCGTCTCATTGCGATGCATATCTGGAGTAAGATTCCGGCAGGTTATGCATCTCTTCGCTATGGCCCTGTTATGTCCGCTGCGGATACCTTCGATATCTATGTGAAGGGCAAGGGTGGCCATGGTGCACTTCCACACCAGACTGTAGACCCTGTTGTTGCAGCGTCCGAGTTCGTTCTTTCGATGCAGCGTGTTGTTGCAAGAGAGTTAAATCCGCTTGAGGCATCTGTTATCAGTATCACAGCATTTAATTCCGGAACGACATCAAACGTTATCCCGGCAGAAGCACACCTCATGGGTACCGCAAGAACCTTTACTCCAGAGACACGTGATCAGTATCCGGAGATTATCAAGCGTGTAGCAGCCGGCGTAGGTGAGGCTACGCGTACCGAGATCGAAGTGGATTATCACTTCGGACCACCTCCAATGATCAACGATGACGCCTGTGTAGATACCGGAAGAAGAGCCGCAGAGACCGTTTTCGGAAAGGATCATCTCACCGATTGGGAGCTTCAGATGGGTGGCGAGGATTTCGCAAAGTACCCACAGGAGAAGTGTATCCTGCTTCTCGGCGGTGGCTGGCCAGAGGAGGAGCGTCAGTTCCCACAGCATAGCCCATTCTTCGACATCGATGAGAGCGCACTGTCACTGGGCGTTGAGTACTTCGTAGAGTATGTACAGGAGTACCAGAAGGAGCTTTCATAACATCCCTATTTTTGTCACGGTCGGAAAACCACTTCCTGTGCAGATCAGCTTGCAAAAGCATTACGTGAATGCTATAACCAGAGTCAGAAATAAGAGATAAAGAAAAGGACGTCGCACGACCGGAGAAATCGCCGGTCGTACGGCGACTTTCTTTTATTCATGGTAAAGAAAATCTGAAAATGAAGAAGAAAGGATCATTTTATGAAAACAGCAATCGACCGGCTTTTGAATTATGTCAGCTACGATACAGAGTCTGATGAAGCGAGTGAAAGCTGCCCAAGTACAGCGAAGCAGCTGGCACTTGCAGAGCTGCTTCGACAGGAGCTCATCGAGATGGGTGCCGCGGATGTACGTATGAGTGAGTATGGATACTTATTCGCACGAATTCCGGCAACAAGCGATGAAAAAGTACCGGTGCTCGGTTTCATCGCGCATATGGATACCTCGCCGGCGCTGAGCGGTGCGAATGTGAAGCCGCGGATTGTGCATGATTACGACGGTGAGGATATCGTACTGAACGAAGAGAAGCAGATCGTGATGAAGGTGGCGGATTTTCCGTTCCTGGCGGATCTGCGGGGCGAGGACCTCATCGTAACGGACGGTACGACGCTGCTCGGTGCCGACGATAAGGCGGGCATCGCAGAAATCATGACGATGGCGGAGCACTTCCTGACGCATCCGGAGATAAAGCATGGGGACATCTGTATCGGCTTTACACCGGATGAGGAGATCGGACGCGGGGCGGACCGCTTTGACGTCGCGGATTTCGGCGCAGACATCGCCTATACGGTCGATGGAGGGGCGCTCGGCGAGCTTGAGTATGAGAATTTCAATGCCGCCTCCGGGAAGGTCACGATTCACGGTGCCAGCATTCACCCGGGCAGTGCGAAGCTCAAGATGAAGAACGCGCTGCTCATCGGCATGGAATTCCAGAGCCTCCTGCCGGCGTTTGAGAACCCGATGTATACCGAGGGCTATGAGGGCTTCTACCATCTCGACGGGATGAGCGGCGGTGTCGAGGAAGCGAAGATGGAGTACATCATCCGCGACCATGACCGCGCGAAGTTCGAGGAAAAGAAGCGCTTCTTCGCAGATGCAGCGGCGTTCCTGAACCGGAAGTACGGCGAGGGTACCGTGGTCTGCGAGATCCGGGACAGCTACTATAACATGAAGGAAAAGATCGAGCCGTGCATGTACCTCATCGATAACGCAGAAGAAGCGATGCGTGCCTGTGGCATTGAGCCGATCGTGGTTCCGATCCGTGGTGGCACCGATGGTGCACGTCTCTCCTATATGGGCCTTCCATGCCCGAACCTCTGCACCGGTGGCTATAATTACCACGGAAAGTACGAGTTCATCCCGGCGGGATCCCTGGAGAAAACCACGGAGATCCTTGTCGAGATCGCAAAGCGGATCGCAGAGTGACTCGGACTTCTTGGAATCAGAATATTCATTTTTTTCGCAAGAATGCTATAAGCCTCATCAAAATAAAGCAGAAAAAGATAACTGCCGTGCGGCGACTGGAACATAAAGTTCAGTCGCTGCACGGCAGTTTGCTGTATACGCGATAAAGATGCGTCTTACTGTACCTGTAGCTTCGCAATCAGTGCATCCTTCAAAACCTTCGAGAAATTGATTCCGAGATTCTCACATGCGGTATTCAGCCAGGCCGGGATGCTTAAGGTCTTTTTTACGGCTTTGTCATCGTAAGCACGGGCGTACGCGTCGAGATTCACACATACCATATTGACGAGCGCATGAGCATCTTCTTTTTGAACGTCATCGAGTGAAGACGGTGAAGGAAGGTGCTCACCGTCTCGTAAAGAGGTGAAAAGATACTGACCGCACGCTTCCTGCGCCATGGCAAAAGCATCGGCAAGGGTATCACCATACGTTGCGAGATCATTTAAATCTGGAAAAATGACAGAATAACGGCCATCCTCTTCAGGATAAAAAACAGCTGGATAAATATAGTTCATAAATACTCCTCTGGCATAGCGGATACTACTTCAGCCCCGCCTGCTTCAGTATAGAAGCTACAACTCTTGCAGGGATGTCACCACGATGATTTGGAACCGTTACCTTTCCGAATTTAGATGGATGCTTGTACTGATAGTGAGATCCTCTGATATCGACCAGAAGCCATCCATCCTTCAGAAGAAGAGATTCCATTTCCCGAAATTTCATGTTATGTCTCCTTATAGAATACTACGTAATATACGTATTTTCAATGGCAGATGTATGCATTTCTGCGAAGGGTGGATGCTTACGTTACTGTTAATCATCCGGCAGCTTCGCCATCAGGTAATCGAGTGCGATGACGACGAGGATGCCGGCTTCAAGTGCCAGTACCAGCGGCAGCATGCGACGGAGGACGACCCCGCCCTTCAGGAACCAGATCAGGAACGGGATGAGGAACATGAGCGCGACGGAGAGGATCGTCTTCGCCTTAAAGGAGCTCTGATTCTGTTCGGTGGACAGGGCTTCCTTCAGTGTGGATTTCTCCACGCTTTTTTTCGTTCGTCGTTCTGTTTTCTCTGATTTTCCCTCTTTCCGGCGATGAAAAAGTGGAAAACTCCCTTTCGACTTCGGAGCCGGAACCAGCGAGGATACGCTGACACCGTCGAGCGCAGGATCATCGAAGCCTGCATAATTCGTGCAGAGAGATGCGTCATGCTCGTACGCATGGGTATCGCCTGCCGCGTGCTCCTGCAGTTTCTTTACCGTCTTACTGTACTCGTCTTCACCATAATCGGATGGGAAGCCAATGTTGTCAGGCGCTGCGGCAGATGGCTGTGCGGGCATCGCCGGTCGTGGCGCAGCATCTTCGGTCGTCTCCGAAAGGCCGGCGTCGATCGGGCGGAAGATGCCATCGGTGGAAATCATGCGTGGACGTGGTGCGGAGTCCGCTGTGTGCCGGTCGCCTGCATTGAACAAACCGGAAGCAGAAGCCTGCACAGAGGTCCGGCTGTCGGCTCCGAAAGATGAGGCAGCCGGTGCGGATGGATGGCCACCGCTTCGTTCCAGCTGAAGCATGCGTTCGCGCTCGATGTTCTGCCGGCAGATGCGAAGAAGATTCTCCATCACGAGAAATTCCTTGCGGGACTCGTTATAGAGTGTGTAGGCCAGGACGACGACACGGTCCTCGTTGTAGTCGATCCGCTTCAGAAGCCAGGCGATGAGCGCCTTCAGCGCTTCGTGGAAGGAGCTGCTGTAGCCGGGCACGAGGGTGAAGATCCAGCTTTCCGTTTCCTGATTGTAGAAGATCGCGGATGGATCCAGGAGCACCATATCCTCCGGTAGAAAATACTCCTCGAGATGCTCGAGAAGACCATGGATGTTCTCCATGAGTCGTGCGAGGGCCAGGTAGCGGAGCTTCCGGCTCGCATAGTAGCTCGCCATGGATTCGAGACCGGAGACCTCATATTCGAGGGTCACCTGTGCCGGATCCTCCGCATCCGGGCGGATCGAGAGGGGCAGCGTATCAGGGACACTCGTTTCGCGGAGCAGCTTCAGCGCATAGGACTGCGGGTCCACGGACTGTGCACTGATGTGCATGTAACTGTGACGGAGATTATGCTCGTAGGACATACACTCCAGAATCGGTTTATTCATGTTGTTCTCCTTCGGCTGGATCGATGTCCTGTTCAAAAAGGGTGACCATACGGATGAAATCCTCCGGCTGGAAATCCTTTGCGCCATCCGGAAGATGGCTGTTGACCTCTGTTTCGAGTGCAGAACGTGTGAAGCCATTGATTTTTGACTGCAGTTTGATGGCGCTGGTGACGAGACTTCCGATGACCAGCAGGATGATGGAAAAGATATAGGCGGCTTCGATGGTATACATGGGAACTCCTGAATGTAAAATTGCGTTCAGTAGATGATGCAGAGCATCTGGGACAGACCGGATGCGAACTGTCATCGGATGGATGAAGAAGCGTCAGACCAGCGGGAACTGTTCGAAAGCGATCGCACAGAGCGCCGGCAGCGTGCAGGGAATCCACGGGAAGCTTACTTTTCGCATGCTTCGGCCGTGGAGACGGCCATAGATGAGCAGGACCGCGCTCACGAGAAAGCCAACCAGGATACCGGACAGCAGGAGCAGAAGCATCGAGCGCATCGGGACATAGAGGCCGGCGATCAGCAGAAAAAGTCCATCGCCGAGGCCCAGCGCTTCCCGCGAGAGCTTACTGAGCAGCAGGGCCAGGAGCCCTGGCAGCAGTGGAAGCAGTGCGGTCCGGATCGGAAGCCAGAGCGAAAGTGCAGCGGATGAAGCATCCGTTAAAGGATCGGGGACCATCCGCTGTGCTGTGAGCGCACAGGCCTGAAACGCACCATGGAGCTGATTTCCGAATACGATCAGTCCGGGGAGCACGAACAGAAGATGCACCAGCAGGGGTACACTGCGGCTCCGGAGATCGAACGCGATGCAGAGCAGTGCATAGATGAAAAAGAGATAGATCGAACAGTGCATCACAGCTTACTCCTCAGCGATATTCTTTGCTATATACTATGTGATGAATCAAAAATACAGTCTCGATGGACCAGGGTGCCTGCAGAAGCGAATTTCAACTTTAGACATCGCATATTCTTTATCCGCAGCGCACACAGCCGTGCTTTCCATAGGACTCGGCTTCGGATTTTTTCATTTCCTGCACGTCGCTGGAGATGGTACGACAGCTTGGCGTCGTATGATAGCTGCGTGCCGCGAGGGTATAGTAGACGGCCGGCATGGACAGGTTCGGGCGACAGGTGGCACAGGGACTGTACTTTCCACCGAATTTGTTCCGGAGTGTTCGCATGTCTTCGCCCCGGGCCTCCAGGATGTCATGGGTGAGATAGGAGCAGGCCCGCGTGGTATGGTAGACATCGGTGTCGCGGGTACTGACATAGACGATCGGATCGTCTTCCGCCTCCCCGCCGTTATTTTCCATCCAGCGGTTGCCCTTCGCACCGATCCAGGCACGACGGCTGACGACGACCTGCTGCGACAGATGATCGAGTCCGAGTACCGAAAACGGCAGAACCGCGTCGTAGTTTGCGATATAGCGGACCGTGTCCTTCGTGATTTCGGAATCAGAGAAGAGATCGATGTTCTGCATGCCGGGCTGGGCGATCTGATGCCCGAGGGCGAGGGCGGTGAGCACGGTCTCTCCGCTGTTCAGGAGATCCTGATCGAGGGTGAGACTGCCGTCCTTCGCACGGTAGTACTCGACATATTTCTGTTTTGCCATCTGGCGTGCATTTTCATGCATCTCGAGCGCCGCGTTTCGCTGATGGTTCAGGATCAGCATGGGCACCATGAGGACGACGCTCGCGAGGATCACGAGGGTCAGGGCGAGCGCGGCCTCTACGGTGAGAGAGGAGCGGCATGGTGTCAGAAGAAGTGTATTCAGTTTTTTCTTGTATTCCGATGCCCGGTGATGGTACCTGGAGTGTGACTTGTGCCGGGGCCGGCTACTTCGTTCCTGTTTCATGCGTTTCCTCAGGATGAGATGTATGTGATTCGCTGCAGTGCAGCGGAATCATCCGTAGATGTGTCAGAGGCCAATGTTTCAGCATCGGGTGTATGGCGTATACCGTAGGACTTCTGCCGCACGATGTACAGAAGAAGTCGGTCACTGTGTATCATTCCGGTACTTGTAGTAGCTGCTGATCTCCATCGAGTAGTCGATGGCCGGTGCCGTATCGGCGACCATCTGCAGGATGCCGGTGCTGTACATGACGTGCCGCGTGTCCGGACGGACCGTGGCCTCGAGTGCATAGAGACATTCATCGAGGGCGAAGCCGGTTTCCGGATCCTTTCCGATCTGCCGGATATTTTTCTCAATCCGGCTCAGCATCCGCTGATTGATCTCCGCCTGGTCGAGAAGCCCCTCGCCGAGCAGAAATGCCCGAAGGTAATCCCGATAGGAAAGTCCCTTCTTACGGGTATCTGCGCTCGCGGACGGGTGCTCACCGAAGCGGAGAAGACCGGAGATGTCGACGGACCAGCTGCTTTGATCATGAAAGAGCGGCACGCGTCCGGCGGACAGCAGGGTTTTCACGTCCTGGATCGCCTGCACCAGTGCCCAGATGCCGAGGACGAAAAAGGTGAAGACGGAAATCAGCGCCGGGTTTCCCGTAGCGACGAGAAAGGAGGTGACGAAGAGCCGTGCTTCGTTCCGTTTCTCCGGACTCGAGTAGAGATAGATCAGATTCATTCCTTCCCGGAGGGCGACGAGCTTTGTGACATATTCCGAGAGATTCTCGTAGTCACTGCTTTCGCCGCCAAGCAGATACTCGAGCTCGAGTGCCTGTGTGCCGCTCGGTGGCAGCTGCTCCTTCGGGGTTTCGCCCGGATGGTAGTAGTGAAAAAACTTCAGTGCGTACTCCCCGAGGATGGCGACCTCCACCGGATGAGCGGTGGAATCGGCCGGGAATGCCGGTGAGCGGTCATGGATGGCGCTGTTCGACGGAAGCGCGGCTCCGTCCGGCAGAACCAGCGAGAGCAGATTTCCCTGCAGCAGATCACTGATCTGATCGAGCAGTGCCTTGTTCTTCGCATTGATCTTCGACAGCTCGCCGCCATAGTGAATCAGCGAAAAGCTGTTCCAGTCCGCGGCGGCATTGCGGTAGAAGCGCCGGATCTCATAGGAAAAGTCCGGCTCGTCCTCCTCGTCGTCATCCCAGGCATCCGCGATGGCATCCGCCAGCCACTCCTCGCAGTCATCGACATCCTGCTCGACGCGATCCGCTTCCGCGATGAGCGCATCCGCCTTCGCCGGCATCGCTTCGATCTCTGCGCGGACATCCCCGCTTCTGGAAACATAGTTTTCATATTCGGAGATTTCCGCCTCGATCGCCTGCCGTCCCTCCTCGGAGATGGATGCCGAGCGGGCGTTAAAGTCCGCGCGGAGCGCCGCGACCTTTTCCGCGAGCTGGTCCGCCGCCTTCGTATAGCGCGTAACCGCATGCTGAAGCTCGCTAAGCGCGCGTGTGAAGGAGTATTTCGCAGAGTAGAAGTCGTATGGATCCTCCCGCCGGAGTGCATTCCAGGCCTCCCGATGGGCGGCCTCGGCACTTCGTGTCGCGGCATCCACCTGTGCGATGGCATCCTCGACCGCCTTCAGATCCTTCGTATCGAGCTGATAGCTTCGCTGCAGCTCTCGTATTTCCTTCGACTCGTCCGCACGGCGGAATACCTTTTCCAGCTCCTCGACGATCTCCTGCTCCTGAAAGTCACTGCCCGCGAAGCTGATCAGGGAGTCCAGAAGTCCATATTTCATATACTCCAGCACCTCCTCTTCGAAGCTGATCCCCTCGGTGACATGTACATGCTCCAGGAAGGAGACATTGTCCTCCCGGATGCTGCCCGGGAAGAGGTCCCGGGCGCTGAGATAGGGCTTCATGAAGTCATAGAACTCCTCCGAGAGATCCTCGTCCGTCCGGTACTGCAGTCCGAAGATCCGGTAGTTTTCCCAGAGTGGACGGTGGAACTGAGAGAAGAGGGACTCCATGGAGCTGTCCACCGCCGTCTGCCAGAACAGACGCTCGGAGACGGTACGGCAGGACTCCACGATGGTGAGCAGCAGCGCAGCGATCATCGCGAAGCTCAGTGCGAGAAACACGGTGACCGAGCCCTGCGTGCGCTGAGCTGCCCATGGAGCCTTCGTCGTGCGGCGACGTTCTGCATCGGTGTGCGCAGGGCCCTGCGTCATGCGCCGCTTCATCAGTACACGCTGGTTGCGGAGCTTTCAATCTGATCGAAGATGTCATTGAGAAGCGCCTTGATGCGATCCTTAAAGATCAGGACGAGCGCGATCAGCACGACGAGGATCAGGACGAGTTCGATGGTGCCGATACCGGAATCGTCCTGGAGCAGTGCGCGCAGGCGCTTCCGGCAGCCTGTGATGAACAGCATCCAGGCAAACAGGAACTGATCGTACAGTCGGTGCAGGACACCGAAGACCGTGTCGAGCATCGAGTGCGGCAGCATGCCGGTAGCTGTTGGAAACATAGTGAAGCTGGTTGTCATGGTTTTTCCTCCTGAGGCCTCGCCTCGTGTGGGGCGGAGCATCCTGTTCCGGCCATACGCCGGAACAGGATGTCACGCAGATAGATGGTTCAGTGTGATGGTAAATGGATATGCGGGTGCCGCGGGTCTTACCCGAGGGCACTCATCGCCGGCACGATGACGATGATCATCACGATGCCGAGCATGATAAACAGCGGGAGCAGCAGCTTCGTGCCGGCCTCCTCGCCGAGACGCCGGGCCGTCGTTTTCCGCTGCTCGAAGGCGTCCTCCATCTCGAGCTCCAGCATGGCCCGGAGATTCCGTGCGCCATTCATCCGGTTCTGTTCGATGAGACTGACGAGCTTCGTATACGGCTTCAGATTCACCCGCCGTCCGAAGGAAAGATAGATCTCCGATTCCGGCATGTTGCGCCGGAACTGGATGACCATCGTGCGGAGCTCCTGGTAGAGCGGCCGGTCCGCCTTGATGCCGCGCGCGATGAGCGCATCGAAATGCTGCGAGATGGTTTCCAGCGCGTTGCGGACCGTGAGGCCGGCGCCGATGTAGACCATGAGCTTTGAAACCAGCTCGGAATAGTCGAGCATCAGGAGCGCCTCCCGCTGTTTTTTCTCCGTGCGACGTGCCTGCCCCTGGCGCATGTAGATGGCCATGGCGGCGACGACACCGAGCAGCGGCAGCAGAAGATAGCTTCGGTCCTCGTGCTCACTGTAGAAGATACGCTGACCGTCGATTTCCGTCGGCAGGGAGAGCATATTCTCGCCGAGACTGCCCTCGTCCTCTGCGGTGATGGCCTGCTGCAGCTGAAGCAGCAGGGACTCATAGCGGGACAACTCCCGTGGGACGATCCCGACATAGATCCGGTACGGTGCCGAGTGGTACTGCGTTTTCAGATACTTCGTCTCGCCATCGACATTTTCCGGTACGATATCCGTGCTCATGATGAGGGACAGATAGCCGGTCACCACGGTGCCGGGCGGCAGCGTCTCGTTATGGAGGGTGCCGTCGCTGTCCATCAGGTGACGGTACTTCCGGTAGTAGGCGCGCGCCGCTTCCCGCTGCTCGGCCATCGCGATCGCCGCAGCGTCTGCATCCTGCGGCACCTCGTCTTCATCCAATGCCTCTGCCGGAGCATCCTTATCCTGCGGCACCTCGTCTTCGGTCCATGCCTCTGCCGAGACATCGTCATCCTGCGGTACTGCCCCGGCGGCCATCGCCGGATCCAGCTCCGGGTAGAAGTTCCAGGAGAGCTGCACGCCGTACTTCGGGAGCTTCGTCATGAGGCGGAGATCGTGCTGGAGATTTGCGAAGCTTTCACCCTCCGCGACCACGAGCTCCTCGAGCTGGTCATAGATCTCACGGAAGACAGCATTGGCCTCCTCCTCGGTGTAGCGCTTCGGACTGACCGTGATATCGAGCGGAACCGATGTATCCTCCGTGAGTCCAGAGACCTCCAGGGTGATATACTGCTTCGAACCGCCATAGCCGCTTCGTGGCAGGCGGAAGCCCTCCTTCAGCGTGCCGTCCTGAAGCCCCAGGAAAAATACCAGGATCGTCAGGAGCAGGGAGGCGCTGATACAGAGCAGCATCTGCTTTCGGATCCCGGTGGGGGTCGCCTGTGCCTGCTGCCGGAGCTTCTGAAGATACGGCCGCAGCGTCTTCTCCAGCGTGTGGCGCAGAGAATATCGTGTCCTCATCGCTACACCTCGATGTCCATGATGCGCCCGGCGAGCCAGACGGAGAGAACATACAGCAGGAGACAGAGCGTCATGGTGATGCGCCCGAGCACCGTCGTGTACAGGGTCCGGAAAAACTCCGGCGAGCTGAAGTTCATATACAGGATGATGAGGAACGGGACGAGGTTCATGACCCGCTGCTCATAGCGCTTGGCCGCGTTCATCGTGAGAATCTCCTCGGAGATCTGCACCTTGTCACGGATGACCGAGGCTGTGTGGGCGATGATCTTCACGAGCTGACCGCCGTTTTTCTTCGCGACGGCAAAGACCTCGGCGAAATTCGCGACATCCTCGAGTCCGGAGCGGTAGGCGAAGTCTGCGAGCAGCACCTCGACCGGTGTATGCAGGCTCATGCCGTGCACGATCTGCTCGAACTCCCGCACGATCATCGCGTCCGGAGAAAAGAGATGCGCGAGCTCGCCGATGGAGGCCCGGAAGGCATTTTCCGTGGAGTAGCCGGCACTTAAGAAGGAGGAAAGAATCGAAAGGGACTCTTTAAACTCCATCAGCAGCTGCTGTCGCCGCTTCTCACAGAGCGCCTTCCGGCAGGTGAAGGGATACAGCAGACAGAGCGGCAGTGTGACGAGCAGGACACGGCGACTCTGGTAAAAGGTATAGGCGACCAGCATATCCGCGAGCAGTGCCGTGATGAAGAGGCGGAGATACTCGAGCGGCGTCAGGACATACTCGTTATAATCGGTCGAGGAGCTTCTGTCGGGACGTGAGATCCGCAAGCTTTTCAAGCTTCTGACCATCGAATTTATACAGTGGCTTAAGTTTGATTTCGTCATGTTCAATGCCGATGACCTCCGATATTTCAAGTACCCGTCGTTTATGATCACGGGTACGCCCTAAGTGAACGATGATGTCGAGTGCCGACTCGATCATGCTGCGGATCGCCGGCAGCGGCAGGTCCGCGCCCTGCAGCACCATGGTCTGCATACGGCGGAGCATATCCTGGGCGGAGTTCGCATGGCCGGTGGACAGGCTGCCGTCGTGGCCGGTATTCATAGCGTTCAGCATGTCGAGCGTTTCCTTTCCTCGCACCTCGCCGACGATGATGCGGTCCGGCGACATACGGAGGGACGCCTTGATCAGGTTCTGCATGCTGATCTCGCCTTCGCCCTCTGCGTTTGCGTTTCGCGTTTCGAGGGAGACGAGGTTCGGTACGTTCCGGATCTGGAGCTCGGCGGAGTCCTCAATCGTGATGACCCGTTCATCCGACGGGATATACTGACTAAGCGCATTTAAAAAGGTGGTCTTTCCGGAGTTGGTGCCCCCGGAAATGAAGATGTTGTACCGTGCCTTTACGAGTGAAATCAGAAAGTCGGCGGCGTCCTGCGTCAGGGAGTCGTAGAGGATCAGCTTTTCGAGGGTGATCGGCTCCGGGAACTTTCGGATGGTAACCGTCGGACCCTTCAGTGCGATCGGCGGCAGGACGACATGAACACGCGAGCCATCTTCAAGACGGGCATCGACGATCGGCGTACTGGTATTGACCACGCGGTTGATGCGGCTGACGATGCTCTGAATCAGCTCCTCCAGCTGCGCCCGGGACTCGAAGCTCCGCTCCCAGCGCTGCATGTGTCCACTGCGCTCGATGAAGATCTCCTGCTCGGAGTTGATCATGATTTCCGTGACCTCGGCGTTATCGAGCACCTCGGAAAGCACATCGAGACGACGGAAGCTGTTGAAGACAGCATCGCGCAGATAGAGCTTGTCCCGGAGGCAGAGCTCCGGATGCCGGAAAAGGAGCTCGTCGATGCGCTCATACAGCTCCGCATCGCTGAAGCTCCGCTGCTCCTCGAGTCCGGCGAGCAGCTGCTGCTTCAGTTCCTTTTTTAATTCAGTCTGGTCCATGATCGTATTCATACGGTATACTTCCTTGGTACTCATGCATTCGGACGGATGGCACTTCGCGGCTCGGCATCGTAGAGGTAGTTCCGTATGACCGCCGCGGTAAATTCGGACAGCCGCTCCGAAGCCGCTGCTTCGGAGTATCCCTGCTGCTCCAGCGGTACGATAAGCTTCACGATGCGATCGAGTGCGGCGCGATGCGGAGAGCCGGTGAGATAATGTTCCAGGGCGGACAGCTTACGGTAGTGCGCAGGCTGGTCGGTGACCGGCATGAAGATCCAGTCGGCCTGCGGGAGGATGCCCTCCACGCGACTCAGGATGCTGTCGGTGTCGAGGACGATGGCATCGTAGTCGACCTCTGCGCGCAGCGTCTGGATAAACTGTGGAAGCTCCGCATCCCGCAGCGTCGCGATATCCTCCGGGGAGCGGACCGGCGGGATGAAGTCCATACCGTCGGCACGCGAGATCATCGCGCGCAGCCGCTCGGCATCCAGCCGCTCCTTCTTGTAGAAGTAGAGCGCATCGCTGAGGGAGCCGTTTCCGTTCTGCATCGATGCATCGGCCCGCGCCGAGACCTCCTCGAGACTGACGTAGAGTGCCCGCATATCCTTCTGCAGCGTTTTCGTGAGACTCTCGGCGAAGCAGGTCTTCCCGGATCGCCCGATCGGACTGTATACGAGGTACAGTCTGGCGAGCCCCTGTCGATTCTTCGGCTCCGCCTTCTTCGAAAGCTGATAGCTCGAAACGAGCTCATGCAGGATCTTCTCCCCGGACTGATACTTATAGATTTTGTGTGGCGCATCCGGACGCGCGCAGGCGAGCGTCTGCTTCTCACCCATCGGCTCCTCCGTAAGCTCGACCCGTGTATGCACCGGGAGCTTCTCGAGCTCTTCTTCCCCGGCTGCCTGCGCATCACTCAGCAGCAGATCGATGTCGTTCTGGTGTGCGAAACGCTGCAGCTCCGTCACGCTCTGAAAGGTATAAACGGTAAACGGACACTCCGTCCGCGAAGACGCATACTTCAAAAAACGTTCACAGTAGCTGGGATCCTGTTCCAGCAGTGCGAGAATCTGATTCATAGAAGCCCCTTTCTCTGCATCCGATATAGATGAGAAACGATGAGATATCGATACGAGTACACGCGAAGCAGGCGGAAGTCCGATCGAAGCCTGCACAAGATGTGCGATCGATGTGAGTACATGTGAATTACTTTTCTGAGAGTATCTCCCGCCTCGCCGGCTCAGGGTTCAGGGGTAGGGAAATGAACCGTACTACGCGGGAGAGAAGATCAGTCCCGGAATCGCACCGAGAAGCAGAGGGAGGGCCAGAGGCAGCGACGGAAACATTGACCGCTCCTGAAGCCTCCACCTGCCGGAATCTGTTCTGATCCATAGAAGATACATCAGTGCCAACACGAGTCCCGGCAGCAGAAGCCGACATCCGGCATCGACACCGCACCACGCGATCACCAGTGCCATCAGCCGTGCATCTCCACCACCTGCATGGGTCAGTGAGGCCAGAACACGAAACATGACAAATGAAAGAACATACCGAAGAAGATAGGGAACGCCCCCTCCGCTGGAGAAGAAAAAGCACTTCGACAGCGTGAGGACGCTCCTGCATGAAAGGAAATAACCAGAACATAAATAGGTGTAGATCAGCGCATGAGGGATACGCCGCTCTCGTAGATCATAGCCCGCAGCGATGGTCAGACACTGCAGGAGGATAAGCTGAGATACTGTCATGTGGCCTCCGCGTTTGGTATAGCCCGAGTATAGAGGAGACCCCGCGAATCGCCTATAGTCGTTAAGTGGACTATAGTCGCCGGACAGACTAGAAGCCGTACGCATGAAGCCGAGAAAAACGCAAGTGATGTACCGGACAGGAACCTGAAATCGGGAAACCGAAATGAACGAAAAGACAGAATTCCGTAATGCTTGTTCGGAAATCACAAAACACCTGATTCTTTCACAGCATAGTGCACAAAAGGCCCGGAGCTGCTGCTAACAGACAGTTTCGGATTTCATCGTTCAGGCAGGGGACCCTCCGGGTCCCCTGTCTACGCTGTGCCCCATCTAGTCGAAATCCCGCGAGTATGCTAGAATACTGTCGTGTTTTTAAGAAAGGCAAAGCTATGAATATCATTTTACTATCCGGTGGCTCCGGCAAGCGCCTCTGGCCACTTTCCAACGATATCCGTTCCAAGCAGTTTATCAAGCTCTTCAAACGCCCGGACGGAAGCTACGAATCGATGATCGAGCGCGTCTACCGCCAGATCCGCACCGTGGACCCGGAGGCGCGTGTCACCATCGCGACCTCCCGCACCCAGGTATCCTCCATCCTGAACCTGCTCGGCACCGACGTGAACATCTCCGTCGAACCGACGAGACGAGACACCTTCCCGGCGATCGCCCTCGCGAGTGCCTACCTGCACGAAAAGTGTAACGTTCCGGCGGACGAATCCGTCGTGGTCTGCCCGGTGGACCCATATGTAAACGATGACTATTTCCGTGCGCTGAAGGCGCTCTCCGAGCAGGCGGATCGAGGCGAGGCAAACCTCGTCCTGATGGGCATCCAGCCGACCTATCCATCCGAGAAGTACGGCTATATCATCCCGGAGACGAAAGCCCCGGTGTCAACCGTCCGCACCTTCAAGGAGAAGCCGGATGAGGCGACCGCCCGCGAGTACCTGAAGCAGGGGGCCCTCTGGAACGGTGGCGTCTTCGCCTATAAGCTCGGCTACGTGCTGGACCGTGCCCGCACCCTCCTCGACACCAGCGACTATCAGACCCTCTTCGACCATTACGCCGAGCTCCGCAAAATCAGCTTCGACTATGCCGTCGTCGAGCATGAGGAGAAGATCCAGGTGATGTGCTTCCACGGCGAGTGGAAGGACCTCGGCACCTGGAACACCCTGACCGAAGAGATGTCCGAGCCGGTCATCGGCCACGGCATCCTCGGCGAGCACTGCGAGGACGTTCACATCGTGAACGAGCTGAGCGTACCGATCCTCGCGATGGGCCTCGAGCATGCGGTGATCTCTGCGAGTCCGCAGGGCATCCTCGTCAGCAACCTCGAAGCCAGCGCCCGCATCAAGCCATATGTGGACCAGCTCCCGGATCAGATCATGTTCGCCCGCAAATCCTGGGGCGACTTCCGCATCCTCGACGTTTCCCAGGGCTCGATGACCGTGAAAATCGCGATGCGCCCGGGTGCCCACATGAGCTATCACGCACATCACGCCCGTAACGAAATCTGGACCGTCCTGGACGGTCGTGGCACCGCCATCGTGGATGGCGAGGTCCGCAGCGTATGCGCCGGTGACGTGATCTCGATTCCGTGCGGCGCGAAGCACACGATGCTCGCAGACCCGGAGACCCCGCTGACCCTCATGGAGATGCAGCTCGGAGAGGACATCGCCGTCGACGACAAGACGAAGTTCGACATGCCGGCAGAAAAGGAGTAAGCATGGATTATATGAAGGAATACACGCGCTGGTGCGCGCTTGCGAAGGGACTGGATGCCGATGTCGAGCAGGAGCTCACGGCGATCCGTGGAGAGGAAGAGAAGATTCAGGATGCGTTCTACCGTGACCTTGCCTTCGGTACCGGCGGTCTTCGCGGCGTCATCGGTGCCGGCACGAACCGCATGAACGTATACACCGTGGCGAAGGCCTCCCAGGGTCTCGCAAACTACGTACGGAAGCATTTCGCAGCCGCCGACCGCCGCATCGCGGTTTCCCGCGACAGCCGTATCAAGTCGGACCTCTTCGCCGAGACCGCGGCCCGCGTCTTCGCAGCGAACGGCATCGACGTCTACATGTACGAGGACATCATGCCGACCCCGTGCCTCAGCTTCGCGACCCGCGCGCTTCACTGTGCCGCCGGCATCATGCTGACCGCATCCCACAACCCGGCGAAGTACAACGGCTACAAGGTCTACGGCACCGATGGCTGCCAGATCACGACCGAGGCCGCCGCTGAGATCCTCGCGGAAATCGAGGCACTCGATCTCTTCGAAGACATCCGCATGACCGACTTCGAGATCGCCGGCACCCGCGACACCGCCGAGGCCAATGTCTCCGCCAAAGACTCTGTCACCACCCCTGCTGCCGGAGAGAACGATACACCGGCGACGGCCCGTATCTTCTGGATCGGCGAGGCGGTATACACCGACTTCGTGGAAAACGTAAAGAAGCAGTCCGTCCTTGGTCCGGATGATCAGATCGACCGGAACGTGGCGATCGTCTACTCACCGCTGAATGGCACGGGTCGTGCACCGGTGACCCGCACCCTCCGCGAGTGCGGCTACATGAACATCACGCTCGTGAAGGAGCAGGAGATGCCGGACGGCCATTTCCCGACCTGCCCGTATCCGAACCCGGAAATCAAAGAAGCGATGGCCCTCGGCATGGACTATGCGGAGCGCGTACAGGCGGACCTCCTCCTCGCGACCGACCCGGACTGCGATCGTGTAGGCATTGCCGTACGAAGAGCAGACGGAAGCTACCAGCTGCTGAGCGGTAACGAGACTGGCATCCTGCTGCTGGACTACATCCTCGCGCAGCGGACGAAGCACGGAACGCTGCCGAAGGACCCGGTGATGGTGAAGACCATCGTGACCATGGATCTCGGCGAGCGCATCGCCGCGCACTACGGCGTCGAAACCGTCAATGTCCTGACCGGCTTCAAGTTCATCGGTGAGCAGATCGGACGACTCGAGAAGGAAGGCCATCCGGAGCGCTATGTCTTCGGCTTCGAGGAGAGCTACGGCTACCTCACCGGCAGCTATGTCCGCGATAAGGATGCCGTCGACGGTGCCCTCATGATCTGCGAGATGTTCTGCTTCTATAAGACGCAGGGCATCAGCCTCCTCGACCGCCTGCAGGCACTCTATGCAGAGTACGGCTACTGCCTGAACACCCTCCACAGCTTCACCTTCGAGGGTTCCGCCGGCTTCGAGAAGATGCAGAAGATCATGCAGCGCTTCCGTACGGAAGCCCCGGACGCCTTCGCCGGAAAGCAGGTGGAGAAGGTCCTCGATTATCTTCCGGGCCTCGACGGACTTCCGAAGTCGGATGTCCTCAGGTACCTGCTGAGCGACCACTGCTCCGTCGTGGTACGCCCGTCCGGCACCGAGCCGAAGCTGAAGATCTACATCTCCATCAGCGCGGAGAATCAGGCCGCCGCAGAAGCCTGCGAAGCCGCCATCGCCGCTGAGCTCAGTGATCAGATGAAGTGAAGCTTTTCATATAAACAAAGAGTCCCGGAGGACCGGCAGCAGAAGCGCAATACTCCGATCTCGGAAGAATCTAAAATTGTCCCCCTAAGAACCAGTAGGCTCTCTGCAAACGACTGAGTTTTCTTTATGAAAACTCAGTGTTGCAGAGAGTGCTAAGGAAAAATTACTCCAACTGGTTCTGTTATGAAGTGACCGTTGTCAAGGGGGGAATTAACTTTCCGGAGT
>CALAOB010000137.1 GCA_937927445.1 uncultured Oribacterium sp. | reverse complement strand
TAATGGCGAATCCACGTTACTACAAATGTGAGGTCACTTCATATTATCTAAGGGGGACAATTTTGATTCTTCACGAGCTCTCCGTATGTCTTCTGCTGCCGGTCCTCCGGTTTTCCAACTGAACATTTTTCGTTATAAAAAATTTAGATTTAAATTAGCACTCGACACTTGAAAGTGCTAACAGCCGCGCTATAATACTTTTATCCGAAGGAAATAAGGAGGTTCAGTCTTATGAATATTAATAAATTTACGCAGAAATCAATCGAAGCGATCAATAACTGTCAGAATATCATCAGTGAATATGGAAATCAGTATGTGGAGCAGGTGCATCTTCTCTACTCGCTGATCACCATCGATGACAGTCTGATTGCGCAGCTTCTGAAGAAGATGGGTGTGCCGATGGAGCAGTTCAAGTCGTCCATCGCAGAGGAGATCAGCCGTCTTCCGAAGGTCTCGGGTGCCGGTCAGATGTACTTCTCGCAGGGTGCGAACCTGGCGCTCACGAAGGCGGAGGAGCATGCGAAGTCCATGGGCGATGAGTATGTTTCCGTGGAGCACATTTTCCTCAGCCTTATGAAGGAAGCGGATCCGACGCTGAAGAAGCTGTTCCAGCAGTACGGCATCACGAAGGATGGCTTCCTGAAGGCCCTCGCCGAGGTGAGAGGAAATCAGCGTGTCATGTCCGACAACCCGGAGGACAGCTATGATACCCTGAACAAGTACGGCTACGAGATGGTGCAGCGTGCAAAGGATCAGAAGGATGATCCGATCATCGGTCGTGATGATGAGATTCGAAACATCATCCGTATCCTCAGTCGTAAGAGCAAGAACAACCCGGTGCTGATCGGTGAGCCGGGTGTCGGTAAGACCGCCGTGGTCGAGGGTCTCGCACAGCGAATCGCGAAGGGCGAGGTGCCGGAGAGTCTGAAGGATAAGAAGATCTTCGCCCTCAACATGGGTTCCCTCGTCGCCGGTGCGAAGTACCGTGGTGAGTTTGAGGAAAGATTGAAGGCGGTGCTTGATGAGGTCCGCAAATCCGAGGGTCAGATCCTCATGTTCATCGATGAGCTGCACACCATCGTCGGTGCCGGCAACCAGGAGGGCTCGCTCGATGCAGGCAACATCCTGAAGCCAATGCTGGCGCGCGGAGAGCTCCACTGTATCGGTGCGACAACATTGAACGAGTATCATAAGTACATCGAAAAGGATGCGGCGCTCGAACGTCGTTTCCAGCCGGTCATGATCGATGAGCCGTCGGTCGAGGATACCATCTATATCCTGCGTGGCATCAAGGAAAGCTACGAGAAGTACCACGGTGTCACGATCAGCGATAATGCACTCGTCGCCGCCGCGACCCTCAGTGATCGTTACATCTCCGACCGTTTCCTGCCGGATAAGGCCATCGACCTCGTGGATGAGGCCTGCGCGATGGTGAAGACCCAGATGGAGTCGATGCCGGAGGACATGGCCGCCCTGCAGAGTAAGATCACACAGCTCAAGATGGAGCAGATCTCGCTGAAGAAGGAGGACGATACCCTCTCGAAGCAGCGTCTCGCCGACATCGAGAAGGAGCTCGCCGATCTGCAGTCACAGTTTGACACGAAGCAGGCACAGTGGGACAACGAGAAGAAGTCGGCCGGTGACCTGCAGTCGCTCCGCGAGCAGCGGGATCAGCTGAAGAAGGACATGGAGCGGGCAATGCAGACGGGCGACTATGCAAAGGCCTCCCAGATCCAGTACGCCGACCTTCCGGCTATCGAAAAGAAGCTGGCGGACGCAGAGAACAGCGTCCATGGCGAGGATCGTGCGCTTCTCCAGGAGACCGTGACCGAGGATGAGATCGGAAAGATCGTCAGCCGCTGGACCGGTATCCCGGTATCGAAGCTGAACGAGTCAGAGCGTTCGAAGGTGCTGCATCTCGGTGACGAGATCCACAAGCGCCTGATCGGCCAGGACGAGGCGGTGGAGAAGGTCGTCGAGGCCATCCAGCGTTCAAAGGCCGGCATCAAGGATCCGACACGACCGATCGGTTCGTTCCTCTTCATGGGTCCAACCGGTGTCGGTAAGACGGAGCTGGCGAAGTCCCTCGCACAGAACCTCTTCGATGACGAGAACGCCATGGTTCGTATCGATATGTCCGAGTACATGGAGAAATACTCCGTATCGAGACTGATCGGTGCGGCACCTGGCTACGTCGGCTATGAGGAGGGTGGTCAGCTGACCGAGGCTGTCCGCAGAAAGCCATACTCTGTCGTGCTCTTCGATGAAATCGAGAAGGCGCATCCGGATGTCTTCAACATCCTCCTGCAAATCCTCGATGACGGTCGGATCACCGACAGCCAGGGCAAGACCGTGGACTTCAAGAACACCATCATCATCCTGACCTCGAACCTCGGTGCGCAGTATCTGCTGGACGGCATCGACGCAAACGGTGAGATCACCGAGGACGCACGGAAGCAGGTACATGACGAGCTCTTCCGCTCCTTCCGTCCAGAGTTCCTGAACCGTCTCGACGAGATCATCATGTTCAAGCCGCTGACGAAGGACAATATCGCACACATCACCGAGCTCATGGTGGCCGACATCAACCGTCGTCTCGCGGATCGTCAGCTGAAGATCGAGCTCACCGCTGCTGCACGCGACTATGTCACCGAGCACGGCTATGACCCGCAGTTCGGTGCACGTCCGCTTCGTCGTTTCATCCAGAAGAACGTCGAAACCCTCGTCGCCCGCATCATCCTCGAGGATAAGGTGCAGGAAGGCGACACCATCACCCTCGATCTGAAGGGTAATCAGCTCGACGCAGAGATTCACAGATAAAAATACGAAGGACCCGGAGGACCGGCCGCAGAAGCCATACTGTGCTTCTGCGGCCGGTCCTCCGCGGCTCTGAAACTATGATCTGAAACTGTGTCGAAAATTGTAAGCATTCCGTACGCCATTCTGTGCTATACTCCCATTAAGAACGAAGAGAGATCCTTAAAGGAGAAGAGATATGAGACGATTACACTGGACGAAGCTTCTGGCTGCCGCGACGGCGATGACCCTGATGAGCGCGATGCCGTCGATGGCAGCATGGCAGTATACCCTGCAGGGCCCGATCGCGATCTGGACCGAGACGACGACCGGCCAGCAGGTCTGCGTATACGCCGGCCAGCCGGCTCCGGACGGCACCCCGGCACCGACCGTCACGATGACCGCCGAAACCTTCACGACCGAAGCCGCACAGCGCGCAAACACCGCACAGTCCATCGCCGCAGCCAATGCCGCCGTCGATGCAGCGAAGGCCGCCCGCGGAGGAAACGTCGTGCAGGAGACGACCCTGACCACCGAGCAGCTCGCGGCGAACACTGCAGCCGCAAACGCAAACCTCCAGATCGGGGATGTCGCCACGATCACGAAGGTCCTGCCGAAAAGGGGCAGTGGCAGCGGCCCGAATAATACCTATACGAACGCGACACTCCCGACGATCCAGACCCAGGACCAGAGCCAGCTGAATCAGAGCAGCGTGACCGCCGGCAGCTATGTTTCCCCGACAGGCACCGAACAGACGACGAAGACCTACAGCTATAACACCACGACCGGCACCTACAGCTACTACGCAAGCGACGGACACCTCGTGACGAACGCAGGCTCCCCGAACGTCGGTCCGACCGCCGGCACGACAACCCAGACCACGACCGGCACCACCGCAACGACAGGCACCGGCGCGACGACGGGAACCACTACGACGCAGACCAGCACCGGCACGAGCTACACCGGCACCCTCCCGTCGACCGGCGCAACCAACGTGAATACCTACAAGACCCCGCAGGCCTGATCGTAAAATCTATCTAGTCAGGGTCCCCGGCTTAGATTGAACCGGTCTCGGAGTACTGTGTCTCCGTTGCCACCCCCTCCGGGTCCCTGGCCTGGCTGGAGACTTACCATCCTATATGGAAAAATAAAAGCAACTATGCTAAAATATTCCCCAAATGCGCAGAAACGCATCTGGGGATTTTTATTTACGCCGGACACTCCGGCCGCTTACGTTATAACATATGGAAACAAAGAATAGAGAAACAAGCGCGTCCGACATCGTCATCGATGTTCAGGACGTCACGAAAATATACCGCCTGTACGATAAGCCGATCGACCGCCTGAAGGAGGCGGTGAGCCTCACGCACCGGAACTACCACCGGGACTTCTATGCCCTGAACCACGTCGGCTTCCAGGTACGAAAGGGCGAAGCCGTCGGCATCATCGGCACCAACGGCTCCGGCAAGTCGACCATGCTGAAGATCATCACTGGTGTCCTGACCCCGTCCGAAGGCGCGGTCCGCATCCACGGCATCGTCTGCGCGCTCCTCGAGCTCGGCGCCGGATTCAACCCGGACTACACCGGCATCGAGAACGTCTACATGAACGGCACGATGATGGGCTTCACGAAGGAGCAGATGGACGAGAAGCTCCAGGAGATCCTCGACTTCGCAGACATCGGCGATTTCGTGCACCAGCCGGTGAAGAGCTACTCCTCCGGTATGTTCGTCCGCCTCGCCTTTGCGCTCTACGTCGCGATGGATCCGGAAATCCTGATCGTCGATGAGGCCCTGTCCGTCGGCGACGTCTTCTTCCAGGCGAAGTGCTATCACCGCATGGACGAGCTCCGTCGGAACGGCACGACCATCCTCATGGTCACGCACGACCTCGGCTCCGTCATGAAGTACTGCGACCGCGTCATCCTGCTGAACAAGGGCGAGAAGGTCTCCGAGGGACTGCCGGGCGACATGGTCGATCTGTATAAGAAGATTCTCGCCGGCCGCTTCACCGAGGAGGACCAGCGCTATGCACAGCACCAGGCCGACGCGCAGGCCGCAGCGGACTTCATCGACGGCCAGAACTTCGGCGTCGACAGCGTCGGTGCGGCGGCGCTCGCAGAAGGTGAGGCGGGATCTGCGACCCGCGTGCAGCGCTCGAAGGACGCGCCGTCCGGAGAGGCCAATGCAGACGGTCACGACGCAGATACCTCCGCGGGCAGCGGAACGGCGCCGCTCATGCAGGACAGCCTGAACCTGAATCCAAACGTCCAGCACTACGGCGACGGACGCGCGAGCATCTGGGATCTCGGCATCCTCGACCAGCGCGGGAAGATCTCGAACGTCATCGTCAAGGGCGAGACCTTCTCCATCAAGGAAAAGATCCGCTTCAATGCACCGATCGCGGCCCCGATCTTTACCTTCACGATCAAGGATAAGCGCGGCGCGGATCTCACCGGTACGAACACCCTCATCGAGGGCTGCGACATCCAGCCGGTGAAGGCGGGCGATGAATATACCTGCACCTTCACCCAGCGGATGACCCTGCAGGGCGGCGAGTATCTCCTCAGTATGTCCTGCACGGGCTTCGAGGAGGGCGAGCATGTGGTCTATGACCGAAAGTATGACGTCGCATCCATCACGGTTCTTTCGAACAAGAACACCGTGGGTGTGTACGATATGGAGTCCGAGGTGACTCTGGAAAGGCGTGAACACTAATGGATTTTTCACGACACATCACCAATACCATCGAATGGTTTTATTTCGAGGACGTGACCTCAGGCCGCGAGCGCGACGCTTCGGTCCTGGTGCTCGGCGATAAGGAGACGACGGCACCCTTCGTGACCCTCCTCGAGCCGCGCGTACATCAGGTATCCCGCCGTCTCGACGACAGCACCTACGACTATGTCGTGATCCCGGTGCTGACGAAGAAGATCCTCCGTCTGTTCCAGGGCGACGTCTACACGATGCTTCATGCGCTGACGGAAACCTGGCTGAAGAAGGGCGGTCGCATCCTGATGGGCATCGAAAACGCCCTCGACATCGACCGTATGGCTTCCGGCGACCGGAAGGAGGATGTCCTCTATCTTCGCTGGACCGAGCTTGCGTCCCTGCGTGCGAGCCTCCGCGAGGAGCAGCCGGGCGCACGGGAGACGCTCTACTATCTGATGCCGGAGCTCAGCGTACCGCTGCATTTCTACAGTGATGCGCGCATGCCGGACGTCTCCGAGGAGGACGAAAAGACCGCACTCCTCATCCGGGAGAACCGCTTCCGCGAGTTCGCGCCGGCCTACTTCTATATCTATCAGCCGGATGGCAGCGTCCGTCCGAAGGCACGGGACTACCGCCGCTTCCTTCCGGACTACATCAAGTATAATTCGACCCGCAAGCCGGAATACGCCATCAAGACTCTGCTCTACCGGGATGACCAGGGGAAGCGTTTCGCTGTGAAGGCCGGTACGACGCCGGAGGCCAATGCACACATCGAGTCACTCAGCGAGAAGGCAGAGGCGATCGCCGCAGCGAATCCGCAGCTCACGGTACTCCGTGCCGTCGAGACCAGCCGTGCCCTCGGAAGCTACCAGTTCCTGAGCTTCATCCGCTATCCGTTCGTCGAGGGACAGAGCCTGAGCGAGATCCTGCGGGATATGATCAAGGACGGTGTTGCACCGATCCGGGAGCTCGCGGAGACCGTCGACCTCGTACTCGGCGTGAAGGACGGAAGTGTGCAGCCGGCGAATTTCGACTGCCAGTTTGATAATGTCATCATGTCGGACGGCCAGCCGACCCTCATCGACTGTGAGTGGGTCTTCGACGAAGCCGTCGACGTCCGTTTCCTGCAGTACCGTATCCTCTACTACTGGTACATGGAGTACCGGGAGTTCCTGGCCTACGAGGATGCACTGGCCTTCCTCCGGAACTTCGGCTTCACGAAGCCGGAGCTTGATGCCTTCGCTGAGCGGGAGCAGTCCTTCCAGGAGGAGATCCATGGACAGGACGGCGAAAGCATGCATGCATTCCTGAACGACAAGGTTACCGTGAAGCGTTTCCGTGCCCTCGAGGAGGAGTATGCGAAGACCCTCCACGATGCACAGGAGCTGCAGCGCGAGGTGAAGGAACGGGACATTACGGTCCAGAAGGAGCGCGAGGTCAACCGTCTCACCCAGGTGCATGTCGCGAACCTCACGAACGTGATCCAGGTGCATGAACGTGACATCCAGTCCCTCATCGCGGAGCGCGACTACTACATGGCCCGTCAGAGCCTGAAGGCCCGCGTGGGCACCCGTCTCCGGAACAGTCTGAACCACCATTTCCCGGTCGGCTCCCGTAAGCGGAAGGTGCTGAGCTATGTGAAGCGGACCCTCCGTCATCCGGCGAAGATGCTTCCGATGTACTTCACGGAGGATGGCAAGAACCGGATCCGTGGAGATTTCAATGTCGGCGATCTGTATGTAAGCTACGGAAAAGTGAAGTTTGAGCGCACCGACGCACCGCTCGTCAGCATTGTCATCCCATGCTACAACCAGATCCACTATACCTACCAGTGCCTCATCAGCATCAGGGAGAATACGGATTTCGCAGAGACCCCGTATGAGGTCATCATCGCGGATGATGTGTCGACCGATGCGACCCGCGAGATCGGCCAGTATGCGGAGAATCTCGTCGTGGCACGAAACCGCGAGAACATGGGCTTCCTGAAGAACTGTAATCAGGCGGCCTCCATCGCCCGTGGTAAGTATATTTTCTTCTTAAATAACGATACCCAGGTGCAGAAGGGCTGGCTGTCCTCCCTCGTCGAGCTGATCGAGCGCGATCCGTCCATCGGTATGGTCGGCAGTAAGCTCGTGTACCCGGACGGCCGTCTCCAGGAGGCGGGCGGCATCATCTGGTCGGATGGCTCCGGCTGGAACTATGGCCGTCTGCAGGACCCGGCGGATCCGGAGTACAACTATGTGAAGGAGGTCGACTTCATTTCGGGTGCCGCAATCATGATCCGCACGGAGCTCTGGAAGGAGATCGGCGGCTTCGATGAGCGCTTCGCACCGGCGTACTATGAGGATACGGACCTCGCCTTTGAGGTGCGGAAACACGGAAAGAAGGTCATGTTCCAGCCGAAGTCCGTCGTCATCCACTTCGAGGGCATCTCGAACGGCACGGACACCTCGGATACCTCGAGCCTGAAGCACTATCAGGTCGTGAACCAGGAGAAGTTCCGCGAGAAGTGGGCGGCCGAGCTTCGGGAGCAGTGTGTCAATGACGGCAACCCGAACCCGTTTGACGCCCGTGAGCGTGGTCAGCAC
Organism: uncultured Oribacterium sp.; assembly: GCA_937927445.1. Classification (GTDB taxonomy): domain Bacteria; phylum Bacillota; class Clostridia; order Lachnospirales; family Lachnospiraceae; genus Oribacterium. The sequence continues at coordinate 33,572 of CALAOB010000137.1, read as the reverse complement.
CGGCCATGCATGCTGATGATCGACCACTATGTACCGACCTGGGATAAGGATGCCGGCAGTAAGCTGGACTATCAGTATATGCAGCTCTTCCTGCGTCAGGGCTGGCGTGTGAAGTTCCTCGGCGACAACTTCGCCCATGAGGAGCCGTATACCTCGGACCTCGAGCAGCTCGGTATCGAGGTGCTCTACGGCGCGAAGCTGCAGGCCGACATCTGGGGCTGGATCGAGCGGAACAGGTCCTTTATCCGCATCGCCTATCTCAGCCGTCCGCACATCGCGGCGCGCTACATCGATTACATCCGCGAGCATACGGATATGAAGATCATCTACCATGGATCCGATCTTCACTCCCTCCGTCTGATGCGCGAGTATGCGATCGACCATAACGAAAAGACCCGTGAGGAGGCCGAGTACTGGCATGGCGTCGAGTATGCCGTGATGCGCAAGGCCGACATGAGCTACTTCCCGTCCGAGGTGGAGGCGGAGATCGTGCATAAGGAGGACCCGACCATCCATGTGAAGGCCATCACCTCCTTCGTCTACGATGAGCCGGCCGTCCTCGATGAGGATTATGCGAAGAAGCAGGATCTCCTGTTTGTCGGTGGTTTCGCGCACCCGCCTAACAAGGATGGCCTCCTGTGGTTCGTGAAGGATATCCTGCCACAGATCGAGGCCGAGATTCCGGGCGTGGTACTCCACGTCATCGGGTCCAATGCGGACGACGAGGTGCTCGCGCTGAACGCGCGGCCGGATGTCGATGTGCTCGGTTTCGTCAGCATCGAGAAGCTCGACGAGATGTACCGTCGGAGCCGTGTCGTCGTGGTACCGCTTCGTTTCGGTGCCGGCGTCAAGGGCAAGGTCGTCGAGGCACTGCACGCGGGAACCGCGGTGGTGACGACGAGCTGTGGTGCCGAGGGCATCCCGGCGGCAGAGACCGCCCTGCGCATCCAGGATGATCCGACGGCCTTTGCACAGGAGGTCATCCACCTCTACAAGCATCCGGAGGAAATCGAGAAGATGGCGCATAACGCCGTCAGCTTCATCTCGACCTTCTACTCACCGGATGGTGCCTGGGCGAAGATCCGGGAGGATTTCGAGACCGGTCGAAACGTATAAAACATATTAAAAAACATGAATACACGAAAGCATTATAAACACTGTTTCGCGGTCGCAGCCTACGGAGAGTCACCTTACCTTCCGCTTCTTCTGCATTCACTGAAGATGCAGAGCGTGGAGAGCCGGGTGATCATCTGTACCTCGACCCCGAATCGCTATATCACGAAGCTGAGCGCGCAGTTCGGCTACCCGGTCTATGTGCGGAATGGTGCACACGGGCTGCAGCAGGACTGGAACTTCGCCTATGAGATGGGCGCGGAGCGCTCGGAGCTCGTGACGATCGCCCACCAGGACGATCTGTATTTTCCAGACTACACGAAGGCGCTGCTGCATGCCTTCCAGCACTTCCCGGATATGTCGGTATTCTGCTGCCGCTACGACACGATCGATGGCGAGGGCAACACAATCGACGGAAGCTCGGAGAAGGTGAAGCGCATCCTGCGGCTTCGGCTGAAGGACCATGCCCATGCGGACCGTACGAGCGTGAAGCTCTCGGCCCTCCGCTATGGAAACGGCATCGGCTGCCCGAGCTGTACCTACCACACGAAGTACTGTCCGGCACCGCTGTTCCGGAATGACTATAAGTTCGTCATCGACTGGGACACCCTGATCCGTCTCGCGCGTGAACCTGGGCGCTTCATCTGCATCGAGAAGCCGCTCATGGCTTACCGTGTGCATGCCGGAGCGGAGACGATGCGAAATATCGAAAATCATAATCGGGAGAAAGAGGAACGGGAAGTGTTCCGAAAGCTGCACTCGGCGCCGGTGACGGATGTGCTGATGCACTTCTATAAGAAGGCGTATGGCGCCTACCGCGCGGAGGATGCCGGCGAGACCGGGACGACCTGTTCATAAGAAGGCGTATAGGGCATACATTCCGTCGGCAGGATAGCGAAGAACACGAATCCGTTCATAAGAAGGCGTATGGAACAGACACAGAAGAGAAACACAGTGAAAGAGGGAAGCCGGTATGCGTGGCTGTATACAGCCGCAGCACTCGTCCTGCTCCTTCTGTTCGGACTGTTCATCAACCGGCACCTCAGTATCCGGGCACTCTATGGTGACGACCTCTACCTCTGGTCCTTCTATGGCTGTGAGGATTTCTGGTCCTTCACCTTTCCGAAGGTGACGAAGGGAAACTTCCGCCCGTTCTACTGGGCGTTGAGCTACCTCGAGTTTCTCCTGATCGGCCCGCACGTCCACTGGTATGCCCGCTTCAACGTGCTTCTAAATGTGGCGATTTCCTGGGTGATCTATTTCTTCAGCCGGCGTCTGAGCCGCGGCACGCGGGTACCGCAGGGCGTGCTGCCCGGACAGGCCGTCGGTCTCCTGACCGGCATGCTCTACCTGCAGTCGCACTTCGCGGCCTACCAGATCGCACAGGTGCTCGGGCTCCTCGAGTCCCTCGCCCTGCTGCTTGCGCTTCTGACCCTCTGGGGCCTCTTCGATTACATGGAGGGCCGCGGCACGCGTGCCTATCTGCGCGCCTGCTTCTGCTTCTTTCTCGTAATCTTCACGCATGAGCGCTTCATCGCGCTGGCCCCGCTCTTTTACCTCGCGGTGTTCACACAGTATCAGACGGAGCGGCGGCTCTGCCGGCGCTTCGTGCCGTTCCGGATGTCGGAAGTGCCGCGGACATCGCAGCCTCCGGCATCCGCGGGTACCACGGAATGCGATACACCGGGTTCTGACATGCTTTCGGGGAACCGCCTCGGGCGGCTGCTCGAGCTGCTCCTGCCGCTTCTGATCCTCGCTGTCTTTTTCGGCAGCCGTATGGTGGTGGCCGGGGATGCCATCCCGGTCGGTACAGCCGGCACGAAGGTGCAGGACACCTTCTCCCTCGCCCAGGCCCTCGGCTTCGCGTTTACGCAGGTTGCCTACATCTTTGGGGTCAATGCAGGCCACGCGATCTTCTGTGGCGTGTCCTTCGCGGACTCCGCCCGCTGGGTACAGGCGCTGATCGGACTTAGCTGGCTGAGCCTTCTGCTGATGCTTCTGCTCTATGTGCGAAGCGTCTGGAAGAAGGGGCGGATCACGCCGCGTCGGATCGGGGAGAACCTCCTCTTCATCTGCTTCATCGCCCTCTGCATCGGCTCGAGCTCCATCACGATCCGCCTGGAAACCCGCTGGGTCTATGTGAGCTATACCGCCGCACTTCTGTACCTCTCCTTCATGCTCGGAGAGATCGCGAAGTCTGGACGTGTGAAACCGGAAGCCAGCAGGACAGTGCGCACGCGCGCAGCCGTCCCGCAGAGAACGTCGATGGATTCCGTAAGCGCATCGGGCGAACATGGCGAGCGTTTCGGTATGAAGAAATGCCGGACGGCCATGGTCCTCACGTTCTCGCTGCTCTTTATGGTGTACGGGGCCGTGATGACACCGGTGGAGCATTATGATCGACAGCATTATCCGAACATCTTTTTCTTCTTTGATCAGGATCGCGTGAATTCGCTTGCGGACTGCACGATCGACGCGGTCGGTGCGGAGAACTTCCTCGGAAAGAAGCAGGTGTATATCTACTATAATTACTACGAGATGAGCGACTTCTATGCGGAGTACTTCTATAAGCCGTTTGATCCGGAGAAGACCGGACAGGGTACGGAGATCCACTTCATCAACAGCCCGGATGAGCTACCGGCGGACGCGACGGTGGAGAACAGCATCGTCCTCATGGAGCATGGAAACCGCGGCTACATCGATGTGAGCGCCCAGACCTTCGGACTGGCCGCGTGGGAGGAGCTCAGTGAATAAGCACTCATATAAAAATCGAAGCAGAAAGCGGGTGGGGGAGTGCCGGAAGGGACTCCTCCTTCTGCCGTTCATCGGAGGGCTGTTTCTGCTCTGGTATGTGCTGCATGCGACGGTGGATGTGGTTTATTCCGACTATATCCGCATCATCAACAGCTACCTGCCGGATACCCTGGATCCGAAGACCTTTTTCGTGCCGGATATCCTGACCCGGATTCCGATCAACTATCCGCTTCGCTGGATCAATGTCACCTTCTTCGGCTACTCGGTGCTGTTTGACCGGGTGTTCTGCATCCTGGGCTGCGTGCTGCTGATGTGTTCGGTGGCGCAGTACCTGATCCGGGAGCGAAGCAGCGTCTGGATCATCCTGCCGGTGATGCTCGTCGGCTTCAGCCTCGATAAGTGGGAGATGCTTCTGAATGGCACCGGCTGCGTGCACTTCCTGAGCTACGGCCTCTTTTTCTATCATTACCTCGTGCTCGAGCGCGTCTTCACCGGCACACAGAAGCCGGGGGATGCGCGGCGGCTCTGTGTACTTCCGTGGCTCGCCCTGCTGGTGGCCGGCCCGTACATCGCGCAGTATACAGCGACCCTCCTCGTGGCCTACGGCTACCTCGCCTTTCTTCGGAATCGCAATGTCGACGGCCGCCGGCTTCCATGGTATGGTCTCTGCGCGCTGATCCCGCTGCTTCTCTACTATATGAGTAACGCGGCGGCCACCTTCGAGCATACGGGCGCACAGGACATCGGCCTGCTGGAAACCCTGCAGCAGTATCGTGGGTTCTCACTGCATTTCCTGCTGAACGGCTTCGCCAGCACCCTGTTTTCCGGCTCGGTGCTGGAGGATCTGCTCGCTGCCGGGACACTCACGTATCCGATGGTGTACCTTCTCGGGGCCCTCGTGATCCTGCTCTATGCCGGCGCCGTGCTGCTCTACTTCCGGACCGGACAGTACCGCCGGACGATCTTCCCGATGCTGCTTCTCGTGAGCGGTGCCGGAAGCCATGTCCTCGTCTTCCTGTCCCGCTATATCTTCCTGACGGAAACCTACGCATGGCAAAGCCGCTACGGCCTGCAGTACCTTCCGGGTACCCTCGGCCTGCTGCTCATTTATGGCGCGGCTTTCTCACATTTCCGAAAGCAGTATCTGTCTGTGCACACGAAGCAGGGCGATGCCGTACGAACATCCGGCGAAGCATCACCGGTGAACCGCGGACGCGCGCAGAAGGTACAGACGTCGTCCGGACAGAGACATGCCCCCGGCGCGCTGCTCGGCATGGGCCTCTCCCTCGTGGTGCTTCTTTCCTTCACTGCAGGGAGCTGTTATACTGATAAGCGTGAAATCGACGCGATGCCGTTCCGGCAGATGTACTTCGCTTCTATGGCGGACGCCGCACAGAATTACGAAAACCTGAGCGATGATGAGCTGAATCTCATCTTCGAGTACCACCATGGGCCGAACCGGGTTCGGCATGCCATGGATATTTTAAAGGAAAACCAGTGGAATGTGTTCCGTGCGTGACGGTGCATACGCGATGATCTGCGGGATATGCATTCACTGCCTGACGTAAGGTATACAGGATTCCGCCTGCCCATGACTTCTGGGGACAGGCGATTCTGTTTACGATAAACAAAAGGATGGAAACTATGAAAGTATTGATTTTAGCAGGTGGTTTCGGAACCCGTATTTCCGAGGAGTCGCATCTCCGTCCGAAGCCGATGATCGAGATCGGCGAGATGCCGATCCTCTGGCACATCATGAAGTACTACTCGAGCTACGGCTACAATGATTTCATCATCCTGGCCGGCTACAAGCAGTACGTCATCAAGGAGTATTTTGCGAACTACTTCCTGCATAATTCGGACGTGACCTTCGACCTCAGCAACAACCAGATGGAGGTCCATCACAACATGAACGAGCCGTGGCGCGTGACCATCGTCGACACCGGCCTCAACACCATGACCGGCGGACGCATCAAGCGCGTACAGGATTATGTCGGGGATGAGCCGTTCATGCTCACCTATGGCGACGGCGTTTCCAACGTGGACCTCGATGCCCTCGTAAACTTCCATCATGCGCATGGTAAGATCGCGACCATCACGACCGTTTCCCTCGCACAGCAGAAGGGCGTCCTTGACATCGATGAAAACAACCAGATCCGGGCCTTCCGTGAGAAGGAGCGGGAGGACGGCGCCATCATCAACGGCGGCTTCATGGTCTTCCAGCCGGAGGTTTTCAACTACCTCACGGATGACCGCTGTGTCCTCGAGCAGGAGCCGATGCACCGCCTCGCTGCCGACGGCGAGCTCATGAGCTTCTACCACGCCGGCTTCTGGCAGTGCATGGACACCCAGCGCGAGAAAAAGCTCCTCGAAGACCTCTGGGCGAGCGGGAAAGCACCATGGAAAACGTGGTAATAGAAAGAAAAACGATATGACCAAATTTGAATCCTTACAGCAGTTTTATAAAGGAAAGCGGGTGCTCGTGACGGGCCACACAGGCTTCAAGGGCAGCTGGCTCTGCCTCATGCTCCGAATGCTCGGCGCCGAGGTCTACGGCTATGCCCTCGAGGCACCGACCGAGCCGGCGCTTTTCGACATCCTGAAGCTTTCGGAGGAGATGCACTCGGAGATCGGCGACATCCGCGATTTCCCGCATCTCACCGCCTTCATGGAGACCGCCCGCCCGGAGGTCGTGCTGCACCTCGCGGCACAGCCGATCGTCCGCACCTCCTACCTCTATCCGCGGGAGACCTTCGAGACGAACGTCATGGGCACCGTGAACATCCTCGAGGCCATCCGTCGCTATAATGCGCAGCATGCGGAGAAGGTCCTGTCCTTCCTGAACGTGACGACCGACAAGGTCTATGAGAATCCGGATCTTGCGAACCACGCCTTCCGGGAAGACGAGAAGCTCGACGGCTACGATCCGTACAGCAATTCGAAGTCCTGCTCCGAGCTCGTGACCCACAGCTACCAGAAGTCCTTCTTCCAGCCGGGCGCGGACCCATCCGCTGTGGTGACGGCGATCTCCACTGCACGTGCGGGCAATGTCATCGGCGGTGGTGATTTCGCCGTGGACCGCATCATCCCGGACTGCGTACGGGATACGATCGCCGGCCGGACCATCCATGTGCGGAACCCGTACAGCACGCGGCCGTATCAGCATGTGCTGGAGCCGCTGTATGTCTACCTCCTGATCGCGATGACCCAGGCGCAGGAAGCGCAGCATACGGGCACGCCGGCATCCGCCGCTTCCGCGGAGACGAATGAAACGGGGCATGACGATCGCACGACGGAGACATTGGCCCGGGATGTGGCCGGATGCTATAACGTCGGACCGGATGAGGTGGATGCCATCACGACCGGCGCACTCGCGGACCTCTTCGTACAGAGCTGGGGCGAGGGCGCAGCCTGGCACACGGATGCCGAGGCGAATGCACCGCATGAAGCCGCGTACCTGAAGCTGGATACCCAGAAGCTGAAGGAGAGCTTCCACTGGCAGCCACGCTGGCATGTCACGGAGGCCGTTCAGGAAACCGTCGCATGGTACCATGCATGGTCGGAGGGCGCCGATATGCGGGCCCTGACCGAACAGCAGATCCGTGCATTTTTAGCAGATGAAAGAGAAAAGAGCAGAACATGACAGAGAAAACAGAGCAGCAGGCGAGACAGGAAATCCTCGATCTCGTCGCAGAATATGCAAGAAAATATAAGGTCGCACCGATGCAGCAGCCATACCATGAGGGCGAGCGCATCCCGTATGCCAGCCGTGTCTATGACGACAAGGAGATGGTGAATCTCGTAGACAGTGCGCTCGAGTTCTGGCTGACCGCCGGACGCTACACCGACGCCTTCGAGCAGAAGTTCGGTGAATACCTCGGCGTACGTTATGTGAGTCTCGTGAACTCCGGCTCCAGCGCGAATCTGCTGGCCTTCAGTACACTGACGAGCCCGCTGCTCGGCGAGCGCCGCGTGAAGCGCGGAGATGAGGTCATCACCGTGGCGGCCGGCTTCCCGACGACCGTGAACCCGATCATCCAGTACGGTGCGATTCCGGTTTTCGTGGATGTGACGCTGCCGACCTGTGATATCGACGTGACGAAGCTCGAGGAAGCCTACTCGGAGAAGACGAAGGCCGTGATGATCGCGCATACCCTCGGCAATCCGTTTAATCTGAAGGCGGTCAAGGATTTCTGTGACCGGCATCAGCTCTGGCTCGTGGAGGATAACTGCGATGCACTCGGCTCGACCTATACGATCGACGGCGAGACCCGCCAGACCGGCTCGATCGGCGACATCGGTACCTCCAGCTTCTACCCGCCACACCATATGACGATGGGCGAGGGCGGTGCCTGCTATACGAACAACCCGCAGCTTCACCGCATCATGCGCTCGATCCGTGACTGGGGCCGTGACTGCTGGTGCGCACCGGGGCACGATAATACCTGCCACCACCGCTTCGACGGACAGTATGGCGAGCTTCCGAAGGGCTATGACCACAAGTATGTCTATAGCCATTTCGGCTATAATCTGAAGGCCACCGATATGCAGGCAGCGGTCGGCGTCGCACAGCTCGAGAAGTTCCCGGGCTTCGTCGCACGCCGGAAGCACAACTTCGAGCTGCTGAAGTCGCTCCTCGTCGAGGGCGGAGCAGCTGCGAAGCTGATCCTGCCGGAACCGGAGCCGAATTCGGACCCGAGCTGGTTCGGCTTCCTTATGACCTGTCAGGAGGGCGTGGACCGTGAGACGGTGGTCCGCTATATCGAGGACCACGGCGTACAGACCCGTATGCTCTTCGCCGGCAACCTCATCAAGCACCCGTGCTTCGACGAGATGCGTGCGACGGGTGAGGGCTACCGCGTCGTCGGCAGCCTCGACACGACCGACCGTATCATGCGGGACACCTTCTGGGTAGGACTCTATCCGGGTATGACGGATGAGAAGCTCCGCTACATGGCGCGCATCATCCTGGAGGCGATTCAGCAATGAGTGAAGAATTTACATTTGATCTTAAGCGGGTACATCAGGCAAATCTGGAGATCCTGAAGGCGGTGAAGACGATCTGTGATCGCCATGGCATCACCTACCTCATCGATTCCGGTACGCTCCTCGGTGCCGTGCGTCATAAGGGCTTTATCCCGTGGGACGACGACGTCGATCTCTGCTTCCGAAGAGAAGAGTTCGAGCGCTTCATCGATGTAGCACGTGCGGAGCTCCCGGCGAACATGCAGCTCGTGCTGCCGGATGAGTATCGCGGCGGCGAGGCCTTCTATGATTTCGTGCCACGTGTGATCTATCTCAACTCCCGACGGCACGCAGAGGACGACGCGGATATGGCCTTTTATGAAGGAAAGCTCAACCACCTCTGGGTCGACCTCTTCATCCTCGACCGTCTGCCGGCCTGTCCGATCCGCGCGCGGCTCATGAAGCTCGAGCAGCAGATCGCCTTCGGCCTCGGCATGGGCCACCGCCGGAAGCTCGACTGGAGCAAGTATCACGGCCTCCAGAAGCTGGAGGTGCAGGTACTCGCCGGTGTCGGTCGTTTCATCCCGCTTCCGAAGATCTTCCGCCTGCAGGAGCGCTGGGCGCGTAAGTACACGGATCTCAATCGTGTAGCGGCGAACTGTGTAGCTCCGGTGGATACCGTTGCGGGCGATGCAAAACAGGCAGAGAATGCCGGAAAACAGGGCTGCCCGGTCTGCGGGAAGCAGTCCGGCAGTGGGAAGTCCTTCTTCTCGAACTACCAGCCGGACTTCCAGTACTGCACCGTGGAGGATGCCTGGGAGGAGCCGATCGAGTTCCAGTTTGAGGACGGACAATTCACCGGACCGAAGGCCTGGAACAAGGTACTCACGATGCTCTACGGCGACTACATGAAGCTGCCGCGCCCGGAGGACCGTCACCCATCACACAGCGGCATGGAGCTGGAGATTCTCGACTGATTTGATTTCATTTAAGAAACGCTGGAAGGAAGATATATGAAATTACTGAGCTTGGTGGTTTCTGCTTACAACGAGGAGGCGGGACTGGAGACCTTCTATGAGACGACGAGAGAATATGGGGAGGCGCTTGCAGCGAAGGGCTGGGATTACGAGTTCGTCTTCGTGAATGACGGCTCCCGCGACCGGACCGGCGAGATCCTGGATGATCTGGCCGCCCGCGATGCGACCCATGTGCGCGTGCTGCACTTCTCCCGGAACTTCGGCCACGAGGCGGCGATGACCGCCGGACTCGACTACGCTACGGGCGACGGCCTCGTCTTCATGGACGCGGATCTTCAGCACCCGCCGAAGTACCTCGCCGACATCGTCGACCAGTTCGACGCCGGCTACCAGGTGATCTCCATGGTCCGCACCGAAAATAAAACGGCCGGGCTTCTGAAAAACATCACCTCCGGCGGTTTCTACTGGCTCATCAACCGTATGTCGGAGGTCCATCTCGAGGCCAATGCCTCGGACTTCTTTGCCATCACCCGCCCGGTACAGCAGGTGCTCACGAAAAACTACCGGGAGAAGGTCCGTTTCCTCCGCGGTTACGTGCAGAACGTCGGCTTCCGGAAGACCACGATTTCCTATGAGGCAGCCCCGCGGGTGGCGGGCAGCAGCCACTACTCGATCCGAAAGCTCTTTGTCTTCGCGATGAATACCATCATGTGCTTCTCGAACATGCCGCTCAAGCTCGGCATCTTCGCCGGCCTCGTCAGCGGATTTCTGGGGCTGATCGTGCTGATCTATACCTTGGTGACCCGTGACGGCGCGCCGTCCGGCTATGCGACCATCGTCGTCCTGCTCTGCTTCATGTTCGCCGTCCTCTTCATCGTCGTCGGGATCATCGGCGAGTACATCGCGGTGCTCTTCGAAGAACTGAAGGACCGCCCGATCTACATCGTGGAGGACAGCCGGAATCTTTGATAACAGAACCCCGGAGGGCTGCCACTCGAAGTACTGTGCTTCCAGTGGCAGTCCTCCGGGGTTCTGCTATGGTGATTTTTACGGAAAAACTTTGAAAATCTGCTGGCTTTTAAAGTGATTAAGCGCATATTGCATGAATGCAGAATGGGAAAATCGGAAAATCTGAAAAAAATAAACAAAGGAATCAAAGAATTTTCAAGATGAAAAGAAGGATTCTCTATTCTATCAGCCATAACATCTCCATATAATATGATCAAAAGGACGGGGGAGTCCCGTCGAGAACAGACAATCATAGGAGGATTGGATTATTATGAAGAAGGCACTTAGCTTACTTACCGTTTCAGCAATGGCAGTTTCGATGCTCGCAGGATGTGGCAGCTCGAAGCCTGCAGAGACTACTGCAGCAGCTACAACTGCAGCAGCAGAGACCACTGCAGCCGCTACCGAGGCAGCTTCCGAGGCAGCAACTGAGGCAGCCGCAGCTGCAACTGATGCAGATCTTTCCGATAAGAAGGTCGGCGTATGTATCTATCAGTTCTCTGATAACTTCATGACCCTTTTCAGAAATGAGCTTCAGGACTATCTCGTATCCCTCGGCTTCAAGGCAGAGAACATCGAGATCATGGATGGTGCAAACGACCAGGCTACACAGACCAACCAGATTCAGAACTTCATCACCAAGGGTGTTGACTGTCTCATCATCAATCCGGTTAACTCTTCTTCCGCAGCAACCATCACCGATATGGTAACCGCAGCAAACATTCCGCTCGTATACATCAACAGAGAGCCGGATGCTCAGGAAGAGCAGAGATGGGCAGATGAGAAGATGAAGGTCTGCTACGTAGGATGTGACGCTCGTCAGTCCGGTACGATGCAGGGCGAGATCATCGCTGACCTCGACAACCACGGCGATATCAACGGCGATGGCAAGGTTTCCTACATCATGATCGAGGGTGACCCGGAGAACGTAGATGCTCAGTACAGAACAGAGTTCTCTGTAAAGGCTCTTAAGGATGCCGGCATCGAGGTTGAGCAGCTTGACGATCAGGTTGGTAACTGGGATCAGGCACAGGCACAGTCTCTCGTTGCAAACTCTCTTGCACAGCACGGCAAGGACATCGAGGTTGTTTTCTGCAACAACGATGCGATGGCTCTCGGCGCTCTGCAGGCTATCGAGGCAGCAGGCGAGACCGTTGGTACAGACGTTTACCTTGTAGGTGTTGATGCTCTTCAGGAGGCTTGTGACAACGTTAAGGCTGGCAAGCAGACCGGTACTGTATTCAATGATCACATTTCTCAGTCTCACTCCGCAGCAGATGCAGCTGTTAAGTACATCACCGGCGGCGACAATGAGCACTACATCGGCTGTGATTACGTAAAGGTAACCACCGACAACGTTGACGACGTTCTTGCATCTCTTGGTTAATCCGAAAGGTTCGTAAGAATTTAACGTAGTACATAGGAATGGGTGCGGGTGCACGAGCTGCGCCCCACCCGTTTTTTAAACCCATTATTTAATGCTTGGAGGGCAAAATGGCGGAGTATAAACTGGAATTACGGAATGTGTGTAAGTCATTCCCCGGTGTAAAAGCGCTGGATCACGCTAACCTCGCTGTTCGCCCGGGTACAGTTCACGCACTCATGGGAGAGAATGGTGCCGGAAAGTCCACACTGATGAAGTGCCTTTTCGGTATCTATCACATGGATGAGGGTGAAATCTACCTGGATGGCGAGAAGACGACGATTACAGACCCGGATGATGCGATGGCGAAGGGTGTTGCCATGGTGCATCAGGAGCTGCAGCCGATACCGGCACGTAACATCGCGGAGAATATGTACATGGGACGTTTCCCGGTACATAAGTATGGTCCTTTACAGGTGATCGATCACAAGAAGATGTTCGAAGAGACCGATCGCTGGCTGAAGGAGCTGGGCCTCGACTATAATCCGAAGGCGCTGCTCGGCTCGCTCTCCATCGGACAGATGCAGATGGTTGAGATCGCGAAGGCGGTTTCCCATGAGGCGAGAGTCATCATCTTCGATGAGCCGACTTCCTCACTTTCCGATAAGGAAGTAGATTTCCTCTTCAAGGTTATGAATCAGCTCCGTGATAAGGGCGTTGCGATGATCTACATCTCTCATAAGATGGATGAGATCAAGCGGATCGCCGATGACATCACCGTCATGCGAGATGGTACCTATGTCGGTACCTGGCCGGCAGCCGAGATGAGCACCGACGATATCATCGCGAAGATGGTAGGTCGTGAGCTCACGAAGGTATATCCGGATCACGTACACGAGATCGGTGACGTCATCCTCGAGGCAGAGCATCTTTCCTCGATTCACGCGAAGTCCTTCCAGGATTGCAGCTTTAACATCCGTAAGGGTGAGATCCTCGGTTTCGGTGGACTGGTCGGTGCACAGAGAACCGAGCTCATGGAGGGCCTCTTCGGTATCCGTCATCTCTCTTCCGGCACCATCAAGATGCATGGCAAGGAAGTAAAGATCAAGCGTTCGAGAGACGCGATGGATGCAGGACTCGGTATGATCACCGAGGACCGTCGTGGTAATGGTATCTTCGGATGCCTGTCCATCAAGGATAACACGGGTATTTCCATTTACAACAAGCACCTGAAGGCAGGCTTCATCCTGGATCATCCGACGATCAACAAGATCGTAGATGACAGTATCAAGCAGCTTTCGATTAAGACACCGAGTATGCAGCAGCATATCGAGAACCTCTCCGGTGGTAACCAGCAGAAGGTTATCGTATCGAGATGGCTCGCAAATGATCCGGAGATCCTGATCATGGATGAGCCGACCAGAGGTATCGACGTCGGTGCCAAGCACGAGATTTATGAGATCATGGAACAGCTCGCCGATCAGGGCAAGTCGATCATCATGATTTCCTCCGAAATGCCGGAGCTTCTCGGCATGGCCGATCGTGTATATGTAATGTGTAATGGTAAGATCACAGGTGAGATTGATCAGAAGGAAGATATGACGCAGGAGAAGGTAATGTCCTTCGCAACGCAGTTCTGATTCTGATTCGATAGAATAAAGGGGAAATAAAATGCAAAAGTCACAGAAAAAGAAAATCACGGATTTTCTCATTAACAACGGTGTTATCATCGTTATGTTCATCCTCGTTATCTACACAGGATTAACAACGAAGAACTTCTTAACTGCCAACAACTTCCTGAACCTCCTCGCAAACATGTCCTACAGACTGGTTATCGCGCTCGGTATTTCAGGCTGCGTTATCACCGGAGGATGTGATCTTTCCGGTGGACGTATGGTCGGCTTCGGTGCATGTATCGCCGGTACACTTCTTCAGAAGCAGGATTATGCAGGCCGTTTCTTTAAGGAAGGCTTCCTGGCAAACATCACACCGCTGAATCCGTTTGTCGTATTACTGGTTGTCATGATCATCTGCGGATGCTTCGGTGCCATCACCGGATGGTTTATCGCTTATCTGAGTGTTCCTCCATTCATTTCCACACTGGCGATGATGGAGATCATCTATGGCCTCGGTCTGATCTACACCGGCGCTACACCGCTTGGTGGCTATATCACCAGCTACACCAAGTTCTCTACCGGTCGTTTCCTGGGACTCAGTTTCCTGATCTGGATGGCCATCGCCATGTCAGCGATCACCTGGTTCATCTACAACATGACCCGTCATGGTAAGTACATGTATGCCATCGGTGGCAATGCACAGGCCGCAGAGGTTGCCGGTGTTCCTGTAAAGCTTACACTCGTTCTCATCTATGCGAAGGCATCTGCTTTCTTCGCAATGGCAGGTTTCATGCTCGGCGCAAAGGCCGGTGGTGCATCCATTAATACGGGTCTTTCCTACGAGATGGAAGGTATCGCAGCCTGCGCCCTCGGTGGTGTATCTGTAACCGGTGGTCGTGGTAAGGTTTCCTCCGCCATCATCGGTGTTGCCGTCCTCGAGCTCCTGAAGGTCGCTCTCCAGTTCCTCGGTGTCGATGCAAACTCTCAGTACATCGCAATCGGTATCGTTATCTTCGTCGCAATTTCTCTCGATATCAGAAAGTACGTACAGAAGAAGTAATTGAGCGAACGATTTCTATCGTCTATAATATGGACTGTGGCGATTGCCACAGTCCATTTTTGTATCGTATTTTAAGAGAGGTTTCTATGACATATCACATGACAGTTCTTGCACAGACGGCTTCGGATCCGGTGACGAACGATCCGGTCGCCTTTTTCCTCAGCCAGCACGGTGTGCAGCTCGTACTCGGTGTGCTGGTGATCTACTGCGCCGTAAAGCTGCTTGTTTTCCATGATCCGGATTTTATCCGTCCGAAGGAGTGGGGAAAGGTGAAAGAGGAGAATCTGCTGCCGTATACCCGTGAGATGGGCATCCTCGTGCTGATGTTCGGTGCCTGCATCTTCGTGATGGAGGTGGTGAGTCAGTATGATGGCCTGATGGGCCTTCTGTTTATGATTCTGTCCATCGCGGTGACCTTCTATCGCTTTAAGAAAATCGAGGACAAGTACGGAAATCTCGACCACCATCAGAAGGTGGAGGACTGAGCATAGCGCCGCGTGGAGGTAAACGAAGCGCAACGCTTAGTTCGGTATGTTTCGGTCGCACGCGGGAGGGAACAGGCCTTTCGGGATGCGAACAGGATGTGATGGCAGAGGGGAGTTTGCATTGAACAAATACAGAGTGATGCTGGTGGATGACGAGGAGGATGTTATCCAGGTGATCATCCGGAAGATGGACTGGGAGAAGCTCGGCTTCACGGTGCAGGGCTATGCCCACAACGGACTGGAAGCGCTGGAGATGGCCGAGGAGGAGCAGCCGGACGTCGTCATGACGGACATCAAGATGCCGTTCATGGATGGACTCGAGCTCAGCCGCCGTCTGAAGGAGCAGTATCCGACCATCAAGATCATCATCTTCTCGGGCTTCGACCAGTTCGAGTACGCGAAGGAGGCCATCCGTCTGGAGGCCGAGGAGTACATCCTGAAGCCGATCGACGCGGATGAGCTCTCTGCCGTGTTTGAGCGCATCCACGCATCGCTGGATCAGGAGTTCGACGAGAAGCAGAACATCAACATGCTGAAAAACTATTATATGGAGAGTCTGCCGATCCTGCAGGAGAATTTCTGCACGGCGCTCATCGAGGGACGCGAGCCGGCGAATTCGCTCAGTCGCGATATGATGGACTATCAGATCAGCCTCGACGGTCCGTACTTCGGTGTGGTGATCCTGCACAACAGTGTTTCCCTCGCGCCGGAGGGCATCAATCCGCTGCTGATCACGATGTCGGTGCGCCGGCTCTGGGAGGAGCACCTCGATCCGAAGTGGCATGCGCGCTTCTTCACCTATCTCGGTGATACGGTGATGATCGTGCAGTTCGAGCAGCCGGGGGCGCTGACGAAGCTGACGGATGACTGCCAGGTGCTGTGTCGCCTCAGTAAGCATGTGTCGAACGCGACCATCACCGCCGGCATCGGTCGTGCGGTCAATCACCTTCTGAACCTGCCGGAAGCCTACGAGAGTGCCCGGGAGGCGGTTTCCTACCGCGTCATCTATGGCCGCGGACAGGCAATCAACATCATGGAGGTGGCGCCGGAGACCCAGAAGGAGGTGCCGGCGGAGAGTTCTGCAGAGGACAATGATGACCGCTTCTACCCGGTGTTCAAGGCCATCAAGCTGAATTCGCCGGAAGAAGTCGATCATCAGATCGATCAGTTTCTGAGCGCCGAGGCACCGGTCAATCCGTCGCTGCAGGCGTATCGCTTCTTCGTGATGGAGCTCGTGACCGAGGGCCATCGCTTCGTGAATGCGAATCATCTGTCGATGGAAGAGGTTTTCGGAAAGGATGAGGACCTCTTTCAGAAGGTACAGCACCTTGACCTGGAGGCTCTTCGTGCATGGATGAAGGAAAGTGCCCACAAGATGCAGGCGCTTCTCCGGGCATCGCGCAGCGACAGCACGCGCACCTTCGTGGCGAAGGCAGAGGCCTATGTGCATGAGCATTACAGCGATAAGGACCTGAGTGTCGAGAGCATCTGTGATTTTCTCGGCATCAGTGCGGCGTACTTCTCGACCGTCTTCAAGCGGGAAACGGGAAAGACCTTTATCAACTACCTCACGGATATCCGTATGGACCGGGCGGTCCACATGCTGCTCGATGAAAATGAAAAAACCTATGTGATCGCGGAAGCGGTCGGCTACAGTGATCCGAACTACTTCAGCTATGCATTTAAAAAGAAATTCGGCGTATCGCCGTCGAAGTATAAGGCACAGCAGCATGCCGGCACCGCGCCTGCCTGATGACGAATAGGAGATACCTATGAAAAAGATTCGCAAGCAGGCGAAGCGGAGCTTTTTTCCACATACCATCCAGGGAACGATTCTGATGGCCTTCACCATCATCTCCTTCGTGCTGCTTATGATCCTGGGGCTGGTCCTGTACCAGCTGTTTGCACGTCGTATGCGGACGAGCTCCGTGGAATCCACCGAGCAGATCGTACAGCAGTCCGTCATCAATCTCGAGGATTACCTCGCCAATATGCGCCGCATCTCGGATGCGGTATATTATAATGTCATCAAAAATGCAGATCTCAGCACGGACAGCATCGATCGAGAGATGGACCTCATCTATGAAGCGCACCTCGGGCATCTCGTCAGTATGGCGCTCTTTACCGCAGATGGCCGGCTGATTTCAGCCTCGCCGATTGCCACGACGAAGGAAAATCTCGATGTGACGACCCAGAGCTGGTTTACCGAGGCGCTTCGAAAGACCGATAATCTGCATTTCTCCACCCCGCATGTCGAAAATCTCTTTCTGGATCCGGCCTATCGCTATCGCTGGGTCATCTCTCTGAGCCGCGCCGTCGAAATCTATGAAAACGGAACTCCGACCATGGGTGTCCTCCTCGTCGATATGAACTACTCCACCATCGACCGCATGATGGAGCGGATCAATCAGGATTCGAGCGGTCAGTACATCTATCTGACCGACTCGAGCGGCAGCCTCATCTATCATCCGAAGCAGATGCAGATCAACTACGGGATTCTCACAGAGAACAACATCAACGAGGCGCACTACCAGGATGGCCATCATCAGGAGCTTTACCTCGGTGCTCGTCGCCAGGTGCTACTGAACTCGGTTTCCTACACCGGCTGGAAGATGATCGCCGTGATCCCGGCCAGTGCCTACGGCGTGGATGCGAGCAGCCTTCGTTTCGTCGTGATCCTGCTCGTGTCGATCTCCCTCCTCGTCATGATCTTCGTGAATCAGATCGTGTCGCGTCAGATTTCCCTGCCGCTGAACCGGCTGAACCGCTCCATCAAGCGGATGGAGGGCGGCGATGTCGTGCCGGAGGATATCTATGTGGGCGGCTCGGAAGAGGTAGAGCACCTCGGCCGGACCCTTCGCAGCTCCATGACGCGGATCAATCAGCTGATGGAGGACATCGTCGTCGAGCAGGAGGAAAAGCGAAAGTCGGAGATGGATGCGCTCCAGTCGCAGATCAATCCGCACTTCCTCTACAACACCCTGGATTCCATCGTCTGGATGATCGAGGGCGAGCACAACAAGGATGCGGTCTTCATGGTGACGCAGCTCGCGAGCCTCTTCCGTATCAGTCTGAGCCGTGGAAAGAACATCATTCCACTTGCGCAGGAGCTGAAGCATGCGGAAAACTATATGAACATCCAGAAGGTGCGCTATAAGAATAATTTCTCCGTGGTGTTTGACATCGATGAAAATATCCGGGACTACCTCAGCGTCAAACTCATCATCCAGCCGATCCTCGAGAATGCCATCTATTATGGCGTCGGGGACATGGATCCGGATGACGATGCCGAGATCCGTATCCGTGGCTGGCTGATCCCGGATACAGAAAAAGAAAAGACCGGTGAAGGCGGCGCAGCACACAGACAGATGATTCAGGCGATGTCGGTCGGCGACATCTATATCGCGGTGAGCGACAACGGCTACGGCATGCCACCGGAGGTATGTGAAAATCTGCTGAAGGACGATGAGGAATCGAGAAAGCGGGTGCCGAAGCACGGTTCCGGTGTCGGACTCGTGAACGTACACAACCGTATTCGAATCCGATTCGGCGCACAGTATGGGCTGATGGCCGCGTCTGAGCCGGATGAGGGAACGACGATCACGATCCATCTACCGGCGATCCCGGATACACCGGAGAATCAGAAGCTGCTGGAAAGCGGACACTACAGGGTGAAAGGAGGAAATCAGCATGTATGAGGATCGAAGCTTCTTATGGCCGATCATCGGCGGGCTGGTGGTCACCATCCTGTTTTGCTCCGTGATGCTGGTGCGGGGCACCGGTGAGAAGCCATATAAGGTGTCCGTGATCGTGAGTGATTCCTCCCAGGACCGCTGGGTGCCGTTGAAGGCAGGGCTCACACAGGCCGCAAAGGACAACAACATTGACCTGAGCTACGTATATACCGACTACATCGATGATGTCTTCACACAGACTACGCTGATCAATCAGGAGATCGCGGATGGCGCGGATGGCATCATCACGGATTTCTGTCTCAGCATGGGCACCGCGGAAATCGTGCGGAACATCATCGCCCGTGTGCCGGTGGAGTTTATCATCACGAATGTGGATGCGGATGCAGATATCTCCGGAAACTATGCGACAGGATGACGGATAATGTGGAGGTCGGGCGGGCCATCGGAAACGAGCTCGTGATCGATTACGGTGACCGTCTGAAGGGGCTGAAGATCGGCATCATCGCCGGAAACCAGCAGCAGTATGCGATGCAGGACCGCCTGAAGGGTTTCCTGGATGCCGTGGGGGCGAAGGAGCCGGAAATCGTCTGGACGGTCGAGGAGAGCCGTTTCCTCGAGCAGGAGCTGAAACGCTCGATGGAGCGGGTGACACCGGCGGTGATCGTCGGCCTCGACAATACGAGCCTCGAGGCAGCGGTGGACTACGTCGCGGCCTCCGGCACAGATCGCCTGTCCCTTTATGGTGCGGGCTGCAGTGAAAAGCTCGCATACTATATCGACAACGGCATCATCGCTTCGATGATCCTGCCGAACGAGTTCAGCATGGGCTATCAGAGTCTCACGGATCTCTCGGCGAAGCTCCGGAACCGGATGCTGGTGCTCGAGGACCGGGAGCAGGGCTTCAACGTCGTCCATCAGGACAATCTGTTCCGGGATGAGAATCAGCGGATCCTGTTTCCGATCGTGCAGTGAGTGGTGCCGCTGGATAAGCTGCGGACGGATGTGTGGAACTGACGCAGATGGCATAAGCAGGGGACGCAGAAGCGAGATCCAATCGAAGACAGCAGGGCGACCGGGAATCATGATGGAAGAATAGCTGGGGAAAATAGTATGAAAAAGATGAAGCGATGGATGCGCGAAATACTGATGGGATTGGCTGTGCTGGGCGCCCTCTGCGGCTGTGGTACGCGGCAGAAGCTGCCGGCCAGAAAAACCGATGGGAAGATCAAAATCGGCGTGTCGGTCTATGATCAGTATGATGCCTTCGTATCGGCGCTGATGCAGGATCTGAATAATCAGGTGCTGAGCGCGAAGGCGGATGAGAAGCAGGATATCGTGCTGGAGGTCTATAATGCCTCGCAGAGTCAGACGAAGCAGAACGAACAGGTGCGCGACATGATCGCCGCGGACTTCGACGTGATCTGCGTAAATCTGGTCGATCGTACGGCACCGACCGAGGTCATCAATGCGGCACGAAATGCGGATGTGCCGATCATCTTTTTCAATCGTGAGCTGGTGGAGGATGATCTGCAGCGCTGGGATAAGCTCTTTTATGTGGGGGCCGATGCCTTCGTTTCCGGAAAGATGCAGGGAGAGCTGGCAGCCGATGCGATCCGAAGCGGCACGGTGGACCGGAATGGAGACGGCGCGATACAGTATGTCGTGCTCGAGGGGGAGGCTGGACACCAGGATGCCATCGCCCGCTCGGAGAGCTCCGTCAATCGGATGCTCGAGCTCGGTGTGAAGCTGGATCGTCTCACGTATGCGATCGCAAACTGGAACCGTGCACAGGCGAAAACCCAGATGGATAAAATCATCCGGCAGTATGGGGCGGACATCGAGCTGGTGCTCGCGAATAATGATGAGATGGCGCTCGGGGCGATCGATGCCTTCGAGGCGAGTGATCTTTCGAAGGCGCAGTGGCCGCTGATCTTCGGGATCGATGGCACGGAGGCGGGGCTCAGTGCGGTGCGCGACGGGAAGCTGGCAGCGACGATCTATAATGACGCCGAAGGCCAGGCAGCGGCCATCTTTCAGCTGGCACACCACCTGGCCCTGGACGAGCCGCTCAGTGATCTCCATCTCGTCGGCGACAAGTATATCCGTCTGCCGTATGAGAAGGTGACGCGGGATAATGTTCTGGAATTCAAATGACCGTGCGGCTGAGAGGCCCCGGAGGACCGGCGTCAGAAACCATACGAAGAGGTCGTGAAGAATCAAAATCCCATCCCCTAGAAGTACTTGGTGACATCTCTCATTGGAACCCTCTGTCAATGCTGAGTTTTCATCAGGAAAACTCAGCTATTGCAGAGGGCCTAGTACTTCTTGGGGATGGGATTTTAGAGTCTTCCGAGCTCGCAGTACTGTGTTTCTGACGCCGGCCCTCCGGGGCCTCTTTCAGTCCCTGTCACCGGTGACGTCAGCCCAGTAGCGCTCGCCCTGGTCGACCATCGCGATGTAGGTCTCTTTCATGACCTGGCGGAAGGCGCGGAGCTCTTCCTCGAGGCCGAAGCGGGCCGGGATGGTGCTGGTGACTTCGTGGATCTCGGCGGCGATCTTCTTTCCGAGGCGCTCATCGCCGAGGCGGAAGAGCCCGAAGGCGGTCGAGTCGTAGCTCCGGTCGCCGGTACAGCTCTCGATCCAGAAGCGGGCGAACTGACGCCACTCCTCGAGGAGAATTTCATCGACCTCCTCATCCAGCACGCAGAGCGTGGTGAAGTACTGCCGGATGTCGCGCTCGCGTTTCTTCCGGTTCAGAAAGTTCGTACCGAGGCGGCCGTCGATGAGGAGCCCCATCCAGGCCGCGACGAACGCATCCTTTCGCTTCGCACCTGTGCGCTCGTTCGCCGGGTAGCGCTTCCGAAGAAGCTCGAGACGGCGACGATCGTTCCGGTCGCCTGCATTGGCCTCGAGCATCTCCGTCAGAATCTTCTCACGGGTATCGATATCCGCGATGTCATAGTAGTGCGTCGGCCAGTCTTCCTTATAGTTGATGGCCGGCGCTTTTTCTTTATTTAAAAGCATGGTCGTGCGGTCCTTTCAAGTGGTATATCCTATTCCAGGTAACAGTTCTGCCATGGGGACCCGGCGGGGCGGCATAGCTGAACTGTTACTATTCTAGCATGATTCCTCGACCTTGCACAGAATTCGCTTGACGCAACGGAACTCCGGTGCTATATTGTTCAAAACATTTCTAAAGGAGAAGAAAATGAACATGAAACGGAGCACGAATGAAAAACTCGAACAGATGGAGTCGGATCGGAGTCGCATCGACTGGATGATCACGCTGGTGCCGTTTGCGCTGATCGTGGTGCTGGCACTGCTGTTTTTCCTCCTGCCGGAGGCGTCCAATGACGTGCTCGGCAGTATCCGGACCTTCCTGGGGGACAGCTTCGGGCTGTACTATCTCCTGATCGGCCTCGGGACGGCGGTGATGTCGCTCTACATCGCACTTTCTCGCTATGGTAGCATCGTGCTCGGTGCGCCGGATGAGAAGCCGAAGTACAGCTTCTTCCAGTGGGGCGCGATGATGTTCACGGCGGGGCTCGCGGCGGACATCCTGTTCTACTCTTTCTGCGAGTGGATTCTCTACTGGGAGGACCCGCACACCGTGGAGATGGGCAGTCGCATGGACTGGGCCAGCACCTTCACGCTGTTTCACTGGGGTCCGATTCCGTGGGGCTTCTACCTCGTGCTTGCGGTCGCCTTCGGCTTCATGCTGCACGTCCGGAAGCGGACGCGTCAGAAGTACTCCGAGGCCTGCCGTCCGATCCTCGGGAAGTACACCGACCGTCTGCCGGGCCGTTTCATCGACCTCCTCGCCGTGTTTGCGCTCCTCGCCGGCACCGCAACCACCTTTTCCGTCGCCACACCGCTCCTCAGTGAAGCGCTGAAGACGCTCCTCGGCATCGATCTCCCGGATCGCACCATCACGATCGCGATTCTGATCGTGACCTGCGTGCTCTACACCTGCGCGGTCATGCGTGGTATGCTCGGCGTCTCTCTGCTCGCCAATGTCTGCACCTACTGTTTTTATGGCTTACTTCTCTACGTCCTTGTCTGCGGAGGAGAAGCGCGTTTCATCCTGGAGACCGGTTTCTCCGCGATGGGGCGTCTCGCGCAAAACTTCCTCGGCCTCGCGACCTATACAGATCCGACGAGAAGCACCGGCTTCGCCCAGAACTGGACGATTTTCTACTGGGCGTACTGGATGGTATGGTGCGTGGCAGCGCCGTTCTTCATCGGATCGATTTCCCGTGGCCGCACCATCCGCTCGACGATCCTCGGCGGTTATGTCTTCGGCATGGGCAGCACCTTCGTAAGCTTCATCGTCCTCGGGAATTATGGACTGGGGCTTCAGATGGCCGGTCATTTCGACATCGTCGGTCTCTATGAAAAGACGCAGAACCTGTACACCACCATCATTGCCATCATCCAGCAGCTGCCACTCGCGAAGGCCGTGCTCGTGCTGCTCATCGTGACGATGATCGCCTTCTATGCGACCTCCTTCGATTCCATCGCCCTGGTGGCTTCCCAGTACAGCTATAAAAAGCTCGGGAAGGACGAGGAGCCGAAGGGCTGGGTGAAGGCGCTCTGGTCGGTGCTCCTCATCCTGCTTCCGGTCGCCCTCGTCTTCTCGGACAGCTCCATGGCGAACCTTCAGTCCGTCAGCATCATTGCCGCCTTCCCGATCGGTGCCGTCATCGTTCTGATCACCGCCGCGTTCCTGAAGGACGCGAAGGCGTATCTGGAGGAGATGAAATAAACATTCAAACGGGGCCCCTGTATCTGAATGCCTAAGATGTTTTGGCGTGAGGCGTTGAATGTGCATGGTGCAATATGCTAGAATTCTGTTGAATATGATTCGAGATTCATTTAACAGGGGGACATGATGTTACAGGGCTTTTTTAATTATGATAATCCGATCTGGCGTTTCGTGGGGCGTCTCGGAGATATGATCGTGCTGAATCTTCTGTGGTTCGTCTGCTCGATTCCGGTCGTGACGATCGGTGCCTCCACGACGGCGCTGTACTACTGCACGCTGAAGTATGTGCGCAATGAGGATTATGGTGATTTCCGGATGTTCTTCCGCTCGTTTAAGCAGAACTTCAGGCAGGCGACGCTCATCTGGATTCCGATGGTGCTGATTGCTGCGGTACTGGGCTTCGACTTCTGGTTCTTCGGACAGATGATGGCCGGTTCCGGTACGGTGAAGTTCTTCCTGCAGGCGGTCGTGTTCGCCATGATCATCGTCTGGATCTTCGTCTTCCTGTATGTATGGCCGATCTTAAGTCGTTTCGAAAATACGACAAAAAACACCATCCTGAATGCCATCCTGATGTCGATCCGCTATCTCGGATCCACGATTTCGATGCTGATCTGTGACGTCGTGGTTCTGCTGGTATGGTATATTCTCTTATTCTATATGCCATGGCTGTCCGCGTTTCTGATGCTGATGGGCGTCGCGCTGATCGCCTGGATCAACTCCACGATGTTCGAGCACATCTTCCAGAAGTTCATGCCGAAGGAGGATCACAGCCACGATGGTGATGTGAGACCGATCCTCGAGGACATCAATATGGATGGTTCCCTGAAGGAGGGCGCCGCCGAAGAAACCGGTGAGGCGATTTCCAGCTTAAAGAAATCATCGGAAGATGAGTTATAACACGACGGAGGGGCGCGAGAAAATCACATTCTCGCGCCCCTCCGTTTCTGTAAATAAAAAAAGCCCCCATAAAAGGGAGGAGGGCAGGTGATCCTTCGATCCCTGCCCGAGTATTATGAAAAAAATCTTCTTAAACCGATAACTTATTTGTTATCTTGGTTATAATATATAAGTCAATGGTGAACAAAGTATGTGGGTCACGTGAACATTCTGTTAACATTCAGATTCAAATATGAACGGACTATGAACACGAAATTTAAATGGAGAGAAGAGCATGATCAGAAATGTGATATTCGATGTGGATGGCACCTTATGGGATTCGGCGCGTCAGGTGACGGCTGCCTGGCAGGAGGTGCTGGACCGTCATCCGGAAACGAAGGGCGTGAAGATCACGGTCGAGGATATGTACCGCTTCATGGGCCATACGATGTATGAGATCAGCTGCATGATGCTGCCGGATATCTCGGAGGAGCTGCGGGCGCTGATCATGCAGGACTGCATGGAGAACGAGGACCAGTATCTTCGTGCGCACAGCGGGGATTTCTATCCGGGCTGTATGGAGACGAT
Source organism: uncultured Oribacterium sp. (assembly GCA_937927445.1). Taxonomy (GTDB): domain Bacteria; phylum Bacillota; class Clostridia; order Lachnospirales; family Lachnospiraceae; genus Oribacterium. Next base: position 8,304 of record CALAOB010000137.1, on the reverse strand, counting down.
CGAGCGGCTCCATGAGGAGGGCTACCGCGTCTATATCGTATCGAACTGTCAGGACGGGTACATCGAGACCCTCATCGAGGATGCCGGCTGGATCCTGGGACCGGTGGAGGTCGAGGGCGATGTGCAGGATTTCGAGTGCTATGGACGAACCGGAAAGAAAAAGGGCAGCAACATCCGGCTTCTGATGGAGCGGAATGGCCTTTCGAAGGAGAGCTGCGTCTACGTCGGCGATACTGCGATGGACGAGGCCGGCGCCGCACAGGCCGGCATCAGCTTCATCTATGCGAGCTACGGCTTCGGGAAGGTAGCGAACCCGAAGGCCGTCATCCACGAAATCTCCGAGCTCCCGGAGGTGCTGGCACGTTTTAAGTGATGTCCGGGGTCTCCAAAAATAGTTCTGAATTTAGTACAATACGGCTTGATGACACAAATGGGGCTGTGCTATACTGATAGTACTGTGAAAACGCTTACAAGTGGTACGGCGCTTACAGGTAAACCAGTTAGGTTCTGGCCGCATAGTGCGGACAGTTTTAAATGGAGGAAGTTATGGATTTAAATTTAAGACCAGCAAATGAGTGTGCATTTGATGCGGTTTCTCTGGGTGAAGTAATGCTTCGTCTGGATCCGGGTGAGGGCAGAATCAGAACTGCCAGATCCTTCCGTGCATGGGAAGGCGGCGGAGAGTACAACGTTATCCGCGGACTTCGTAAGTGCTTCGGTTTAAAGACCGCTGTTCTTACTGCACTTGCAGACAATGAGGTCGGCCACCTGGTTGAGGACTTCATGATGCAGGGTGGTGTTGATACATCCCTCGTAAAGTGGATGGACACCGACGGAATCGGCCGTGTATGCAGAAACGGACTGAACTTCACTGAGAGAGGCTTCGGCATCCGTGGTGCAAAGGGCTGCTCCGACCGTGCAAACACTGCGATTTCCAAGGCTACACCGGCTGACTTCGATTTCGATTACATCTTCGGTGAGCTCGGCGTTCGCTGGCTCCACACCGGCGGAATCTATGCAGCTCTTTCAGAGCAGGCTTCCGAGACCGCAATCGCTGCGATCAAGGCTGCGAAGAAGTATGGCACCATCGTTTCCTATGACCTCAACTACCGTCCTTCCATGTGGTCCGCAATCGGCGGCCAGGCAAAGGCGCAGGAGGTTAACAAGGAGATCGCTCAGTACGTTGACGTTATGATCGGTAACGAGGAAGACTTCACCGCCTGCCTCGGCTTCCAGATCGAGGGCCAGGACGAGTCTCTCAAGGAGCTCAACATCGACGGCTACAAGAAGATGATCAACGAAGCGGTTAAGACCTACCCGAACTTCAAGGCAGTAGCAACCACCCTTCGTACCGTTCACACAGCAACCGTAAACGACTGGTCCGCACTCTGCTGGGCAGACGGCGAGATCTACAAGGCAGCGGATTACAAGGGCCTCGAGATCATGGACCGTGTCGGCGGCGGTGACTCTTTCGCATCCGGCCTCGTATATGGCCTCATGACCACCGGTGATGCTGAGAAGGCTGTAAACTACGGTGCAGCGCACGGCGCACTCGCGATGACTACTCCTGGTGATACCACCATGGCCACCAAGAAGGAAGTAGAAGCCATCATGGGCGGCGCAGGCGCACGTGTACAGCGTTAATTCCTGACTTTGAACTAAAAAACTCTCTACCGTAAGGTAGAGAGTTTTTTTATTAGGCGAAGCGCATCACGAGCGGCACCAGCACCACGGTGAGAATCCCCGCCACACAGATACTGATGGACCCCATGGCGCCCTCGATTTCACCGAGCTCCAGCGCCTTCGCGGTACCCACCGCATGCGCCGAGGTGCCGAGTGCGAGTCCCCGCGCAATCGGATGATCGATATGGAAAAGATGGAACACCAGCTCCGCGATCATATTGCCGAGGATTCCCGTGATGATGATCGCCGCCACCGTCAGTGTGACGATACCACCCGCCTCCTCGGACACACCCATGCCGATCGCCGTCGTGATCGACTTCGGCAGCAGCGTGGCGATGTGCTCCGCGGTCAGTCCGAACAGCTTTCCCATGAGGAGAATGCTGAGAATCGAGCAGAGTGTGCCGGCGGTAATCGCCGCCAGTACGGCGACCAGATTATCCTTCAGCAGCCGAAGCTGTTTATACATCGGAATCGCGAGGCAGACCGTCGCGGGTGTCAACAGGTAGTTGAGCAGATTCGCACTCGCCTTGTAATCCTCATATGGAATCTGGAAGACCATCAGCACTGCAATCACCATGATCGTCGACACCAGCAGCGGATTCAGGATGGCGACACGGAACTTTGCCTTCAGTCGGACAGCCAGCAGAAATAAGAAGATACTTAAGATTAAACCGAAATAGCTCGAGCTGAGCAGTGCTTCCTTCATCATGCCTCCTCCTTTCGATCCGCTTCCGCGGAAGCCATCTGTGTACAGTCGGAAGCATTGGCCTCCGACTGCGGCGCGTGGCTCTGTGCTTCTTTCTCACGCAGAATCTCACGGTAGCCGTTCGCACCATCGATCTCACCGTTCGGACTCAGCGCGCGGCGGCCGAGGCCGAAGGTCTCATGCGGCTCGAGGGAAAGCTCCGCGGCCTCTGCATCCTGATCTTCCTTCGACTCGCTGCGACGAAGAATTGCGGTGGCGGTCAGGCCGGTGACGACCATGACGAGCACCGTCGACACGACGATGATCACGAGGTACGGCAGGAGCACCGGGAGCAGGATATCGATGGCACTCATGATGCCGACCGCGGCCGGAATGAACATCATGGTCATGGTGTCAAGCAGGAAATTACCTGCACCCTCAACCTCCGGAAGCTTCACAATCCCGGTCACCAGTGCGACGAGCAGCAGAATCATCCCATACACACCCGCCGGAACCGGAAGCGGCAGGAGCGTGTTCAGCAGTTCACCGAGAAAGGTGAACGCGATGATCCACATGATTTCTTTTACGTATTTCATAGATCCTCTTTTCTTTTATAAAGTCCATCAATGCACGCAATGGTCTCCATTATACGCCTGTGACTTATGCTGTAAAGCGTTAATTTATTATCCGGACACTGCCATAGCCCATGCATATAAAAGTATGTGATTCTGTGCATTTCCCCTATTGTGCTTTGTGAAAATTTCATTATACTAAAATGCGGTGGTTAATGATTTACTACGTTCAATTTCATATGGAGGGTAAAGATGACAGATTTTAAGCCAGTGAAGGAAGGCAAGGTTCGTGAGATCTATGATCTCGGTGACAAGCTCATCATGGTCGCAACCGACCGTATTTCCGCATTTGATGTGATCCTGCACAACCAGATCACAGAGAAGGGTAAGGTGCTGACCCAGATGTCGAAGTTCTGGTTTGACCTTACGAAGGATGTAATCCCGAACGATCTGATTTCTGTTGAGAACAAGGATATGCCGGAGTTTTTCCAGCAGCCGGAGTTTGAGGGCAGAGCGACACTGTGCAAGAAGCTCGAGATGATCCCGATCGAGTGCATCGTGCGTGGCTACATCACCGGTTCCGGATGGGAGAACTACAAGAAGGACGGCACCATCTGTGGCATGAAGCTCCCGGAGGGTCTCGTTGAGTGCGCGAAGCTTCCTGAGCCGCTTTACACTCCGTCGACGAAGGCAGAGATCGGCGATCACGATGAGAACATCAATTTCGAGCAGTCCATCGTGGTTCTTGAGAAGGCATTCCCTGGCAGAGGCGAGGAGATCGCGACGAAGATCAAGGATGCAACGATCGCTGTATATAAGAAGTGTGCAGACTATGCGCTTTCGAAGGGCATCATCATCGCCGATACCAAGTTCGAGTTCGGTCTCGATGAGAACGGCAACGTGCTCCTCGCAGATGAGGTTCTGACACCGGACAGCTCCAGATTCTGGAGACTCGACCAGTACAAGCCGGGTGAGGGACAGTCCAGCTTCGATAAGCAGTTCGTACGTAACTGGCTGAAGGCAAATCCGGACAACAACGCAACCCTTCCGCAGGAGGTCGTTGATAAGACCATCGCCCTCTATAAGGAAGCTTACACTATGCTGACCGGCAAGGAAATCTGAGGATTATAACAGGTCCTGCGATTCCGGGCCTTTCAGTATCCGCGTAGTGTATACTATACTGATCTGTGAAGAAAGCATCGGATTATAACAGATCCTGTGATTCTGTGTTTTGAACAAATTCAAAAACATCGGGCGCCGTGTATGTACATGGCGCTCTTTTTTTGTATAATTTTTTTATATTGAGCACAATCAAAGGAGAGTCCACCATGGCAGATCATTACGATGAGAACTACGAGGAAGTGGTATCCCTTCCGGGCGTAGATACCGATGGCGAACGCACAGAGAATATCGATGACGGACGGATTCGTCGACCGTCTGAGTTTTTCGTCCGCACCACGGGCGACGATATCGACGAACAGGAGCATGCCCGACGCGAATACTTTAATAAGGTCGTCGGCGAAGCAGAGAATGAAGCACTGCAGGAAACAGACGGCCTGGATGTAAATGACGAAAGCTCCCTGCTCTATCGCATCTGGTCCCGCGTGAATCATGAAAGCGAGGAGGCCGTCGCCGGCATCGTCGAGAAGAAGGTCGAGTACGTCGAACTCTTCTTCGACCTCATCTTCGTGTACAGCCTCCGTACGATCAATGCACTGTTTCATGCCTATGAGCATTCCTTCCCGCCGCTGAGCGCGATTCAGACCTTCCTTTTTCTGACTGCGGTGGTCATGCAGGTCTGGATGTTCACGACGATGTTTTTCAACCGTTATGGGCGGAAGGCGCTCCGGGACTACATCAGTATCTTCATTAATATGTACCTCCTGTACTACATGGCGAGCGGCTCGAACCATCACTGGCTCGAGCACTACATCCGCTACCACGGCGCCTGGGCACTGATCATGCTGAACCTCGCGTACCGAAGCTGGGATAAGCTCCGCTTCTCCACGCATCTCGATGACATCGACCGGAAGATCCTCAGGACGAATGTCACGCATCACCTTATCGAGTGTGGCATCATCCTCGTGTCCATCCCGGTGCATGAAATGACCGGACTCGTACTGTCGCCGCTCGCGCTGATCTATGGCTATATCGCGAAGGCCACCGAGCACCGTGCCTACAAGGCGAGACCGTGCGACTTCCCGCACCTCGCCGAGCGGAATCTGCTGCTCGTGATCCTGACCTTCGGTGAGATGATCATCGGCATCGCCAGCTTCTTCGAGACGGGTAAGAATGTGCTCCTGAACATCATTTCCTTCCTGATCGTCATCGGCATGTTCCTGAGCTACGGCTTCTTTAATGACAATGTCCTCGACCACCACCGGAAGACCTCGGGCCTCGGCTTCCTCGCGATCCACGTCGTCATGATCCTCGCGATCAACTCGACGACCATCGCGCTCGAGCTCCTCGCGCGCCCGCTGGTGCCGCTCCTTCCGAAGACCATGTGGATGACCAGTATGCTGCTCGTCTACTATCTGTGCCTGCTGGCGACCGAACGCTATGCGAAGGAGCACCTTCGGACGAACCGCTTTAAGTTTATCGGTTACGTCCTCTCGATCCTGGTGGCGTATCTCTGTCTGATGCTGCTTGCCGGACATAATCAGCTGGTGGGTGCCTTTATCACCCTCGTCTTCGTGTACGGCATCTTCGGCCTCCTGCTGCATGTTCACCACAGCAGCCTTCGCAAGATGAAGGTCGGCGGTTACATCTCGTAAAATTAACATTCCGATGGGACAGCCTGGACGATGCATACTTCCTGCGAGCAGGATTTTAGATTCTTCCGGTCTCGGAGTACTGTGCCTCCGTTGCCGCCTCTCCGGGCCCCCGGATGAAACGTAGAATACTGATTGAGTTCACTCCTCTGAAATGCTAGAATAGTCACGTACATTTGTTTGACGGATTATTCTCTTTTCAGAGGAGTTTTTTTATGAAACTGATTCACTGTGCAGACCTGCATCTCGACAGCCGGATGAGTACGCATCTCGGGGATGCGGCCGCCCGGGAGCGGCGGCAGGAGCTGATCGGTTCCTGGCTCCGACTCGTCGCGTACGCAGAGCAGCACCAGGTGCGCGCGATCCTCATCGCCGGCGACCTCTTCGACCGGCCGGCCGTGAGCCGGACGACGGCACATGCGGTCCTCGAGAGCGTACGTACCCACCCGGACATCGCATTTTTCTATTTAAAAGGAAATCATGACACGGACAGCTTCCTGAACCAGGCGGAGCAGCTGCCGGAGAATCTTTATACCTTCCAGGATACCTGGCGGAAGTACCGTCTGTCGGATCAGCTCGTGATCGCGGGTCGTGAGTTTACGGAATCCGGCACCCTGAACGAGCTGGCGGCGAAGACCCTGCGGCTCGAGGAGGCCGATGTAAACATTGTCCTCCTCCATGGGCAGATCAGCGAGAGCACAGCGCAGGCCAGCAGCTCGACCGAGACGATCCGCCTCGCGGATTATGCGCATCAGGGCATCGATTATCTGGCGCTCGGACATGTGCATCAGTACCAGGAGGGAAGCTTCGACGGGCGCGGAAGCTGGTGCTATCCGGGCTGTCTCGAGGGACGTGGCTTCGATGAGTGTACGCAGCATGGCTTCGTCCTGCTCGACGTCGATGAGGCGACGCATCAGCTCCGGCGTCATCTCGTGGATATCAGTCAGCGGCATCTCTGGACGGTGCCGCTGGAGGTACAGGGGCTCGACTCGTCGATGGCGATCGTGCGGCGTGCGCGTGCCCTGCTGTCGCTGCTTTCCGGCACACCGAGTGCGGATCCGGTGATCGCGGAGATCCCGGCGGAGCACGTCGAAGCGATCCTTCAGGCGGGGGCCGGGGTGCGCATGCGTCCGCAGGACCTTGTGAAGCTGGAGCTTCGCGGCGCGCTTTCGATGGATGCCGAGCTGAACCTCGACTTTATCCGCACGCAGCTGGCACCGATGTTTTACTTCCTTCGGGTCGTGGATGAGACGCGGCGTTTCATCGACCCGTCGATGTATCAGCATGATAAATCACTGAAGGGCGCCTTCGTCCACTCGGTCGAGGAGGATACGACGCTTGATGAAGAGACGCAGGCCGCCGTGATCGAGGCGGGGCTTCGGCTGCTGCGGGGTGAAGAGCTGTAGTAACAGTTCTGATGGGGTCGCGGAGGCTATACGTAGAGAACGTGAGAAATCAGGCCGGGTCCCCTTAGCGGCACCTGGAGTGAATTTTTTCTTGAAAAGTAAGAATCGAAGGATTGGTAGATGAGATTACTGAACTGTCAAATCGAAAATTTCGGAAAGCTGCACGCGCTGTCGCTGGATTTCCAGGACGGGCTCAATGTCTTCCTCCGGGAGAACGGCTTCGGGAAGTCGACGCTGGCGGCCTTTATCCGGGTCATGTTCTACGGACTGTCCGGTGAGCGGAAGGCGCAGGACAGCGACAATGAGCGGAAGAAATACCGCCCGTGGCAGGGCGGCAGCTTCGGCGGCTCGCTCAGCTTCGCGCTCGAAAACGGAAAGTGCTACCGCATCACGCGGCATTTCGGTGAGCGGAAGGGGCAGGACCAGTTCGTGCTCTACGATGCGGAGACGAATCTGCCGTCGAAGGACTACAGTGAGCGCATCGGGGAGGAGCTCTTCCGCATCGATGAGACCTCCTTCCGGCGCACCTGCTTCATCGGACAGCAGGCGCTCGAAACCGGCGTGACCTCGGAGATCAACGCACGCATCGGCAATGTCTCGGAGGATCCGGAGGACATGAACCGCTACGCTGAGGTCATCGAGCAGCTGAAGGATGAGATCAATGCACTCTCACCGGCGCGGCGGACCGGCGCGATCTTTAAAAAGCGGCTCGAGCTCGAGGAGCTGAAGACCGGCTGTGCCGGTCGCGAGGCGGAAGAGCAGAAGGCGGTTGAGGGCGCGGCTGCGCTCCACCAGGCGCGCGAAACGAAGCAGCGCCTGCAGTCGGTGCTGGAGAGTACGAACCGGCGACTGGTCCAGCAGAGCCAGCAGCAGGACGCGATCCGGGACCGGATGGAATATGACCGACTGTGCGCAGCCCGCAGCGAGAGCGTGACGCGGCTGCTGGAGCAGGAGCGGCGCTACTTCGGCGCGTCCTTCGATGAGTTGAGCGGAGAGCAGAGGGCACAGCAGCTGCAGCGTGAGCTGCGGCGTCTCCAGGAGACCTTCCGGAGCGGACTGCCGTCGGAAGCCGAGATGCGTGGCGCGGAGAAGCGCCTCGGTCGCATCGCCTGGCTGGCCGATCGCATCGCCGGTCTCGAGCAGCAGGGCGGACGCCGGAGACGGAAGGCATCGCCGCAGAAGAGTGC
>CALAOB010000136.1 GCA_937927445.1 uncultured Oribacterium sp. | reverse complement strand
GTATCATTCTTCTGGTAACTAATCTTAAGTTGACCTTGGGTTGACGACATTGGGGTCTGACCCCATTAAATTTTCGGGAGGCCGGGTTCGCTCGTCGGCAGCATGACCCCGGTGGACAGAGCCGGTCGGCTCAGGAAGGAGTACGTTATGATGATCAGACCATCACTCGAGGAGGTTCGGGCGTATGCGACACAGGGCGAGTATCGTCGTGTGCCGGTGAGTACGGAGATCCTGTCGGATCTGTATACACCGATGCAGGTGCTTCGGAAGCTGAAGAATGTTTCCGACCACTGCTATCTGCTGGAGTCGGCGGAGGCGCAGGAGAAGTGGGGACGCTATACCTTCCTGGGCTTCGATCCGACGATGGAGATCACCTGCCTCGACGGGCACATGAAGGTCGGGGCGCTGTCCTTTGACACGAAGGATCCGGGTGCGACGATCCGCCAGATCCTGCAGGAGTACCGCTCACCGCGGCTGCCGTTCCTGCCGAGCTTTGCCGGTGGTCTCGTCGGCTACTTCTCCTACGATTACCTGAAGTACGCCGAGCCGTCGCTCCGCCTGGACGCCGAGGACACGGAGCATTTCAAGGACGTGGATCTGATGCTCTTCGATAAGGTCATCGCCTTCGACAATCTGAAACAGAAAATCATCCTGATCGTCAGCATTGACCTCGCAGAAGCGGAAAGCGCATATCGAAAGGCCGAGCGGGAGCTCGAGAATCTGATTCGTCTGATCCGGGACGGTGCGGAGAAGGAGGAGCCGGCGGGCGCGCTTCGCTCCGAATTCCGGCCGCTCTTCGACGAGCCGCAGTACTGCGCGATGATCGAGCGGGCGAAGCACCACATCCACGAGGGCGACATCTTCCAGATCGTGCTGTCAAACCGGCTCGAGGCGGACTACGAGGGCAGTCTCCTCAACTGCTACCGCATGCTGCGAACGCTCAATCCGTCGCCATACATGTTCTACTTTTCAGGAACGGATGTCGAGGTCGCAGGTGCGTCGCCGGAGACCCTCGTGAAGCTCGAGGACGGCGTGCTGCACACCTTCCCGCTCGCGGGTACACGGCCGCGCGGCAAGACGGCGGCAGAGGATGCGGCGCTCGAGGCGGAGCTTCTGCTGGATGAGAAGGAGCTCGCGGAGCACAACATGCTGGTGGACCTCGGCCGCAACGACATCGGAAAGATCGCGAAGTTCGGCACGGTGGCGGTCGAGCGCTACCATGAGGTCCTCCATTTTTCGCACGTCATGCACATTGGCTCCACGGTACGCGGTGAGATCCGTCCGGATCTGGATGCGCTCAATGCTGTCGACTCGATTCTCCCCGCAGGGACGCTGTCAGGCGCACCGAAGATCCGCGCGTGCCAGCTGATCAACGACCTCGAGAACAACAAGCGCGGCATCTATGGTGGCGCAATCGGCTACATCGACTTCAGTGGAAACCTGGATACCTGCATCGCGATCCGCATCGCGTATAAGAAAAACGGCAAGGTCTTCATCCGGAGCGGCGCCGGTATCGTGGCGGATTCGGTGCCGGAGAAGGAGTACCAAGAGTGTATCAATAAGGCGAAGGCCGTGGTGACGGCACTGGAGGAAGCGAATGCGCTTGCGGAGTGAGGATAGCGCCGACGAGATTTCGATGAGACCGGGCCGACGCCCGGCACGAAACAGCGAGGTCGGATGTACGATGGAGCAGCGCCGGGCGCTCGGCGCGGAGGTGACATATGATTTTACTGATTGATAATTACGACAGTTTTTCTTTTAACCTGTATCAGATGGTGGGCGCGATCGAGCCGGACATTCGGGTGATCCGAAACGATGAGCTGACGGTCGAGGAGATCGAGGTGCTGGCACCGGAGAAGATTATCATCTCGCCGGGGCCTGGTCGCCCGGCCGATGCGGGCGTCTGCGAGCAGGTCGTGAAGAAGCTTCGGACGAAGATTCCGATCCTCGGTGTATGTCTCGGCGAGCAGGGCATCTGCGAAGCCTACGGCGCGACGGTTGGCTACGCAAAGGAGCTCATGCACGGCAAGCAGTCGCTCACGACGATCGACACGACGAGCCGCATCTTCGCAGGACTCCCGGAAAAGGTGCTGGTAGCCCGATATCACTCGCTGGCAGCCGAAGCCGATACGATTCCGGAAAGCCTGAAGATCATCGCGCAGACAGAAGACGGCGAGGTCATGGCCGTCGAGGACATCGACTACCCGGTCTTCGGCCTGCAGTTCCACCCGGAGTCCATCATGACCCCGGACGGCGCGCAGATGCTGCGGAATTTCATTGAGCTGTAGGCACGTTTTCCGCATTTTTGATATATCATGCCCACTTGGGGGATTTTATAAACAAAATGTCCTTGATGAACCCCTTTGCGTTCCATCAAGGACATTTTGATACATATAATCTACGCTTCAACTTTTACAAATGGATATTCTTCTGTCAAATTTCTGTTTCTTTCCATCATGCTCAGTATGCGACTGGATGAACCTGCCGGATGATTTACGCCAGCTTCCCAGGATTCTACGGTTTTAACCGAAACGCCCAGATATTCCGCAAAAAGCTTTTGGGACATCCCTGTTTCATGCCGAATCGCCTTTACCTCCTGAGCTGTATAGCTTTTTACTGGTGTGATCATCACTGTGCGACGGGGAAGCTTTTTGATTTTTCGCGCATCATCGATGGCCTCATCCAGACCAGCCATGATGCTGTTAAATACACTACTCATTCGTGAACTCCTCCTTTTTTAATTCTCCAAGCAGAATGCTCAAACGTTTCTTAATTTCATTTCTCTCTGCTTTTGAGAGATTTTCTTTTTCATTTTTAGGAAAAGCGGTGATTAAATAGACTGTTTCCAAGCATATAAAATCGACATAGCAGAATCTGGCACTTCCGCTTTTCCCTCTTCCTTCGTATGCAAATCTCATTTTTCGAAGACCGCCGGTTCCCTCCATCACGGGACCGATATCGGGACGCTGTAATATCAGAAGCTCCAGCTGCCGAAGGTCTTCGTCGTCAAATCCCAGATTTTTCCACTGCTTCGTAAATTCTGTGGTTTGAATGAATGTCCTTGCAATTTCACGTTCAAACATTAGTCCTCCTCTTACAAAATAGATTTTACCCTATTCAATAGTAGATTTCAACCGAAAAGGTATGGTTGTATTTGACTGTATTCGGGTATGTAAATACGATAAATTTATACTTCTGATTGTATCATATTTCTTACGTTTTTGCAAACACATGTTCTTGTATGTGCGAGGGATTATTTTCACGTGAGAGTAAGATATCGACGATGCACAGATACTGCGGAATTTTATCGAATTTACAAGCCTGTAGAGTGTGAACAGTGTATTGAGACCGCAGGTGTAATGGTCGATTTTGTTTTACATCGTGTCTACAGCGGCAGGTGCTGCTTCAGGTACTCGGATGGGGTGACGCCGGTGGCTTTCATGAAGAGCTTCGTGAAGTAGCGGGTGCTGAAATAGCCGACGCTTTCAGAGAGCTCCCGTACAGTCCTGCATCGGCCCGCAGCGACCAGCTCGAGGGCCTTCTGCATACGCACCGTCGTGAGGTAGTCAGTGAAGTTCTCTCCTGTCTTCAGCTTATAAGTCTTGCTCAGATAATTTGGTGAGATGCCGAGAAGATCGGAAATCGTATTGATGCCGATCTGGTTCATGTAATTCTCGTCGACATACAGATTGATTTTCTCGATGATGTCCGGTGCATTATCACTGTTGTAGAGCTGCTGGATACTGTCTGCAAGCTGCGTGATCGAGCTGGTCGCGACAGAGCGATGGAAGGTGAGCTCGAAGACCCGCGCGAGGGATGTATCGCACTGTGAGAGCAGTGCATCGCCATGCTTCAGGTTCCGGAGATCCGCAAGTGCCTTATGCAGGGTCACCGAATCCTGCAGCTGCAGGGCGAGAATCGCCTTATCGAGCAGCGTTGAGAGCGGCAGGAAGACTTCCTGTGACTTCAGCTCGTCGAGGAAGATGCATTTTCCGAGTGAAGTGCAGAGGCGGATGCTCTCGAGATTCTGAACATCGCGGATGCGAAGGAGCAGCTCCTCGATGGAATCAGCATAGTAAACGAAGCCGGTGGCGAGGCAGGAGGAGAGCTTCTGGAAATCCTCCGGGACAGGACGGATGAGCGTGCGTGGCAGCTGGCCGCTCGTGATGTAGATGAACTCTCCACTCGGGAGAAAACTACAGCCGCAAGGGAAGGAATGTGTCTCTGACAATGCTGCAAGCGAAGCGGATAGCAGATCAAAATTATTCTTTTTTGAGGACTTCGGGTCATGATCGAAGTAAAAGACCATAACGGTATAGGGTGGCTGCACATATTTCGGCTGCTGGATAAACTGGATCGAGAAGTAGAGATCCAGTATTTTTTTACACTCGAGCTCATAATCCTTCTGATATAGCGCAAGCTCCTTCTGCTTCCGGGCCATGATTTTTTCCATGACCTTCCGAATATCCTCGAGCGCTGCCGGTTTCAGGAGGTATTCGATCGCGCCATAGGTAAGCGCTTTCTGTGCATAGGCGAACTCTGCATAGCCGGTCAGCATCACGACCGGAATATCCTTCGTGTGAAATTCGGCGAAGGCATCCAGACCGGAGAGCTTCGGCATATGAATATCGAGGAAAATCACATCCGGCGTGTGATCTGCGACGTACATCAGCAGTTCCTCGCCATTCGTAACTTCGATGAAGCTGTGCTGCTCCGGATAGAGCTCTTCGATCATACTTTTTAAGCCTAAACGTGGCAGTCGCTCGTCATCTGCGAGAACGATGTTCATAGTTGTTCCTTTCTGTTTCCAGGGACGCCCGTCCAGTTGGGTAAGGTGCAGCGCCATGCATGAAGATGTGCACGCTCTGCACCGCACGGGGCATCATATCGGTGCATCCGCATTGCTCATCGGTATATTTATCGTAAAGCGAGTGATACCGTCCTCGAGCGCGATGTCGAGCTGTGCCTCCGGATGGAAGATCTTCAGGCGGTTCTCGACATTCGTGATACCGACATGCTCCGATGCGCGCAGCGCTGCGAGGTCGATCGGGATGCCGTTATTCTTTATCGTGAGCACCAGCGTGCCATGGTCAATGCAGGCGTCCGTCCATATGGTGACCGACCGTCCATCCGGATCCATACCGTGTTTCATCGCATTTTCGACGAATGGCTGAATCAGAAGACGCGGGATTTCGATGTCGCTGGCATCTTCTGCACAGCTGCATACGTAGCTTACACGCTCATCGAAGCGCAGCTTCATGAGATCGCAGTATTCTGTGCAGAACTGAAGCTCCTGGGCAACGGTGGTCATTTTCTGATTGCTGCAGGTATAGCGGAAGATGTGCGTCAGCTGCAGTATGCCCTCCTCGAGTTCCTTCTTCATTCCGAGACGGTTGAGTGAAACGAAGCAGTTCAGCGTGTTATAGAGGAAGTGCGGATTGATCTGACTCTGCAGAGCCCGGTACTCCGCTTCCTGCCGCTGGATCTCGTATTTATAGGAGCGCTGAATGTAGAGGTCCAGCTGATGGATCATTTCATTCAGATGCTCTCCGATCATCGTGAACTCATCGGCGACATAGAAATCACCCTTTGAGATGAGCTCCTCCGGGATATGGACATCGAGATCGCCTTTCGATGCAGAGGTCATCGCACTTAGAATTGAGTTCAGTACGACCGTCGTCTTCTGGGAGTTTTTCCGGAAGAAGAGGCAGCCGGCGATGATGGTCAGCACACTGAGGATCGCAGCAAGGGTCCAGATGAGAAGAATCGACTGCATGCTGTCATGATGGGATGAGAGGAATACCAGGGTCCACGGCATGCCCTTGATGCTGCGCTGATAGCGCAGATAGGTATCGCTCGAGGTCTGAATGTTCGAATCTTCCCCCAGAAGATACGGTATCGTTTCCTCATCAAGATAGCCCTCGTGATAAATCGGCTTGCCGTCCTGATCGACGATGATGAAGCCGGAGTGAGGTGTCAGCTCGACGCTGTCAAACATCCCCTGGATCGGTGCGAGCGATGAGTCGATGCGCAGAACACCGAGCTTTCGTTTTGTATAAATATTCTTCACCGTGTGGAAGGTTGCGATAACCTCGGACTGCGTGCTTATAAACGGCAGCGGCTCCGTGATGGAGTAGCGGAACGGCTCATCGAGCAAAAATCCATCTGCAAACCAGTATTGATCATTATAGCGATAATCCGACGTTTCCAGGAGGTCCCGGTTCCGGCTCGTCGTCAGAATCAACGGATTCTTCGGATTCTTCGGCATGAAAGAAATCGAGAGTATATCATCGCGTGAGGTGATCATGAGACGCTGCATACAGAATATATAGTTCTGCCGATAGGACTCGACGCGATAGTTCGCCGGTCCCTCTTTCGTGTACTGTGCATTGTCGACCGCTGTATAAAAATTGATGATATCGTCATAAATATACGGTGTGAGTGACATGTGCTGCAGGTCGGAAAAGTAGGTACCCATATTACTGGAAATTTCATACAGCGTCGTCGAGAAGTAGGTTTCGTTCTCCTTCAGGATCCGTTTTTGCAGGTAGTACGCAAGGCAGGATGACAGAATCGAAATCGGCAGGATGATACTGAAAAGAAACAGAAGGACGAGTTTATTCTGGAAGCTCTGGGACCGGCGCATTCTTCTCCTCCGTCAAAATTCACAAAAAGTACGTATGCTCACAATTCATGTTTATAATATTTGAATCAATCCGCCACGTCAACTGCCTTCCGGTCGTAGACATTGTCCTAATCCAAGAATCGAGTACCAAAGTGTAGAATTGAGTCACTTCAAGATGGATCTGTGTCCTGTTAGAATGGTCTTACATCAAAAAGCGCGCTTTACACACGAAGAAACGAAAGAAAAGGAAGGAAATGATTATGAAGAAATTCGCTATCTCCATGCTGATCGCAGCGATGGCAGTGACATCTGTAGCATGTTCGAAGGCTCCGGAAGAGCCGAAGACCACCGAGGCCGCTGAGACGACCGCGAAGGCAGAGCAGACAGACAAGGAAGAGAAGGATGCGCCGAAGAGCGACGTTACGCTTGAGTTCTTATACAATCTGAATGGTGAGGCGATCAGTGATGAGGTGCAGGCTGTCTGCAAGCAGTTCACCGAGGAGACCGGCATCGGCGTCGAGGCGATCATGCCGGGAAGTAACTTCTCCGATATCATGAAGACCAGAATGGCTTCTCAGCAGCTTCCGGATGTATGGACGACCCACGGCTGGGCAGTGGCGCGTTATGCAGAGTACCTCCAGCCGCTGAACGAGTTCGAGTTTGCAGATCATATTTCGCCGTCTATCGCGGAGCAGATCACCGATGCAGAGGGTAATCTCTACACACTTCCGATCGATATGGATCTCACCGGCGTTGTATACAACGTAAACGTTCTGAATGAGGCGGGCGTCAATGTCGACGATCTGAAGACCTGGGATGACTTCGATGCGGCCTGCGAAAAGGTGAAGGCCATCGGCAAGACCCCGATCCAGATCGGTGGTAAGGACAGCTACACCTTCGGAAACCTGCTTGACTTCATCGCGCCGACCTTCATCACCAACGAGGATGAGGCGAATCAGCAGGCGCTGCTCGACGGTTCCTTCGACTGGTCGAAGTGGAATGTAGTCGTAGATAAGGTGGCAGGCTGGAACGAGGCAGGCTACTTCAATAAGGATGCCGTAACCTCCGATTTCATGACCGGCGTCAAGGCGATGGCTGCAGAGAAGTCTGCATTCATGTTCAACTCCGCTTCAGCAATCTCTGAGATGTATGTGCAGAATCCGGATACCGAGGTCGGTTTCATGCCGCTGCCTGCACGTGAGGCTGGATTAAAGACTTCCCTTATGACCGGAGAGCACTTTGCGATCGGTATGTCCAAGACCACCGAGCATCCAGAGGAAGTGAAGAAGTTTATGGAGTTTATGGCGAGAGAGGACATCTGTGGAAGACTCGCAACCAAGTGCGGTATGCCATCCGGTCTGGACAACGTCGAGAGTGATACCGGACGTCTCGAGGCATTCTACGGTAAGTACGCAAACAACGCGGAGATCCTGAACATTCCGTACTTCGATCGCAAGTACCTTCCGAGTGGTATGTGGAATGATCTTTGTGTAACTGGTGGCACCATTCTTTCCGGACAGAAGAACGCAACAGAAGATGCTGTCGCTCAGATGAAGAACAGCTACGAAGAGAAGAAAGCACAGGAGTAATTAAATGAAGGTACAAAAAAAGGGAGTAATCAATCTGTTTTACATTCCTGCCGTTGTACTGTTCCTGGTTTTCGTAATCTATCCGTTCCTGCATGGTATAAGAATATCCTTTACCAACTGGAACGGATATTCCCAGACCATGAAGCTTGTAGGAATGAATAACTATGTTCGCCTCCTGAAGGATCCGAACGTAAAGACCGCACTGGTCAACACTCTGATCTATGGCATCGTGAGTACGATCATCCAGAACATCCTGGGTCTCGCGTATGCTCTGTTTCTGAACACGAAGTTCCGGGGACGTGCCATCGTTCGAACCGTCATCTATATGCCGGTCATGATTGCCTCCCTCATCATGGGCTACATCATGTACTTCGTGTTCCAGTACGATGGTGGTGCGCTGAACGACATCCTCATCTGGCTCGGACGTGAGCCGGTGGATCTGCTGTCGAGCTCGAATGCAGCCATCGCGATCATCGTCATCGTCAACTCCATCCAGTTCGTGGGCGTCTCCATGGTCATTTACCTCGCCGGCTTACAGAACGTACCGAGTATGTACTATGAGGCAGCGAAGCTGGACGGTGCCAATGCTGTCGAGATCTTCAAAAATATCTCTCTGCCGTTACTGATGCCGGCGATTTCGTCGTCGACCATCCTGAACCTCATCGGTGGACTGAAGCTCTTCGATCTCGTCATGGCGCTCACCAGTGGTGGACCGGGCTTCTCGACCCACTCACTTTCAACACTCGTAACCAATCAGTACTTCTCGGCTCAGTCCGCAGGTTATGCGTCTGCCATCGGTATCGCATCCTTCCTGCTGATCATGATCGTCAGTAACGTGGTTATCAAATTCTTCGACAAGCGGGAGGTGGATGTATAATGCAGAAAAAATCGAATCTCTGGAAATATATCCTGGCGTTTTTTATCATTCTCCTCCACATCATCCCGATTTATATGGTCATCGGACTGGCCTTCAAATCGCCGTATGACCACTCGTCGCGATGGGTGCTTCCGGGCTACATCTATACGAAAAACCTCCATACAGCGCTCGAAAAGAGCGGCATGATGCTGGCCCTGAAAAACACCATCCTGATTACCGGCATTTCCATCGTCCTGATCGCAGTGATCGGAGCGATGGCAGCCTATCCGATCGCACGAAACAAGAGTAAGCTGAACGTCATCGTGAAGGGCTTCATCATGGGCGTCATGATGATTCCGCCACTCAGTATCCTGGTACCGCTCTACTCCTTTATGGCGAATATCGGCGGTATCAACACCTACTGGGGCATCATCGTGGCGCTCGTCACCTTCCAGCTGCCGACCAGTATCTTCCTGTACTGCAACTTCATCACGACGATACCGGTGGCGCTGGAGGAAGCAGCAGCCATCGACGGCTGTGGTCCGATCCAGACCTTCTTCAGGATTATTCTGCCACAGCTAAAGCCGGTCACTGCATCCGTTATCATCATCACGGGTGTGTACTGCTGGAACAACTATCAGTTCGCACTCTACCTTCTTCAGTCACCGAAGATGAAGACGGTTACGCTCGCCATCGCCGGATTCTTCTCTGCCGATGCAGCGAATATGAACGGTGCCGCTGCGGCTGCGTTTATCGGTATCCTGCCGGTTATCGTGCTCTTCCTCTTCCTGCAGAAGTATTTCATCCAGGGTATGGTGGATAGCGCAATTAAATAAAATATGTTTATGGCCAGGCCAATCACGCAATGAAATAGAAGTAATTGTTGGGGCCTGGCTATCGTTGTAGAAATAGATGGAGGCGGTTATGAGCATCATTTATAATAAAGAAAAAAAGGAGTTTTTGTTAAATACAAAGAACAGCAGCTATCAGTTCCGCGTGGCGGAATTCGGATTTCTGGAGCACCTGTATTACGGAAGGAGAGTGGAGGAGGCTGTGGATTACATCCCGGTCCGCCTGCGTCACGGCTTCGAGGCAAATCCACATGAGATGAAGCAGGACCGCACCCTGTGTCTCGACGTACTCGAGCAGGAATATCCGGGCTTCGGCGTCTCGGATTTTAAGACCTCAGCTTGCAGTGTCATCCACGCAGATGGATCCAACTGCATCGATTTCCGGTATGTATCGCATCGTATCTACCCTGGAAAATATACCATCGACGGTATGCCGTCTCTCCGCAATAAGGGCGGTGACTGGATGACCCTGGAGGTTGTGCTGCAGGACATCGCGACAAGGGTGGAAGTGACCCTGTTCTACGGCGTACTTGAGAGCTGTGATGTGATCACTCGTCATGCGGTGATCCGAAACCTGGAAGATACGGCAATCACCCTTCATGCCGCGCACTCCACCTGCCTCAGCTTCCCGACGGATCAGATGGATCAGATCGATTTTTACGGCAGCTGGGGACATGAGCGCAATGCACAGCGTACACCGGTGCGTCACGGTAAGACCGTCGTCGACAGTATCCGCGGTATTTCCAGTCACTACTATAATCCGACCATCGTGTTATGTGATCATGAGGCGACGGAGACAGCCGGTGACTGCTATGGCGTAGCCCTCGTCTACAGTGGAAACTTCCAAATCACGGTCGAGGTCAATGATTTCAAGCAGACACGTGTGGTAGCCGGCATTCATCCGGACACCTTCTACTGGAAGCTACATCCGGGTGAAGCCTTTGCAACCCCGGAGGCGGTGATGTCCTTCAGCGCAGAGGGGCTCACCGGCTTAAGCCATCATTATCATGATGTCGTACGGCATTTCCTGATTCCGGGACAGTTCGAGGACCAGCGCTGTCCGGTGCTGCTGAATAACTGGGAAGCAACCATGATCGATTTCGATGAGGAGCAGCTCATGCAGATCGCAGCTGCGGGTAAGGAGCTCGGCGTCGAGATGTTCGTCATGGACGACGGCTGGTTTGGCCGCAGAACGAATGAGTTCCGTGGCCTCGGTGACTGGCAGTGTAATCTGGAGAAACTTCCGAGCGGCATCGCCGGCTTCGCAAAGCGAATTCATGGTCTGGGACTCAGGTTCGGCATCTGGATCGAGCCGGAGATGGTCAGTGAAGACTCCCGGCTCTATGAAGAGCATCCGGACTGGTGCATCGCCATCCCGGGAAGAAAGCCGAGCCGGCAGCGCTATCAGCTGATCCTCGATTACAGCAGGGATGAAGTCGTCGATTACATGTTTAAGCAGATTTATGACGAGTTTAAGGATGCCGACATTGACTATATCAAGTGGGATATGAATCGCAGTATGACAGATCGTTTCTCACAGGCACTGCCGGCAGATCGCCAGGGCGAGCTCTGCCACCGCTATGTACTCGGATTCTATAAGCTGATGGAGAAGCTCACCTCCACCTTCCCGCAGATCCGCTTCGAGGGCTGCTGTGGTGGCGGCGGACGCTTCGATATGGGCGTGCTCTACTATGCACCTCAGATCTGGTGCTCCGATGATACAGATGCAATCGAACGTATCAGCATCCAGCACGGCAGCTCTTTCTTCTATCCACCATCCGTCATGGGTGCGCATGTTTCCGTCTGCCCGAATCAGCAGACCGGGCGCAGTGTATCGATCGATACGAGAGCGACACTTGCTTACTATGGCACCTTCGGATACGAGCTCGATCCGAATGAGCTCACGGATGATGAGAAGGAAGCCGTGAAGCGCCAGATTCAGTACTATCAGGCGCACGCACTGACGAGCGCCTTCGGCCACTACTATCGCCTGACCGATGTAGGGAACGAATTCGTCGCCTTCATGTCGGTGGCCGACGATCAGAAGAGCGCCGTCTTCAGCTTCGTACAGCTTCGCAGCAGCGCAAACAAGGGTATCATCTATATCCGTCTGCGTGGCCTCGACGCGGATGCCGTGTATACGATCCCGGAGCTCGGCCTCGAATTGACGGGCGCGAGCCTCATGTACGCCGGCCTCCCGATGCCGGTTATCAAGGCAGACAACACAGCGAAGACCTTTACACTGATTCAGAAGTGAATAGAAGTATCATAAAATGAAAGACGTAACCCGTCACGGGTATCCACAGATGAGCTGTGCCTCGGAGAGTTCTTCGGGCGTGGCTCTGCCGTGGATTGGAAACGTCAGATGGGTAGAGTATCAGGAGGATAAAATCATGAAATTACGTTCACAGGAAGTGCGTACACTGGCACCGGAGAATGATCCGCTGAAGATGGGTATGGGCTGGAAGGTCGAGGACCTTAGCAAGCCGCAGATCATGGTGGAGAGCACCTTCGGCGACAGTCATCCGGGCAGCGCACACCTCGATCAGTTCGTGAAGCAGGCAGTGCAGGCCGTCAACGAGAATGGTGGTAAGGCAGCCCGCTACTTCGCAACCGATATGTGCGATGGTATCGCACAGGGCCACGACGGCATCAACTACTCGCTCGCACACCGCGATGCGATCACCAACCTCGTCGAGGCACAGGCAAACGCCAGCGTATATGATGGCGGCGTCTTCATCGCGAGCTGCGATAAGTCCATGCCGGCCATGCTGATGAGCATCGGTCGTCTCAAGGACATGAGCGCGATCGTCGTTACCGGTGGTGTCATGGAGGCCCACACACTCCCGAAGGAGTACGTCGTTGACGATCCGGCCTGCGCCATCAACGAGCTTCTGACCCTCGAGCAGATCGGTAAGTTCGACGCCTGGGAGAAGACCGGCGTGATCCCGAACAGCCAGCTCGACTACTATAAGCACAACGCCTGCCCGAGCTGTGGCGCCTGCTCTTTCATGGGCACCGCCTCCACGATGCAGGTTATGGCAGAGGCCCTTGGGCTAATGCTTCCGGGCACCGCACTGATGCCAGCCACGGCACCGGAACTCCGGCAGGCAGCGTATGATGCCGGAAAGCAGCTCATGGAGCTCGTGAAGAAGGGCATCACCGCAAAGGATATCGTGACGAAGGAGAGCTTCGAGAACGCCATCATGGTTCACGCTGCGATTTCCGGTTCGACCAATGCAACCATGCACCTTCCGGCGGTCGCACATGAGTTCGGCATCGAGATCGATGCGGAGACCTTCGACCGCATGCACCGTGGTGCACATTATCTTCTGAACATCCGTCCGTCCGGCGACTGGCCTGCACAGTACTTCTACTATGCAGGTGGCGTACCACGTGTCATGGAGGAGATCAAGTCGATGCTCCACCTTGACGTCATGACCGTCACCGGTAAGACCCTCGGCGAGAACCTCGAGGAGCTGAAGAAGAACGGCTTCTACGAGCACTGTGATGAGATCCTGAAGGAGAAGACCGCCGGCCTCAGCCGTGAGGTGACGAGAGAGGATATCATCCACAGCTTTGACAATGCAAAGGGAACCAACGGCAGCATCGCGATCCTCAAGGGTAACCTGGCACCGGAGGGCTGTGTCATCAAGCACACCGCCTGCCCGAAGGAGATGATGAAGGCGACGCTGACCGCGAAGCCATATGACAGTGAGGAAGCCTGCATTGCCGCCGTACTCGACGGCGAAGTGAAGCCGGGCGACGCGATCTTCATCCGTTACGAGGGACCGCGTGGCAGTGGTATGCCGGAGATGTTCTACACCGGTGAGGCGATCTGCGCGGATCCGAAGCTTGCATCCAGTGTCGCTCTGATCACGGATGGCCGTTTCTCCGGCGCGAGTCGTGGTCCGGTCATCGGACATGTCAGCCCGGAGGCTGCCGTCGGCGGACCGATCGCACTTGTCGAGAAGGACGATCTCATCCAGATCGATGTGGAGCAGCGCCTGCTTGCCATCGTCGGCGTGAAGGGTGAGCCGAAGACCCCGGAGGAGATGGACGCCATCCTCGCCGAGCGTCGCGCGAAGTGGCAGCCAAAGCCACAGAAGTACACGAAGGGCCTGCTGAAGCTCTACGCACAGCACGCCGTCAGCCCGATGAAGGGCGCATATATGGAGTAATTCCATTTTTGCGATAGATATTCTCCAACCCTAATAGCATTTGTGAAAAGCCGTCCGGTCGATCAGACTCGGGCGGTTTTTCACTGCGCTTCGGGGCATCGCAGGCATGATTCTCATGATTTAGACACGTCGTGCCTACGATGGCGGTGTCGAAATCAGGCATGATGTACCGAAAACTGCGGCATCGTACCTACGGTACCGAGCGAAAACACTCGATTTCCGTAGGCACGATGCTGTTTTGAAGCGCTTACAGTGCCTGAGCGGCTCTGGCTGCTATGAAAAAGAAGCATGACTGTTTCAGAAAATCTGCTTGCGGTCCGGGCGCAATCGCAGTACGATAGGCACAACCAAATACAACACTTTAAACCGATGAAGCGGAAATAACGTATGCAAAGGAATCCTCAGAGAGCCGGGGGTGGTGGAATCCCGGTGGTAGCACCCGCATGCAAATGGACCGCCGAGGGCGTGATGAACGAGCGAGGGATTTTCATCAGAAAATCCCGACCGATATGGCGCAATCTCCGATTGCGTTCCGAAGGAATTGACGAAGGTCCTTCCCTGGGACCGAGTCAACCTATCCTGCCAAAACACTCAAGTATTTCACGACGTAAGGCATACGTCAGTTGCCATGGATATGCTGGTATCCAGTTAAGCGCACAGGAAATCTGTATTTTCAGATTCACTGTGAATCAAGGTGGCACCGCGACTGAGAAAGTTCAATCGTCCCTGATGAAACGTAGATCGTTTCATCAGGGACTTTTTTATTGCCGCAGAAGTTTATGGGGTCTGACCCCATAAACTTGAGTTTAGAAAAACTGTATAAAAATTTAATGGGGTCAGACCCCATTAAATTTTCGGGAGGCCGGTTTCGTCCGTCGACGAGTGTGGCAGCCCATGAACGCAGGCGGCGACAGGGAAAAGAGATGCACCGATGGGATAACAGCGCGAGCTGAAAGGAGCAGAAATGATTAAGGAAGCCATCATCAAAATCGTCAACAAGGAAGATCTGAGCTACGAGGAGGCACGGGAGACCATGCTCGAAATCATGCGGGGCGAGACCAGCGCGACACAGAACGCGGCCTTCCTCGCGGCGCTGTCTACGAAGTCCACGAAGGCCGAGACCATCGACGAAATCTCTGGCTGTGCCACCGCGATGCGTTCGCTGGCGACGCCGGTCGAGCATCCGGGCATGGAGGTGCTCGAGATCGTCGGTACCGGCGGCGATGGTGCACATTCGTTCAATGTCTCGACCACAGCAGCGATGGTGGTGGCCGCAGGTGGCGTGAAGGTCGCGAAGCATGGCAACCGCGCCGCGTCATCCCTGTCCGGCACCGCAGACTGCCTCGAAGCGCTCGGTGTAAACATTGCCCAGGACCCGGCACTGTGTCGGAAGATGCTCGAGGAGGCCGGCTTCTGCTTCATGTTCGCGCAGAAGTACCACGCCGCGATGAAGTACGTCGGCCCGATTCGCAAGGAGCTCGGCTTCCGCACCGTCTTCAACATTCTCGGCCCGCTGACGAACCCGGCGAAGCCGGAGATGTTCCTCCTCGGC
Source organism: uncultured Oribacterium sp. (assembly GCA_937927445.1). Classification (GTDB taxonomy): domain Bacteria; phylum Bacillota; class Clostridia; order Lachnospirales; family Lachnospiraceae; genus Oribacterium. The sequence goes on along the minus strand of CALAOB010000136.1, from coordinate 9,732 downwards.
GTCTACGATGAGTACCTCGTCGAGCCGGTGGCGAAGGTGCTGAGCGCGCTCGGCGTGAAGCGCGGCCTCGTGGTGTACGGCCAGGACCGCCTCGACGAGATCTCCGCGAGCGCCCCGACGACGATCTGCGAGATCCGCGACGGCTTCTACCGGACCTCGGTCATCCAGCCGGAGGATTTCGGCCTCACCCGTGGCACAAAGGACGAAATCGTGGGCGGTACGGCCGCGGACAATGCTGAGATCACGCGCGGTATCCTGAACGGGACCATCACCGGAACGAAGCGAAACATCGTCCTCCTGAACGCCGGCGCCGCCCTCTACGTAGCGAAGGCCGCCGACAGCCTTGCGGATGGCATTAAGCTCGCCGCCGAGCTCATCGACTCCCGGAAGGCCCTCGACACACTGAATCGCGTCATCGCCGTCAGCAACAGCTGAGCCGCCGGTTTATAAAAATTTAATGGGGTCAGACCCTCTTACGAAATTCTTAAGATGACAGATGGATTACTTCATGGGGCGGGGCTGCGATGACCGAAAGGGATTGGAAATGAGTACGATTTTAGATCAGCTGGCAGATTACGCGAGAGTCCGGGTAGCGAAGAAAAAAGAAGAGAAACCTCTGGAGGAGATCCGGGAAGAGGCGCTGGCGCTTGCGAAGGCAGAACGCTTGCGCTGCGAGAGGAAACCGGGGCCAGGCCCCATAAACTCGAGTTTAGAAAAATTTAATAAAAATTTAATGGGGTCAGACCCCATTAAGTCGAGGACGGAGCCGTTCCGCTTCGAGCGGGCGCTGGGCGCACCGGGCGACATCCACTTCATCTGTGAGTGCAAGAAGGCGTCGCCGTCGAAGGGCCTGATCGCGCCGGATTTCCCGTACCTCGAGATAGCGAAGCAGTACGAGGCCGCCGGCGCCAGTGCGATTTCCGTACTGACCGAGCCGAAGTGGTTCCTGGGCTCCGACGACTACCTTCGGGCGATCGCCGCGGAAGTGCAGACGCCCTGCCTCCGCAAGGACTTCACGGTGGACCCGTACATGATCTACGAGGCGAAACTTCTCGGAACCTCGGCGGTGCTGCTGATCTGTGCGCTTCTCGACACGAAAACGCTTGTGTCGTATATCGAGATCGCCAATTCCCTCGGCCTCTCCGCCCTCGTGGAAGCGCATGACGAAGCGGAGGTTGCCTCGGCAGCAGCGGCTGGCGCCCGCATCATCGGCGTGAACAACCGGAACCTGAAGGACTTCACCGTCGACATTCACAACAGCATTCGCCTCCGCGAGCACGCCCCGGCCGGCACGATCTTCGTCGCCGAATCCGGTATCCGCACCCCGGAGGACGTGGAAACCCTCCGCCGGAACGGCGTCAATGCGGTCCTGATCGGCGAGCAGCTGATGCGCGCCACCAGCCCGAAGGCAGAAATCGACCGGCTGAGAGGATAGTGATGATGGAAACACAAGTAAAAATCAAGATCTGTGGTTTGCGAACCCCCGCGGATGTAGCGGCGGTCAATGCAGCCCTTCCGGAGTACGCTGGTTTCATCTTCGTGCCGATGCGGCGCCGTTACGTTGCGCCGGCCCAGGCGGCGATTTTATGTCAGCAGCTGGACCCGCGCATCCGTCCCGTCGGGGTCTTCGTGGACGCCCGCATCGAGGAGATCGTGGAGGCCTTGGAGCATTGCCCGCTCGACATGGTGCAGCTTCACGGCGCGGAGGACAATGACTACATCGCGATGCTCCGCGCCGCGTACCGGGATCGGTTCGCTGTGGGAATCCGTGAGCCTGCGGTGGATAACGCCTCCGCCGGGTCTGTGACGGCAGGTGCGCGATGGCGACGCACGGTGGATGACAGCTCGGGCGAGGTGGAAAAGCGAGGCTGCATTTCGGATGAAATGCACGGTATCCGTAAAAGATCCAGCAATCTCTGCATCGTGAAGGCGTTCCGCGTCGGGGGTGCGGACGACATTCGGCGGGCGGAGACCTCCGCGGCGGACGAGATCCTGCTGGATCACGGGGCCGGCGGCACCGGTGAGCGTTTCGACTGGACGCTCCTGCAGCATTGCCGCCGACGCTTCTTCCTCGCCGGTGGATTAACCCCCGACAATGTGGAAGACGCGATCCGCGTGGCGCAGCCTTACGCCGTCGACGCCAGTTCCTCGCTGGAAAGCGACGGACGGAAGGACCCGGAGAAGATCCGGCGTTTCGTCGCCGCGGTGCGCCGCAGTTTATAAAAATTTAATGGGGTCAGACCCCCTTACGAAATTCTTAAGATGACGGAGCGGGCGGCGAAAGCGAGGCCGACAGCCCGCGAAGCGTGACCGCTTCAGTGACGATGGAAAGGCCGATGCATTGGCCTCTGAAACAGAAAGACGAACGGCAGTGGATGCCGGAAAGGACGAGATATGACAAATCAGAATGGAAGATTCGGTATTCACGGGGGGCAGTACATCCCGGAGACGCTGATGAACGCGGTGATCGAGCTCGAGGCTGCGTACAACAAATACAAGGACGACCCGGAATTTAATGCGGAGCTGCAGACGCTCTTCAACGAGTATGCGGGCCGTCCGAGCCGCCTCTACTATGCGGAGAAGATGACGAAGGACCTCGGCGGCGCGAAGATCTACCTGAAGCGTGAGGACCTGAACCACACGGGCGCGCACAAGATCAACAACTGCCTCGGCCAGGCGCTGCTCGCGAAGAAGATGGGCAAGACCCGCCTTATCGCGGAGACCGGCGCAGGCCAGCATGGTGTGGCGACCGCGACGGTGGCGGCGCTCATGGGTATGGAGTGCGTGGTCTTCATGGGCAAGGTGGATACGGAGCGCCAGGCGCTCAATGTCTACAAGATGCGCCTTCTCGGAGCGGAGGTGGTCCCGGTTACGGACGGCACCGGCACCCTGAAGGATGCGGTTTCCCAGGCGATGCGCGAGTGGACGAGCCGCATCGAGGACACCCACTACTGCCTCGGCTCCGTCATGGGCCCGCACCCGTTCCCGACGATCGTGCGTGATTTCCAGGCGGTGATCTCGAAGGAAATCAAGGAGCAGATGCTCGAGAAGGAGGGCCGGCTTCCGGATGCCGTCATCGCGTGCGTCGGCGGCGGATCGAACGCCATCGGCTCCTTCTACCACTTCATCGATGACCCGGAGGTGCAGCTCATCGGCTGTGAGGCCGCGGGCAGAGGCATCGACACCTTCGAGACGGCAGCCACGATCAACACCGGCAGCCTCGGCATCTTCCATGGCATGAAGTCCTACTTCTGCCAGAACGAGTACGGTCAGATCGCGCCGGTTTACTCGATCTCCGCCGGCCTCGACTACCCGGGCATCGGCCCGGAGCACGCGTACCTCCACGACATCGGCCGTGCGCAGTACGTACCGGGGACGGACGACGAAGCGGTCAATGCTTTCGAATATATGTCGAAGATGGAGGGCATCATCCCGGCTATCGAAAGTTCTCATGCCGTCGCCTACGCGCTGAAGCTTGCGCCGACCATGCGGAAGGACCAGACCATCGTCATCACGATCTCCGGCCGCGGCGACAAGGACTGCGCGGCGATCGCCCGCTACCGCGGCGAGAACATCCGCGACGACGAGTGACGCCCTTGCGCCAGTTTATGAGTTTATGGGGTCTGACCCCATAAACTCGAGTTTAGAAAAACTTTAGGAAAGAAAAGGTGGAAACATGAATCGTATAGCAGATGCATTTCAGAATAAGAAGGCGTTCATCGCCTTCATCACGGTGGGTGATCCAGACCTCGCGACGACGGAAAAGATCGTCGAGGCGGCCGTCGAGGGCGGCGCGGATCTGATCGAGCTCGGCATCCCGTTTTCGGATCCGACGGCGGAGGGTCCGGTCATCATGGAGGCCGACGAGGTGGCGCTTCGGGCCGGCACCACGACGGATAAGGTGTTCGAGCTCACGAAGAAGCTCCGCGCGACGGTGACGATCCCGCTCGTGTATATGACCTATGCCAATGTCGTCTTTTCCTACGGTTGTGAGCGCTTCGCTGCACAGGCGCAGGCGGCAGGTGTCGATGGCATCATCCTCCCGGACGTGCCATACGAGGAGCGCGAGGAGTTTGCGGAGGTCTTTGACCGCTATGGCATCGACCTGATCTCGATGATCGCGCCGACCTCGGAGGACCGCATCGCGATGATCGCGAAGGAAGCGAAGGGCTTCCTCTATATGGTATCCTCCCTCGGCGTCACCGGAACCCGCAGCGAGATCACGACGGACATCGGCGCGATGACCGCCCTCGTCAAAAAGAACTCGAAGGTGCCATGCGCCGTCGGCTTCGGCATCTCGACCCCGGAGCAGGCCGCGAAGATGGCCGCCCTCTCGGACGGTGCCATCGTCGGCTCCGCGATCATCAAGCTCATCGCGAAGCATGGAACGGACGCCGCCGGCCCGGTGAAGGAATACGTGAAACAGATGGCGGACGCGGTGCACGCGCTGTAGGCAAAGAAGCCGGCGGGATATCCCGCCGGCTCCTGATGCTTCGATCTTTGATTTTTAGTTCAGAAATGCCTCATACATCTCCCGGAGTGCGTCATAGACGCTGTACTCTGGTGTCCAGCCGAGTTCTTCCGTGATGCGACGGTGGTCGCAGCAGATGCGTGGCTGGTCGGACGGGCGGAAGCGGGCCGGGTCGACCTCGATGGAGATCGGCTGCTGGCTGAGCTTCGTGACGTACTGGAGCAGCTCGGTCAGGTTATAGGCCGTACCGGAGCCGACATTATAGATGGCGCGGCAGTCGTCCTGTTCGACGATCATGCGGTACGCGCGGACGATGTCCTTCACGTGGCTGAAGTCACGCTCAATGTTGAGGTTGCCGACCTGAATCGTGCCCGGCTGCCCGCTCTTCTCGATCGCCGCCACCTGCTTACAGAAGCTCGGAAGGACGAAGGAATCGCGCTGGCCGACGCCGGTATGATTGAACGGACGCACGCAGTAGACGCGGAGGCCGTAATGCTCGCGGTAGAGTGCCGCGAAATTCTCCTGCGTCACCTTCGAGATGCCATACGGATTGCTGGCATTGAGCTCCGTTTCCTCGTTGATGGCCTGCTCCGTGATGACGTACTCCTCACTTGAGCCGACAAACAGGATGCGCGGTTTCTTCTCCGCCTTTCGCGCGGCCTCGAGGATGTTGAGGGCACCGACCACGTTCACCTCGATCGTCGTCTGCGGGATGCCCCACGAAGCCCCGACGCTGCTGATCGCGGCGAGGTTGACGACGATGTCCGGGCCGACAGCATTGACCAGCGCCTCGACCTCCGCGGCGTTCAGAAGGTCCGCCGGGTGGAACGCGACCTCCGGCGGCAGCTGCCCGCGCGTGGCCTTATCACTCCCGACCACGGCGTAGCCATGCTCGAGAAACTCGCGCGAGAGGTAGCTTCCGACGAAGCCGCCCGCGCCAAAAATCAGGACCTTTTCCATATATTTCTCCATGTAAATCACATGAGCAGGCCGGCGTTTCGATCTGCGCCACCTGCCCATGCCAATGTTTCCGAATTTACTCCGATGGCACTGCCTGCCATCGATGGGCGTCCGATCTTACTGGAGCCCTGCTTCCTTCTTTGCGAGCTGAAGGTCGTGCTCGGCCATGATCTGGCAGAGCTCCTCGTAGCTGGTCTTCTGCGGATTCCAGCCGAGCTTCGTTCTCGCCTTCGTCGGGTCACCTAAGAGATTCACGACGTCGGTCGGGCGGTACCACTTCGGGTTGACACTGACGAGCATCTTACCGGTCTTCTTATCGTAGCCCTTCTCGTCGATGCCCTCGCCGCGCCACTCGAGCTCGATGCCATCATTCGCAAATGCGAGGGTGGTGAACTCACGGACGGTGTGCTGTACGCCGGTCGCGATGACGTAATCATCCGGCTCGTCCTGCTGGAGGATCAGCCACATGCACTCAACGTAATCCTTCGCGTAACCCCAGTCACGGAGAGAATCGAGATTGCCGAGCTCGAGGTGATCCTGGAGACCGCAGGCGATGCGGCCGGCAGCAAGCGTGATCTTACGGGTGACGAAGTTGTCGCCGCGGCGCTCGGACTCGTGGTTGAAGAGGATGCCGTTGCAGGCGAAGATGCCGTAAGCGTCACGATACTGACGCATCATCCAGAAGCCGTACTGCTTCGCAACGGCGTACGGGCTGAACGGATGGAACGGGGTCGTTTCGGACTGCGGAACCGCCTCGACCTTACCGAAGAGCTCGGATGTGGATGCCTGGTATACGCGGCAGGTCTTGTCGAGACCCGCGGTGTGGACAGCCTCGAGGATACGAAGCACGCCGAGTGCGTCGACGTCACCGGTGTACTCAGCCGCCTCGAAGGAAACCTGTACATGGGACTGTGCCGCAAGGTTGTAGATCTCGTCCGGCTTCACCTGAAGCACGATACGGATGATGCTGGAGGAGTCGGAAAGATCGCCCTCGTGGATGATCAGCTTATCGAGGATGTGGTCAATGCGCTCAGTCGTGGAAACCGACGCACGACGGATGATACCGTGCACCTCGTAGCCCTTCTCCAGCAGAAGCTCTGCCAGATAGGAACCATCCTGACCTGTGATACCTGTAATTAACGCCTTTTTCATATATGTCTCCTGTTCTTTCTATAGAAGAATCTTTTTTATGTGTGGACTGGCCATACTTTCACATAGTTTATCACATGTCGGCGAGGATTCCATAGCCTGAGACGAAAAAAGCGCCTGGAAGCCACTGAAAAGCCGGCCGGATATCCCGCCGGCTTCTTTGGCGCAGGTATGTTACCACTCAAAACCCAGGGAAATGAGAAGTATATATTCAGCTTAAAACATGTTAAAATGTACACAAGTATGTCCGGCGCAGGAACGGAGAGATATACTGCTGCGCCGACGGGGGTCGCGATGAGGTCTGGAATTCGGAAATATCTTACACAAAAATCACTTGCACTGCTGATGCTCTGCGCATCGCTGCTGTTCACGCTGTGCGTGCGCCCGACACCGGTCTATGCAGAGGAGACGAGCGCTGCGACAGCCGCGCCGGCGTCCGGCACCGAGACATCGCTCGCCACCGCGCCGGCGTCCGGTACCGAAACATCGACCGCTACTGCACCGCTGTCCGGCACGACAACATTGCCCGTAGCCGCAGCGGCGCCTTCCACTGCCCCGGCGCCTGCCACCGATTCGCCGTCCGAATCAAAAACCGTCCGTGTCGGTTATTTCACCTCCCGGAATTTTCAGGAGGGTGGCGCGGACGAGCATAAGCGCGGCGCAGGCTATGAGTACCTGCAGAAAATCGCGAGTCTGACGGGCTGGAATTATGAGTATGTCTACGCGCCGTTCGGCGAGTGTCTCGAGATGCTCGAGAACGGTGAGATCGATCTGATGGGGGACGTCAATTACACTCTCGACCGTTCCCGGCGGATGCGCTTTTCGTCCTATCCACAGGGATCCGAAGAGTTCTGGCTCTTTACCAACCGGAAACACGAGGCGCTGGCCGAGGGCGGCTACAGTGCACTGGAGGGCTGCCGCATCGGCGTCAACAGTGACACCTATCCGGAGAAGCTGCTCGAGCAGTGGCTGGAGACGAAGCAGATCGAGGCCACGGTCGTGCCATGCACGGATGATCAGGCGCTGACGGAGGCGCTGGTGTATGGAACACTCGATGCCATCGTGGCACCCGGCCTTATCATGGACAGCGATGCTGTCTCGATCACGAGTGTCGGTGGCGGTGACTACTACTTCGCTGTGAACACGAAGCGACTCGACCTCCTTTCTGAGCTGAACGCAGCCATGGTGGAGATCAACACGAGCGATTCGGATTACAGCCGCAAACTGGTCGCCCAGTACGAAAACAAGTCCTCGCGGAACTTCCTGCTGAACCTTCAGGAGAAGAAATGGCTCGCGGACCATCAGAACACGATCCGTGTCGGCTACTTCGATGATAAATTCCCGTTCAGCGGCACCCGGGACGGCGAGCTCTCCGGCATCCTGAAGACGGTGCTGGACACCATCGCGCAGCAGTATGGCATCACGATCATCACGCAGCCCTATACCACGACCGATGAGATGAGGGAGGCACTGCAGCGTAACGAAATTGACCTCGCCGGACCGATCATCCGTGATCTCGATGTGCTGGAGCAGATGGGCGCAGTGGCGACCGACGCCATCTATGAGGTGACCCCGGTGGTCATCTATAAGGGCCACAGCTTCGACGATAACTCCGCTGTCATTGCCACGACCGGCGCTTCCCTCTATTCGGACCAGATCGTGAGTGTCTCCTCAAAGGACATCACCACCAGAAAATATGCGACCTTCAATGAGTGCCTCCAGGCGATCCTCGATGGCGAGGCGGATGCGACCATCATCGCGTCTGCCCGCATCAACGAGCTGGACGACAATCCGCTGATGAAGAAGCTGTCGTTTGCGGAGATCGCGAATCGACAGAAGCTCGTGATGGTCACGATGAAGGATGACCGGCGGGTCGGCACCATCGTCAATAAGGCGATCGCCCAGTCCGCGAGCCTTCTGACCGGCGTCGTGCTTGCGGAGAACTCGATCACGAACGATCAGGTCACACTGCATGGATTTATCCAGGCCAATGCAGGCACCGTGATGTTCATCGCGGTCGCCATCATTGGCGTCCTCCTGCTGCTCCTGTCGCGACTGGTGGTCGGGCAGCGAAAGCTCGAGGCGGCGCTCGCGGAGGCACGCGAGGCCAATGCTGCCAACGTGGCGAAGACGACCTTCCTGAACAGTATGTCGCACGATATACGTACCCCGATGAACGCCATCATCGGTTTCACGAACATCGCACTTTCGATGAGTCCGGAGGAGAAGGTCCGGAACTGCCTCGAGAAGATCATGAAGAGCTCGGACTACCTGATGTCGCTCATCAACGACGTGCTCGACATCAGCCGCATCGAGAGCGGCAAGATCATGTACGAGCCGGTGCCGTGTGACATCACCGAGATCACGGATACCGTGCTGGCGGTGGCGCATGGCTTCCTGCAGGGACGGAATATCGAGTTTGTCGTCACGCGTGGGACACCGACGGCGAAGTATGTGTACGCCGACGAGCTCCGCATCCGTGAGGTGCTGATCAACATCCTCAGTAACGCCATCAAGTTCACGAAGGACGGCGGCACGATCCGCTTCGAGGTGGAGGACCAGCCGGTCGGCGACGGGAAGCACGTCCAGGTGCGCTACCGCATCTCGGACACCGGCATCGGCATGAGCGAGGAGTTCCAGGCGCATCTCTATGAGGAGTTCGCCCAGGAGAACGACGGCGCCCGCACGAACTACAAGGGCACCGGGCTCGGCATGGCCATCACGAAGCGCTATGTTGACATGATGAACGGCGAGATCCATGTGAAGAGCAAGCAGGGCGTCGGCACGACCTTCACCGTCGAGCTGCCGCTCCGGATCGCAGACGTCGCGCCAGAGAAGAAGTCGGAGACGGGCTGCACAGAGCGTGACCTCCAGGGCATCCGTGTGCTGATGGCGGAGGACAACGACCTGAACGCCGAGATCGCGATCACGCTCCTCGAGGAGAAGGACATGGTGGTTACCCGCGCCATCGACGGTCAGGACGTCATCGACCAGTTCCGCGCCGCGCCTGCCGGCAGCTTCGACCTCATCCTCATGGACATCATGATGCCGCAGCTGAACGGCTACGAAGCGACCCAGGCGATCCGCAGCATGGCCGACCGCCCGGATGGCAAGACCATCCCGATCGTCGCCATGACGGCCAATGCCTTCGC